>JANNTE010000420.1:0-8661 GCA_031403365.1 Betaproteobacteria bacterium | reverse complement strand
TCCAGAGGCGCCCGGAGGAGAAAGCATGCGTCGCGCTTGCGGGGCTGCGCCTTGGCATTGAGGCAAACGAACGACCGGACAGACTTGGGGCGCCATATATAATGGCGCGGCCACATCATCCCCATCCGGGAAATTAATGCTTCAGGCCAGTGAGATTGAATGTGTTCGCGGCAACCGGCGTCTTTTTCGAAATCTGTCATTTCGACTCAATGCGCATCAAGCGTTGCGCATCGGGGGCGAAAACGGCAGCGGCAAGACTAGCCTGCTGAGAATGGTTGCCGGCCTGTCGCCGGCGGAATCGGGCAATATTCTCTGGAATGCAGAGCGTATCGCGGCGTGCGGCGAGGATTATCGTCGCCAGATGCTGTTTCTCGGCCACGCCAACGCACTGAAGGACGATCTCACCGCGGTGGAGAATCTGCGTCATGCGCTCTTGCTCTGCGGCATGCCGGTCGGCGACCGCGCGTTGCGCGCGGCGCTGGCGGAGCAGGGGCTCGCGAGCGCGGCTGACCTTCCGGCAAAGTTCCTGTCCCAGGGGCAAAAGCGCCGCGTTGCGCTGGTGCGATTGCGCTTCTCCGCCGACAAGCCGCTGTGGATTCTGGATGAGCCGTTTGCCGCCCTTGATGCCGCATCGGTGCGGCGCATCGAGCAGAGCATGTTCGGACATCTGCGCGACGGTGGCATGATATTGTTCACCACGCATCAGGAAGTAGAACTTTCCGGAGCGCCGGTTCAGTCCCTGCAGTTGGAGCCGGACAATTGAGCTCCACAGTGTTCGCTGCCTGCCGCGCGGTGGTCGGGCGCGATCTGCTGATCGCGTTGCGCCGGCGCAGCGATGCGGCGACGACGTTCTTCTTTTTTGTCATCGTCGTGAGCCTGTTTCCGCTCGGCGTCGGGCCGCAACCCGACACCTTGCGCGAAATCGCGCCGGGGGTGGTGTGGGTGGCGGCGCTGCTGGCTGCGATGTTGTCGCTGGCGCGTTTGTTTGCCACCGACTACGCCGATGGCACGCTGGAACAACTGGTGCTTACGCCACAACCGCTTACGCTGCTGGTTTTATCCAAGGTGCTGGCGCATTGGCTGACGACGGGTTTGCCGCTGGTGCTGATCGCGCCTTTGATGGGCTTGCAGTTCGATTTGCCGGGTGATGCACTGATGATTTTGCTGGCCTCGTTACTCATCGGCACACCGGCCTTGTCTTTGATCGGTGCGGTTGGCGCGGCCTTGACCCTGGGCGTGCGCGGCGGCGGTGCGTTGATCGCCGTGCTGGTGCTGCCGCTGTATGTGCCGGTGCTGGTGTTTGGCGCGGGCGCCGTGACCGCAGCCGCGACCGGTATGAACGCGGCGGGGCACTTGTCTTTGCTGGGCGCCATGTCGCTCGCCGCGCTGGTGTTCGCGCCCTGGGCGAGCGCCATGGCTTTGAGAATCTCTCTGGAATAAATCCAATTCGCGAATCGATTGGCAACATGAACTGGTTCAAGTATTCCTCACCGCAGACGTTCTATCCGCTGGCCGGACGCATGGTGCGCTGGTTCATGGGCAGCGCCGTTATCCTTGCCCTGATCGGCCTGTATATCGGTTTTTTCGTCGCGCCCACGGATTTTCAACAGGGCGAGTCCTACCGGATCATATTCATTCACGTGCCGGCGGCGTGGATGTCCATGCTCATTTACCTGGTGATGGCCTTTTGGGCCGGCATCGGCCTGGCATTCAATACCCGGCTTTCATCGATGATGGCCCACGCTCTGGCGCCGACCGGCGCGCTGATGACGTTTATCGCCTTGTGGACCGGCGCCTTCTGGGGCCGGCCGACCTGGGGCACCTGGTGGGTGTGGGATGCGCGCCTGACCTCCGAACTCATATTGCTGTTCCTGTATCTGGGCTATCTGTCGCTGGTGGCCGCAATTGATGACCCACGCCGTGCCGACAAGGCCTCCGCGGTGCTGGCGCTGGTGGGCGTGATCAACGTGCCGATCATTTATTTTTCCGTGAAATGGTGGAACACCCTGCATCAGGGTTCGTCGGTGAGCCTCACCCGCGCGCCCACCATGGCCAGTATCATGCTGACCGGCATGCTGGTGATGGTTCTTGCGTTCTGGGCCTATTCGATTGCGGCGGCATTGATGCGGGTGCGCTGCGAGATCCTGGTTCGTGAGCGCAATGCGGCCTGGGTCAAACAACTGGGGGAGGGCTGAAATGCAATGGGCAAGCGCGGCGGAATTTTTCACCATGGGCGGCAAAGGGTTGTACGTATGGGGCGCCTATGCGATGACGGCACTGGTGATCGCCGCGGAAATCATTGCCCTGATCCGGCGCGGTCGAACCCTTCGCGCGCGGCCGGGTCATACCGCGGAGCCTCAGACCGATTGAATGCCGATGAAACCCCGACATAAACGCACTGCACTGATTCTGGCCGGACTTGCGGTTCTGGGCGGCGCCACAATGCTGGTGCTCAACGCGTTTCAGAGCAATCTGGTGTTTTTCTATACTCCAACCCAGATCGCTGCGAACGAAGCGCCACAAGGACGCAATTTCCGCATTGGTGGACTGGTTGAAGCGGGCAGCGTCAAGCGTCAGCCCGACGGGTTGACCGTCCACTTCGTCGTGACCGATACCGCAAGGAACGTCCCTGTCACCTTTACCGGCATACTTCCGGACCTATTCAAGGAGGGAAAAGGGGTCGTGGCCCAGGGCAAGCTCGGCGCAGACGGTGTGTTCGCCGCCTCCGAAGTGCTGGCCAAACACGACGAGAACTACATGCCACCGGAAGCGGCGGATGCTCTGGAACGCGCCAACAAGGCGATGCAGGAATCGCAGAAGACCCTGGTCGATAAACGCTGATCGGTTACCGGTGAATGGTCAACAAAACATGTCAATGATCAAAGCAGAATTGGTGTTTGTCGCAAGGGACCGGCTTCGCGCCAGTTACGTGTATTTTCCGTTCACCGTCTATCGTTCGTCGTTCACTGCCGTCTTATGATTCCAGAGCTCGGACATTTCGCCCTGATCGTCGCGTTATGTGTTGCCGTTGCGCAGGCGATCCTGCCGCTGGTTGGTGCCGCACGCGGCGACATGGCCTGGATGAGTGTTGCCCGTCCTGCGGCCCAGGGCCAGTTCGTATTCGCCGCACTCGCGTTTGGCTGTCTGGCCTATTGCTTCATCAACAACGATTTCTCCGTACTCAACGTTGCCTCGAACTCCAATTCCGGTCTCCCATGGTTCTACCGTCTGGCCGCAACCTGGGGCAGCCACGAAGGTTCGTTGTTGCTGTGGGTGTTGATGCTCACGGTATGGATGCTCGCGGTCAGCGTGTTCAGCCGGCATCTGCCGCTGGAAATGGTGGCCCGCATTCTCGGCGTGATGGCGCTGATATCGATTGGCTTTTTGCTGTTCATGCTGTTTACCTCCAATCCCTTCGAGCGCCTGTTGCCTGCCGCGCCCGACGGGCGAGATCTCAATCCGCTGCTGCAAGACCCCGGCATGGTGATTCACCCGCCCATGCTCTACATGGGTTACGTCGGCTTTTCGGTGGCATTTGCGTTTGCGATCGCCGCCTTGCTGGGCGGCAAGCTTGACGCCACCTGGGCGCGCTGGTCGCGTCCGTGGACGACCATGGCCTGGGTATTTCTCACCGTAGGCATCGCGCTGGGCAGTGGCTGGGCGTATTACGAGCTGGGTTGGGGCGGCTGGTGGTTCTGGGATCCGGTGGAGAATGCCTCGTTCATGCCCTGGCTCGTAGGCACCGCGCTGATGCATTCGCTGGCGGTGACGGAAAAGCGCGGCGGCTTTCGCGTCTGGACGGTGCTGCTCGCCATTGTCGCGTTCTCATTGTCCTTGCTGGGAACTTTCCTGGTGCGCTCCGGCGTGCTTACCTCCGTACATGCGTTTGCGACCGACCCGGCGCGCGGCGTATTTATCCTGGCGTTCCTGGTCATTGTCATCGGCGCCTCGCTGGCGCTGTTTGCCTGGCGCGCGCCGCGCGTCGGCCTTGGCGGAAAATTTGAATTGATTTCCCGTGAATCGGCGTTGTTGGCGAACAACGTGCTGCTGCTGGTGGCTGCGGGTTCGGTCATGCTCGGCACCCTCTATCCGCTGTTTCTGGATGCGCTGGGGCTGGGAAAAATATCGGTGGGTCCGCCTTACTTCGATTCGGTATTCGTGCCGCTCATGGCTCCCGCCATTTTCCTGATGGGCGTGGGTCCGATCGCGAAGTGGAAGCAGGCGCAACTGCCGGAAATGGCGGCGCGCCTCAAATGGGCATTCGCCGTGGCGCTGATCAGCGCGTTGCTGCTGCCCTTTACGCTCGGAAAATGGACACCCATGATCGCCTTCGGCCTGCTCATGGCCTTGTGGGTTTTTTGCGCCACGTTTGTCAACCTCAAACAACGCGTCGCGCAACTGCGCGCCACCAGCGGGCTCGGTGTCGGCGCGCAGTTGCGTGCGCTGCCCAGCGGCTACTACGGCATGCTGCTTGCGCACCTGGGCGTCGCGGTGTTCATCGTTGGCGTGACCCTGGTCAAGGGCTACGAGACGGAAAAGGACGTCCGCATGCAGTTGGGCGACAGCGTCGAGATCGGCGGCTACAGCTTCACGCTCGATGCGCTGAACCAGGTGCCGGGTCCTAACTACGAAGCCACGCGTGCCACCATTTCCGTCGCCCGTGGCGGGAAGAAAATTCGCGAAATGTTTCCCGAGAAGCGCTTCTATCCGGTGCAGCAGATGTCGATGACCGAAGCCGACATCGATACCGGATTCACGCGCGATCTGTATGTGTCGCTGGGCGAGCCGGTCGAGGGCAATGCCTGGGTTGTGCGGGTGTATCACAAGCCCTTCATTGACTGGATCTGGGGTGGGGCATTTCTAATGGCGTTAGGCGGCATACTCGCCATCTGCGACCGCCGTTACCGGCTTGCGCGCGCAAGTGCACGCGAAGCGGCTGGCATCGGCGCCGCAGTCGCCTGAGCCGCATTCGCCTGAGCCATGAAGTTTCCGATTGTTGTGGCCTGTTTCCTGTTGACTCCATCGCAATGAGACGTTTTCTGCCATTGGCAATTTTTCTGGTGCTGGCCGTATTCCTGGCCGCGGGCCTGGGGCTGAACCCGCGCGAAGTTCCCTCGCCTCTGATCGACAAGCCGGCGCCCGCGTTCCGGTTGCCGCAATTGCACGAGCCGGCCAGAATGCTCGGAACCGATGATCTGAAAGGCCGGGTCTGGATACTCAACGTCTGGGCGTCCTGGTGCGTGGCCTGTCTGGACGAGCATCCACTGCTGGTGCAGTTCTCGAAACAGAATGTGGTGCCGATCTATGGACTCAACCACAAGGATCAGCGCGCCGACGCGCTGAAGTGGCTGGGCAAACACGGCAATCCCTACACGATTTCGATTACCGATAGCGACGGGCGGGTGGGCATCGACTACGGCGTCTACGGCGTTCCGGAGACTTATGTGATCGACCGCGATGGCATCATCCGCTACAAGCGCATCGGGCCGGTCACGGTGCCGATACTGGAGCAGAAAATTCTGCCGTTGGTCAGAAAGCTCCAGGGATGAAAATTATTCTTCTGCTGTTTTTGCTCGTTTCGTTACCGCCACCGGCGATGGCGAAAGAGGATGCGCAACTGGAAAAACGCATCACTGCGCTTGCTTCGGAGCTGCGCTGTCTGGTGTGCCAGAACCAGTCGCTCGCCGATTCGCATGCCGATCTGGCCATCGATCTCAAGAACCAGGTGCGCGCGCAGATGCAGGCGGGCAAAAGCGACGACGAAATCCGTGCCTACATGGTGGCTCGCTACGGCGACTTCGTGCTCTACGACCCGCCGTTCAAGGCAAGCACCGCGCTGCTCTGGGCGGGACCGTTCGCGCTTTTGCTGATCGGCGTACTTGCACTTGCGATGTACCTGCGCAGCCGGCGCCGTCAAATCGGCGATGGTGAACTCACAGCACATGACCATGCCCGGGCAGAGGCATTACTGCGCGGCGACTCGGTGGGCGACTCGGGCGAAGAATCGGCAGGAAATACCCGGTGATTGCCTTCTTTGTCGCAGCCGCTTGCCTGCTCGCAGTCGCGCTGATGTTCGTGTTGTGGCCCCTGCTTGTGCGTGGGTGCGGGCCCGCGACCGGGCGTGAAGTTGCCAATCTCGATATTCACCGGGATCAGTTGGCGGAACTGGCAGCCGACCTGGATGCCGGAACCCTGGGCGCGGATCGCTATGCGCAGGCCAGGACCGAACTCGAAAGGCGGGTGCTCGAAGAAGCGGCCGAGCCGTCGCCGGCCCGTGTGACTACGCCGACGCAATCCGCCTTGGGCAAGACGGTGCCGATACTCATCGGCATCCTGATGCCTTTGTCGGCGGGGCTGCTGTACTGGCACCTGGGAAGTCCGCAAGGAGTGACGGCGCCGCGCGCCACGACGCAGGATGCATCATCGATTACCCCGGATCAGTTTCGCGACATGACGACCGCGCTGGCCGAACGCATGCGGCAGAATCCGGACGACGCGCAGGGATGGCTGATGCTTGGCCGGGCCTATCGGGCCATGGAGCGTTTCGGAGAAGCCAACGAAGCGTTTGGCCATGCGCTGAAACTCACGCCGCGGGACGCCGATCTGATGGCCGATTTTGCGGAATCACTGGCCCTGGCCTCGGGTCGTTCCCTGGTCGGTGAGCCGACCAGGCTGCTTGATCGCGCCCTCAGAATCGACGCGAACAATGTCAAGGTCCTGACACTGGCCGGCAGCGCCGCATTCGAGCGCAAGGATTACCGGACAGCGATTCGTCACTGGGAAGCGATTATCCGGCAGCCCGGCGCCAATGCGGAGCTGGCACAAGCGTTGCAAAAGGGAATTGCGGAGTCCAAGGCCCGGATGATGGGCAAACCTCTCGCAGCGGCAACGGCAGCGGCAGGCAAGGAGCGGGTGAGCGGCATTGTGGAACTGGCAGGCTCGCTGAAGAGCGCGGTCAAAGCCGAAGACACGGTATTTGTGTTCGCGCGCGCCGCCAAAGGGCCGCGCATGCCGCTGGCAATCAGCAAGATCACGGTCGCCGATCTTCCCTACCGTTTTTCATTTGATGATTCCATGGCTATGATGCCGGAGATGAAACTGTCCCAGTTCGGTGAATTAGTGATCGCCGCCCGCGTGTCCAAAAGCGGCGGCGCGGCTCCTGCGGCCGGCGATCTTGAAGGCGCCAGCGGCAGCGTGGCACCCGGACAGAGCGGGGTTCGCGTGACGATCGATCGCGCGGTGTCCGTACAATGACCTGGTCGCGCGCCCTGGTTGCCGCCTGGCTGCTGTTTATCGGGGCATCGTTCTCGACGCTGGCGCAAGCCCCGGTCAAGGTAAAGCTCAGGCCGGAGGTCGAGCAGTTCATCGCCCAAATGCAACGCAAGCACCAGTTCGACGAAGAGGCGCTGCGGCAGATGTTTTCCCAGTTGCAGACTCATGAAGGCGTGGTGAAGGCCATCAATGCGCCTTCAACCTCAAAGCCCTGGCACGAATTCAAGACCATTTTCGTAACGCCAACCCGGACCAGCGCCGGCGTGACGTTCTGGAACGAGAACGCGGAACTGCTCAAGCGCGCGCGCGACGTCTACGGTGTGCCGGAGGAGATCGTTGTCGCCATCATCGGTGTCGAAACCATCTACGGCAAACGAACCGGTTCGTTTCGGGTCATAGATGCGCTCTATACCCTGGGTTTCGATGTGCCCAGGCGCGCGGACTATTTTCGTGCCGAACTGGAGCAGTTTCTGCTGCTCGCGCGCGACAACGACCTGGATGCGCTGGAGGTAAAGGGTTCCTTCGCCGGTGCCATGGGCATGCCCCAATTCATGCCGACCAGCTACCGGAGCTTCGCGGTGGATTTCGACAGCGACCAGAGAATCAACCTCTGGGACAATCTCGCCGACGTCATCGGCAGCGTCGCGAACTATCTGCACCACTTCGGCTGGGCGGCCGGACAACCGATCGTGCTGCCCGCGCGCGTGAGCGGGACGCAGCACAGTGAGATTCTCGAGCTCGGCGTCAAACCGCACATGCCGCTGTCGCAGATGCTCATCAAAGGCATCGAATCCACCGTGCCGTTGGCCGAAGACCTGCCGGCTGGTTTATTCGCACTGGAAGGCGAACACGACGCAGAGCACTGGCTGGCGCTGAATAATTTCTACGTTATCACGCGCTATAACCGCAGCAAGAACTACGCGATGGCGGTGGTGCAGCTTGCCGAGGCGATCGCGCGCGAGCGCGAAAGCGTGAACGCGGCGCAGGTGGCTAATCCCTAGTCTGAGGAGGGTCCGGTCAATCAGGACCGGAGGCCGGGCCGCTTTTTCTCAATCACGTTGGTCCGCGATGGCCTTCAGCCGGTAGAGCAGTTCGTGCGCCGCCTTGGGTGAGAGCGCGTCGGGATCGAGTTCGTGCAGCGCCTGCCGCAATCGCTGATCTTCCAGATTGAGTCGGGGTGCCGGCGCGGAGAACAAGTCTCCCTGCGGGCTGCGTGCGGCGGCGTCCTGTTCGAGTCTGGCCAGATGTTTTTTCGCCGCTCGCAGCACTGCCTGCGGTACCCCGGCCAGTTGCGCGATGTCGTCATCGGTATCCGCCGCGATGTCCACCTTGTCCAAATCAATCCGTTGCCAGTCGCCCCCGCGTTTCTCAGCCGATTTGCGCCGCGCC
>JANNTE010000419.1:0-2713 GCA_031403365.1 Betaproteobacteria bacterium | reverse complement strand
TAGGGATCGAACCTACGAATGCCGGAATCAAAATCCGGTGCCTTACCACTTGGCGACTCCCCAAAAACCTGCTCACGCAATTACCCTATTCGCCCTCGGACCACAGAGGATGGCGATCCAGCCCGCGCGCCACGAAGCCTTTCATGTCCGCCGGCAATTCAGCCAGCACCTTACGCGCACGCTCTTCGTCGTGGAACGCGCAGAACACGCAAGCCCCGGATCCGCTCATGCGGGCATCGCCGAATTGGCGCAGCCATTCAAGATGACGGGCCACCTGCGGATAGCGCCGACACACCACCGGCGCAAGATCGTTGCGGCCCTGGCCAACCGAAAAGGCGGCCATTGTGATTGCATTCGTATTACGTGTCAATTCAACATCGGAGAAGATTTCCGCAGTGGAAACAGCCAGTTCCGGCACCAGTATCAGATACCACGCAGACGGCAGCGAAAGCGCCTGCAGGCGCTCGCCAATACCTTCGGCAAATGCGTTTTGGCCGAATACGAACACCGGAACATCGGCGCCCAGAGTCAGCGCCAGCTGCTGCAACCGAAAGCGCGAAAGTCCGGTATGCCACAAACGATTCAAGACGATCAGAGTGGTCGCGGCATCGGAGCTGCCTCCACCGAGCCCGCCGCCCATGGGCAGTCGTTTCAAAATACCGATATCCGCCCCAAGACGGCACCCGGACGCGCTTTGCAGTGCCCGCGCGGCCCTGATACTCAAATCCTGCTCGGCGGCCACGCCAGGCAGCGCGTTGACGCGACGAATGGCGCCGTCATCGCGTACTGTGAAACTCAGGTCGTCGCCAAAATCGATAAAACGGAATGCGGTTTGCAGCAGGTGGTAGCCGTCTTCTCTGCGCCCAACCACGTGCAGGAACAGGTTGAGTTTCGCGGGGGCCGGAAACACGACCGCAGCGCATGTCACTTGGGCAACTCCCAGCGATCAACAATCAGGCGCAGTTTGAGCCGGTCATGGACGAGCAGCATGCGCGCCGGCATCGCGCTTGCACCGAAGTACGAGAGGTAGGTGACCGTCCATTCACTTTGCGTCAGACTCGTCGGCCGCTGCGCGTCGTCACGGTCCTGCGACTGCACCGGCAGAGCCGGGTCGGCTCGTCCGGTCACCCAGTAGCGCAGCCCCGACAGCGGCAGATCCCATCCGAGAACTTCACGTGTCAGGGACTGAACGTCGTTCGCGCGATGAATCTTATTGTCCGAGGTGGTTAATTTGGCACCTTCCCCGTCGGACTCGATCTCTGCGACCACGGAGCCCAGCGGTGAAAGCAGCGTTACCGAATCGCCCGTCGGGGAATGGCGCCAGCGCAAACCGGCTGCGTAACCGCGCTCATCAAGCTTGACCGCCACTCGGCCATGAAGCAAAAACCGGTCTATTGAAGCATTCGAAGCGGGCAGATCCTGAGCGGGGCGCAACACGGCGCAGCCGGTCAGCCATTGCGCAAGAACAAGAATAGTGAAGAGTCCAAGCCTGCCGAACCGATCGAACATGAACCAGGTCAGCGCAGAAACTTGTTGACTATTTTCTTCAGTTCGTCGCTTTCCGGATGCTCGTGCAGGGCCTCGCGCCAGATTTTCTCGGCACCAGCCTTGTCGCCCTTGACCCAGAGCACTTCGCCCAAGTGGGCGGCGATCTCGGGATCAGGGCGCACCTGGAAGGCACGTTCCAGAAATTGCAAACTCGCGGCAAGGCGTCCCAGGCGGTATTCGACCCATCCCATGCTGTCGAGAATGAACGGGTCGTCCGGGGACAGCTTAAGGGCTTTCTCAATATACTCGCGCGCCTCGGTTAGTCGTTCGGTGCGGTCGGCAAGCGTGTAGCCCAGCGCGTTGTAGGCTTGGGCGTGCTCGGGCTTGAGGACGAGCAATCGGCGCAAATTGAATTCGACCAGATCAATGCGGTCAATCTTCTCGGCAGCCAGCGCAACGTCGTAAAGAAGTTCAGGCTGGTCCGGTTGTGCATCCAACCCTTTCTTGAGCACATTGAATGACTCCTGGTATTCCTTTGCCTCCCTGAGGAGCTGCGCTTCGGATTGCAGAATCTGGATGCGCTGCTCTCCGTCCAATGGCACCAGGCCCTGCAGATGCAACCGGGCCTCGGCAAGCTTGTTCTGTCTGGCCAGCATCCGCGCATACCTGGCATGTGCCGAGACGAACTGCTCGCCCTGCATCACTGACAAGTACCATTTCGCAGCCTCGTCAAAGCGCTTGCGTTCTTCGTTGACCTGACCGAGATGAAACCGTACCGCGTCCGGGTCCTTGTAATCCAGCTCCAGAACGCGCTTCAACTGGGTCTCGGCGACATCGAAGTCGTTCATCTGCACCGACAACAAGGCCACCGTGATGGCAATGTCGCCATTACTGGGATTATCGTCCAGAAGTCGCTGGAACTCCGCGCGCGCTGGTGCAAAATCCTTGCCGTTAATCAGTTGGCGGGCGTACGCGAGCCTTACCTCCTGAGCTTTCGGGTGCGCGGCAAGAAAATCTGACAGGTAGGCCAGAGCACTGGCGCGGGATTCGCGATTCAACAATTGCGCCTGGAACAACGCCCCGGTTTCCCAGGAGGGGCGCAGATTCATCGCTTCGCGTATCTGCACCAGCGCTTCGGCATACTTGCCGGCAGCCACGTAAGCCTGTGCCACGGCCAGATGCGCTTCCGGCCGCTCGCGGTAAGTTGCTGTCAGATCCTTGATGA
>JANNTE010000418.1:0-4377 GCA_031403365.1 Betaproteobacteria bacterium | reverse complement strand
ATCGCCCCGTTCGTCGGCAAGCTGTGGTAGGCAGCCGGCGGGCGGGGATTTCGTTTTCCTTACCGCGCAGCTTGTCCGGCGATGAACTTTCTGATGCTGTCAACACTCCAAAGCTTCACGCCGCTCTTTTGGCCGCGCACGCGAAGCAGAGTTCCCCGGATAGACCCGCCGGCTTCCAAGTTGTAAAGCGTCCCCCGCTTGAGGCCGAAAACTTTCTCTACTCCCGGCGTCCGAAGGAATTCGGGCGCGAGGTTGTTTGCGTCCGAAGTTTGAACCGCAGCCGTTGTCGTGACTTTGTTTTTTGTCATGGCCGCCGTCTTTCAACCCGCGCGTTTCCAGTCAAGTGCTTTTTTGGCGAATGTGAACGGCCTTAGGAAATCATTGCTGCGTTGTCGGCCGAAAAAGATATTCCTTCAGTGATCGTCACCGAAATCGTGCCGGCAGTTCAGTTCCATCTTGCGGAAAAATATCATCAGGAATACTTCGCGAACAATCCCGATCAACCCTACTGTCAGTACGTCGTCGCGCCAAAACTCGCGAAATTCAGGGCGAAATTCGCGCGGAAAATGAAACGGGCCTGAACGGCCAAGACCGTTCATTCATTGGGCCAGGCTCACCTCTACCGAACCCACGCCAACGATGGTGTAGCGGTAGTGCTCTCCCGCCTGGGGAAAGCGGGTTCGCACCCAGCTTCCGGTCAGAACGATTTCGCCGGCTTTCAGCGTCTGGCCCAACTCGTTGAGATTATTGGCGAGCCAGCGCTGCGGCTCGAACGGGTGACCCAGCACATCCGAACCCTGGCCTTCGTCGATCACCTTGCCGTTGCATTCAAGCACGCTCTTCGTCTTGTCCAGTTCAGGCCAGGAGCTGGTGAATTCGCCCAGCACATTGCCTTCGTTCCATGAGTTGTCGGCAACCAGCGAAAGCAGGTCGAGCGGGTAATCGGAATTGCGGTCATCGATGACCTCAAATGCCGGGCACACGGCATCCACGGCAGCGGCCACGTCCTCGAGCGTATATGGCGTGCCGCGCGGCGCCAGCGGCTTGCCCAGCCGCGCGCAGCATTCGAATTCGATGCCGAGCCGGCCCAGGTTCGACAAGTAAAGGGTGGCACCGCTCTTCAACACCCGCTGTTCGAACACCACGCCGGAATTCGGATGATCGACCCCGCACATCTCCTGCATGCGCTTCGAGGTGAGTCCGATCTTGTAGCCCACGCGCCGCCCCAGTTTCACTTCGAGTCGTTTCACATAGGCCGCTTGAATCGCGTAAGCGCCCGCCAGATCGGTCGCGCCGTAATCGCGCGCGAAGGGCACGATTTTTTTCTTCGCCGCGTGGTCGCGCATCAGCGCTGCCGCAGCTTCCTCGGTTCTGAGTGTCATAATCCCTCCTCCGGAGACATCATAACGGCTTCGTTGTATTCTGGTGCGTCTCACACGATTGCTTAAAGTGCTTACCGCAGAGGACACTGAGGACGCAGAGGAAAAACCAGAATGAAAATCTCCGGCCCGGAAAAGAGTTCATTGGCCCTTCCTCAGCGTCCTCAGCGCCCTCTGCGGTGAGAGTTTCTCGCAGGGCACACCGATGATGTTAACTTCATGCCGAATCGCATTCGCCGCAGTTGTGTTCATCGCTGCGAGCGCAACCTGCGCAGCCGACTATCCCGAACGCACCCTGCGCATGATCGCGCCCTTTCCTGCTGGCGGCGGCACCGACCGACTCGCGCGCCTGGTCGGTGACCAGCTCGGCGCCAGGCTCGGGCAGCCGGTCGTCATCGATAACCGCGCCGGCGCGGGCGGCAATCTCGGCGCGCAAATCGCCGCAAAAGCGCCGCCCGATGGCTACACGTTGCTCATGGCGCCGGCATCCATCTACGCAATTGCCGCCACGCTGTATCCTGATCCCGGCTACGACATCGCGCGCGATTTCATTCCGGTATCGCTCATCGCCAATCTGCCCCATGTGCTGCTCGTGCATAACGATGTTCCGGCGAAGTCCGTGCCGGAGCTCGTGCAACTGGCGAAGAAAAACCCCGGGCAACTCAATGTCGCCTCGCAAGGCAACGGCACCGTTTCGCATCTGGAAGCCGAACTGCTGCAGCACATGGCAGGCATCTCACTGCTGCATGTGCCTTATCGCGGCAGCGCCCCCGCGCTGGTCGATCTCCTCGGCGGCCGCGTGCAGTTGATGTTCGACAGCATCGCCTCCGCGCTCCCTCATATTCGCGCCGGCAAACTGCGCGCCATCGCCGTGGCATCGGATAGGCGCTCGGCGCTTCTGCCCGCAGTGCCCACCGTCGCCGAATCAGGACTGAAAGGCTACAGCGCGCACTCCTGGCTCGGCATATTTGTTCCCGCCGGCACGCCGCCTGCTGTGGTTGAACGCTTGCAGCGCGCACTCGTTGCCCTCGTCAACGACCCGAAAACACAGGCGCGGTTAGTTGAAGCGGGATTTGAGCCCAGGAGCAGCAGCGGCGCAGAACTTGCCAAACTGATCCGGGACGAAACGGAGAAATGGCGACCGATCATCAAGGCGTCGGGTGCCAAGGCTGAATAGCGGTGTGCGAGGAATTGTCAAACTGCGCAGGCAAGATGCCATTAGCGGAAAGAACGTGCGATTTTGAAAGACGTGATCCCTGGCTATGACACCCGGCCTCTTTAGCCATGTTG
The DNA here is from genome assembly GCA_031403365.1 of Betaproteobacteria bacterium. Taxonomy (GTDB): domain Bacteria; phylum Pseudomonadota; class Gammaproteobacteria; order Burkholderiales; family JACQAP01; genus JACQAP01. The sequence continues at coordinate 1,708 of JANNTE010000418.1, read as the reverse complement.
GTAACGTCATTAACGTTCTAGCGTTTGAGTTCATCCGCTCGCGGAAGCGGGCGAAGCCCGATGTAGCGAGTCGGGCGCAACGAACGGTTAAACCCGTTCAGCCGAAGCGATGGACAGTGCATATACTCGCGAGACTACCAATTTTGAAGAGACGTTCTGGGTGCGACGTTGATTGTGGGCGCTTGCGTTCCCCAGACGACACGAGGCGGAGGTGGGTGTTTTCGACGCGGAATGCGTCGTTGACCGCGAATGCGAGCCGGTACTCATGCTGCGGAATGTAGACGCTTAGCTTCGACATTGTGATCCGCTCAGGAAGAGCCCAATCGACAATCGGTGGCTGGTCAGGCGTGTAGTACTTGACCTCGCCATGAACGAGCCACTTGCTTTTGATTGATGGTCTACGCAGCAGAGCCGCACGAACGCCCGCAATAAACCTGGCTGGGTTATGAATCTCGACGCAGGCGCTTGATTGGAACTGGACAGCAAGTTCTGCGCTGAGAAGGGTGCTGAGACAGAAGACGAAGATATCGTCTTCATTTGCGGTTGACTCGAAGGAATGGGGCAAGGAGATCTTCTGCTGGGTTTCAGTAAGTGTGATTTCCAGCCCACTCTGCGGGCGATGGAGTCTTGTACCTTCGAACTCATCGCCCCGCACCTGCGCGTCCTCGTAGTCGCGGAAGTAGGAGAGTGACCGAAAGAGAACAGCGCCGTCGCGGACAAATGACTGAACGTACTTTGCGGGAAGGTACTTATAGAGGGGAGGCACACTAAGGGTCTATAAGAAAGCGTCCCATTGACGAAAAATATCCCGTCAATTTGACGCATAAATCGGCGGGACATTACGTAACGTCCTCATAGATATACAAGTGGCATTCGCGTAATCTTCCCAAAACGCCTCGATTTTACTCAATGCCATGGAGTTGGCCAAAAGCCTGCTCTCAGACCGAAATCTGGACAAGATTCATTTTCGGCGCTGACGGATTCGCAGTACCAGCGGTTTATACTTTGCTGATCTGCCCTGCGCGAGAACGACGGGACACACTCGCCCATCGCGTCGAATCCTGAGTAATATCCTTTATTCTTTCTCTTCGCTTCTTTTGCGTTCTTCACGCCTTGGCGTTGAGAATTTAATTTCAGGAAACCATCATGAGTGGACCATTGCAGGGAACCCGCATTCTCGATCTCACCCGCGTACTCGCCGGGCCGTTTGCGACGCAGATTCTGGCCGACCTGGGCGCGGAGGTGATCAAGATCGAGCGCCCCGGAACCGGGGACGACACGCGCGGCTGGGGTCCGCCGTATGTGAAAGATGCACAGGGCAGGGACACTTCCGAATCCACTTATTTCGTGAGCTGTAACCGCGGCAAGAAATCGGTCACGCTCGATCTCGCCGATGCAGCGGCACAGAATCGAATTCGAGAATTGGCCGGCCAGTGCGACATCCTGATCGAGAATTACAAGGTCGGCGATCTGGCACGCTACGGTCTTGACTACGCTTCGCTGCACGCGTTGTATCCAGGCTTGATCTACTGCTCGATCACCGGTTTTGGCCAGACCGGGCCTTTTGCTTCGCGCGCGGGCTACGATCCGATCGTGCAGGCGATGTGCGGGCTGATGAGCGTGAACGGCGAACCGGAGGAGATGCCCGGCACCATGCCGCAGCGCGTCGGCGTGGCAGTGGTGGACTTGATGGCCGGGCATTACGCGG
>JANNTE010000417.1:0-11355 GCA_031403365.1 Betaproteobacteria bacterium | reverse complement strand
CCGGTACTTGAGCCGCCACCACTTGCCACCAGTAGGAGACACTTCGAGGTAAAGCCCGCCGCTGTCAAACATGCGTTTGGCCTTGGGGCCGGGCTTTGTGTTGCGAATGGCGATATCGGTAAGGGGCATGGGGCAACTCCTGGGCATAATCTGGGGGCAACTTTTGCGTTTTCCGGCCGTTCTTTCCGGAGTTGCCCCCAATCTTGCCCCCAGTTGCCCCCGGATGTCAATGGACGCTGTTGCCCCCGATTGGACGCACTACGGCGGGAAAGTTACGTTATTTCTGAGGGTTAAGGACTACTTTGGACTTCGCTGGATTGTGGGATGGTGGCCAAGGGCGGAATCGAACCACCGACACAAGGATTTTCAGTCCTCTGCTCTACCGACTGAGCTACTTGGCCCCCGTTTGCAACTGTAACCCGAGGCAGATTCGGATTCGATATCCGCGCTGCCGCCCACGGAAGGCCGCACATTATAGCCAGTCGAATACGGTTTGTAAGCTGCCGTATCGGGCTCACGGAAAATTACCGGTACTCTTCGTCGTCCCAAGGATCTCATCAATGAAAAGCCCCGTCGTTTTTTGCGACGGGGCGTGGTCCTGACTGCAGCGCAACTGGCGTGAGGGCTTTCGCGCGTTAGAGGATCAGTTAGTGGGCGGCGGCCTGCTCAGCGTGAATTCCGGTGTTTTGCCGGACATAGAGTTCCTCCCACATTTCCTCTGCTTTCTTGTCGCGCCAGAACAGCGAGCCAAGTATGACAAACAGGAAGCCAAGCGGAATGGAGTACAGCCCGGGATTCTTCAGCTCGATGAGTGGTTTCTCCAGACCGACGATGCTGGTTGTCTGCCCTTCGAATTTCTTCAGATTGGCCTGTGCTTTGTCTGCATCGGCACGCGCTTTGTTCAATCCAAGTTCCAACGATTCCTTCGCTGCCGGATCAGTGACTGCGGCCAGGTCGGCTTCAATCTTGGCAATCCGCGCCGGCGCTGCGTCCATTGCTTTCTGCGCCTTGACCAGCTCCAGCGCGGGATAGGTCATATTGGGGGACACCAGTACCAGACCGATGGCAGAGACGGCGCCCACCACCATTCCAGCCACGATGCCGCCGGTATTGCAGCGTTTCCAATAGAGGGTGAGCAGCACGCAAGGCAGATTGCTCGATGCCGCGACCGCGAAAGCCAGCGCCACCAGATGCGCGACATTCTGCCCCTTGGCCAGGATGCCAATGGCAATCGCCGCCGCACCCACGATCAGCGACGAGATGCGGGCGGCGCGCACTTCTTCTTCCTGCGTGGCATGCTCTCCTTTAATGACGCCGACCCAGAGGTCGTGAGACATGGCCGACGCCGAGGCCAGAACCAGGCCCGCGACTACTGCGACGATGGTTGCAAAAGCCACGGCCGCAACGAACGCAAGAAACAGATTTCCGAGCATTGACTCCGGACCACCGCCGACATACTGGGCCAGAAGAGGGCCGGCCATATTGCCGCCCGCATCGATCGCGGCGATCTTGCTCGCGCCCACATTGATGGCGGCGCCGGTACCGATGATGAGCGTGAGCACGTAGAAACCACCAATGATAGCCATCGCCCAGATCACAGATATGCGCGCCTGTTGCGCATTCGGCACGGTAAAGAAGCGCATCAGTATATGCGGCATGCCCGCCGTGCCGAGCACCAGTGCCATTCCCAGCGATATCTGATCGATCGGGTTTTTCAGGAACAGTCCGGGCTCCAGAAAGCGCTGGCCGAGTTCTTCGCCAGTCATGCTGGAGGCGGCGTCACCCAGCAAGCGCCCGACCTGCGCCTGTACCTTGGCATCACCCACCACGGCTTCCATGAAGCCAGGCAGACTGAACCCGTAAGGCGCCCAGGTGAACATCACCAGCAGGATTGAAGCCGCCACCAGCAGAACGGCCTTGATGATCTGCACCCACGTCGTGGCGACCATGCCGCCGAACACGACATAGGCCAGCATGAGGACACCGACGACAATGACGGAAATCTCGTAATCGATACCGATCAGGGTTTTCACCAGCACGCCACCACCGACCATTTGCGCAGTCAGGTAAAAAATGGAGACGGTGATAGTGGACACCGCCGCCACGGTCTTGGCAGTCTTATGATCGTTGCGGAACGCCAGAATGTCGCCAAGCGTGTACTTGCCGATGTTGCGGCAAGGCTCGGCGATCACCAGCAACACCGTGATGTAGGCGACCAGCCAGCCGACCGAATACATGAAGCCGTCGTATCCGTAGAGCGAGATCAGGCCGGCAATACCCAGGAACGATGCCGCCGACAGATAGTCCCCCGCAATGGCCCAGCCGTTCTGCAAGCCGCTTACGGAGCGCCCGGCAGCGTAGAACTGCTGTGTGGTCTTGACGCGCTTGGCCGCGAGGTACGTGACATACATGGTCAGCCCGATAATGAGGCCGAACACCAGGAAGGCCAGCCACTTGAAGCGGTCGGGAACAGCTCCGGCGTTTGCCGCCAGCGCAGCTTCACCAAAACCAAGCAGGGGCGCAACAACCAGACTGCGCATGAAAAGGTCGGTCTTCATTTTTTCGCTCCCAGCATGGATCCGGCGTTTTTCAGAATGTCTGCGGCCATGGGATCGAATCGGCGGCTGGCTACACGTGCATAGAGATAGGCCAGGCCCCATGCGACAACGAACTCCGACAAGGCAAACAGGATGCCGACGTTGACCGGCCCCCAGACCTTGATCCTGAACACATCGGTGAAATAGGCAGCGCCCACCGGAAGCAGAAAATAATAAACGATTGAGATGATCATCAGCGTCCACAGGAAACGCGTCTTCTCGCGATGCAGTTTCTGAAAACGCGGATCTGCATCAATCGCTACCCAGTTCATGGGGGCGTTGGCCATGCGGTTCTCCTCCGACTATTTGTTCTTCGGCCCGTCTCAAGCGGACGGCTTGTTCAATGCGCCTGACCCTGAACGGAGCAGGAATTCGCCAACTGCCACGAAACCCTTTTGCGGCGGTGCGAGCGCCAAGAGAGTATTACCCGCCCGCTCAAAAGTCAAAAGGGCCCCGCTTTTAACGGGGCCCCTTTTTCTACGGAGCGACCATATTCGCCAGCAGTGACTGGCGGACAGACGTTACATATCCATGCCGCCCATGCCACCCATACCGCCCATGCCACCGCCGCCGCCACCGCCGTGGGAATGATCATCCTTCGGCGCATCGGCAACCATCGCCGCAGTGGTCAGAATCAGGCCGGCCACCGAGGACGCATTTTGCAGTGCGTAACGGGTTACCTTGGTCGGGTCCAGCACACCCATTTGCATCATGTCGCCGTACTCGCCGGTTGCAGCGTTGTAGCCGAAATTGCCTTTGCCTTCGGCCACTTTGTTGAGCACCACCGAAGGCTCATCGCCAGCATTGGCGACGATCCAGCGCAGCGGTTCTTCCAGCGCGCGAATCACGATCTTGATACCGGCGTCCTGATCGAGATTGTCACCCTTGAGTTTGAGAATCGCGGAGCGGGCGCGAATCAGCGCAACACCGCCGCCAGCCACGATGCCTTCTTCGACTGCCGCACGGGTTGCATGCAGCGCATCTTCCACACGCGCCTTTTTTTCCTTCATTTCGACTTCGGTTGCCGCGCCGACTTTGATCAGCGCGACACCGCCAGCCAGTTTCGCCACGCGCTCTTGCAGTTTTTCCTTATCGTAATCACTGGTGGCTTCGTCGATCTGCTTGCGGATCGATTTCACACGTCCTTCGATGGTCTTGCCATCGCCGGCGCCGTCGATCAACGTGGTTTCTTCCTTGCCGATTTCTACCTTCTTGGCCTGGCCCAGATCCTTCAGGGTCGCTTTTTCCAGTTGCAGCCCGACCTCATCGGCAATCACGGTACCGCCGGTGAGGGTGGCGATGTCTTCGAGCATGGCTTTGCGGCGATCACCGAAGCCCGGCGCCTTGACAGCACAGGTCTTCAGAATGCCGCGGATGTTGTTCACCACCAGCGTCGCCAGCGCTTCTCCGTCAACGTCTTCGGCCACGATCAGCAACGGGCGGCCCGACTTGGCGACCTGCTCCAGCACTGGCAGCAGTTCGCGGATGTTGGAAATCTTCTTGTCGTGCAGCAGGATGTATGGATTGTCCAGAATCGCAATCTGGCGATCGGGATTGTTGATGAAGTAAGGCGACAGGTAACCGCGATCGAACTGCATGCCTTCGACCACTTCCAGTTCGTCTTCCAAACCCTTGCCGTCCTCGACGGTAATGACGCCTTCCTTGCCGACTTTTTCCATGGCTTCGGCAATTTTCTGGCCGATGACCGCATCCGCGTTGGCCGAAATGGCGCCGACCTGGGCGATCTCCTTGCTGGTGGTGCAGGGCTTGGAGATTTTCTTCAGTTCTTCAACAACGGCGACGACCGCTTTGTCGATGCCGCGCTTCAGATCCATCGGATTCATGCCGGCGGCGACGAATTTCATGCCTTCCTGCACGATGGCTTGCGCCAGCACGGTTGCCGTGGTGGTGCCATCACCGGCAACATCAGAGGTCTTGGAAGCGACTTCCTTGACCATCTGCGCGCCCATGTTCTCGAACCTGTCCTTCAGTTCGATTTCCTTGGCGACCGACACGCCGTCCTTGGTAATGGTGGGGGCGCCGAACGAGCGCTCCAACACCACATTGCGGCCCTTCGGGCCCAGAGTGACTTTTACCGCGTCGGCGAGAATGTTGACTCCGGCGACGATACGCGCGCGCGCCGAGTCGTGAAATTTGACTTCTTTTGCTGCCATGAGAATTTACTCCTGAAGTGATGTGGAATTGGGTATTCGGATCAGGCGCCTTCGACGACGCCCATGATGTCTTCTTCGCGCATCACGAGCAGTTCTTCGCCTTTGACCTTGACGGTCTGGCCGGAATACTTGCCGAACAAAATTTTGTCGCCTTTCTTGACATCCAGCGGACGGACTTTGCCGTCTTCCAGAATCTTGCCGTTGCCTACCGCAATCACCTCGCCCTGATCGGGCTTCTCGGCGGCAGTATCGGGGATCACGATCCCGGAGGCGGTCTTACGCTCCTCTTCCAGGCGCTTGACAATCACGCGGTCGTGCAAAGGACGGATATTCATTTCTACTTCTCCTCATTGTTGTGAACGGAAAAACGAGAGCGAACCCTCGTTAGCACTCAATGCTTGCGAGTGCTAATAGTAAGGGCGCGGGGAAAGAAATTCAAGGGCTTTGACTGATCGCGAAGTCCGGACCATGCCAAATCCGATGTAAGCATGTGCTCACATTTAAGGCGCTCCACAACCCGCGTTGCTCTATCCTCCGCGTAGCGGGAGGTCCTAGTGGATGATGGCGGCGGGGGTCTGCACGCCAAACCGATACACCGTTTTCCGGGTGCCTTGGCCGGTAACGGGAATAGACGCCAACGGACATGGCGGGGTGCGGGTGCCATCGTTGTGAAGCGTCGAATCAGCGGCGACCGGCGCCCAGATACCGCGGTGCACAGGCCGGAACATCCACATCAGATAACCTCGTCGAGCCGCGAGGCCGACCAATTCCCCGGCATCTGGAGCCTGCGCCTCTACAACCGGAGAATCATTGAAACCGAACGGAAATGTCCCAAACGCCTGCATACAGGCCAAGGTTTCATGGGAATCAGCCCCAGGGCGTGCGCAGCCGGCGCGCTCCGCACGGGCGACATCCCAGGCTCCCATTTCCCAGCCTGCCTCCATGGCCGCCCGATCCAGCGCGGTCAGATCGCTCCATCGATGGTTGACTTGAAACGCAGAGCTCGGAACCGGTCTATAGGCCACGGCTTGGGCGTCTTCGAGTTCGGCGATTTTTTCCTCAATGAAGCCATGCCAGTGCAGCGTCAATATGACCGGAGTATCAGGACACGGCACCGCCGCAACGGTAATCGCCACCAGCGGCAGGGGCTTTGCAGACATATGCTCCGAAATTTCCTCAAGCAAATTCATGCGACACCTCCTCATAAGTGGATCAGGCACATCCGTACTGTAATCAAGCATTAACAGTGCCTGAGCTGCAGCCCGGCCGGCGACCGTTTCGCCCCGCGCTTGATTCACCGACGAAAAACTGTCCTACTTCGCGCGATGACGATTCGCGCCACTTGGATTCTGTCCCGCCCATTGAAGTGAACTCTGAGATTTCCAGCAACCAGAATCTGCTCAAGCGCAGCATGGCTGCGGTTTGGCACCCCTGCACGCAGATGAAGCATCACGAACAAACGCCGCTGTTGCCGATCGCGCGCTGCGAAGGCATATGGTTATATGACTTCGAGGGCAAGCGTTATCTGGACGCGATCAGCTCCTGGTGGGTCAATCTGTTCGGCCATGCCAATCCCCGCATCAACGCCGCAATTATTGATCAACTGGGCCAACTCGAGCACGCCATGCTTGCCGGTTCCACGCATGAGCCGGTGGTGGAGCTTTCGGAGCGCTTGTCCGGCATGACTGGCCTGTCGCACTGCTTTTATGCCGGCGATGGTGCGTCCGCGGTGGAGATCGCGCTGAAGATGAGTTTTCACTACTGGAAAAACAGCGGGCGACCCGAGAAACAAGAATTTGTCAGCCTGAAAAAAGCCTACCACGGCGAAACGCTGGGCGCACTTTCCGTCACCGATGTTTCCCTGTTTCGTGACACGTATGCGGCGCTATTGAGACCTAGCACCCAGACTGCTTCGCCGGACTGGCGCGATGCCCGCCCCGGCGAGAAAGCCGAAGACTTTGCCCGGCGGGCAGCAGGTGCGCTGGAGGCCTATCTGGCCGCAAAGCATGCCCACACAGCAGCTTTCGTTGTCGAACCCCTGGTTCAGGCCGCTGGCGGCATGGCCATGCACCACCCGTGTTTTCTGAGCGAAGCCCGAAAGCTGTGCGATCGCTACGATGTGCATCTGATCGCCGACGAAATAGCGGTCGGATTCGGCCGCACCGGGAGTTTTCTCGCCTGCGAACAAGCGGATGTTCGCCCGGACATCCTGTGTTTGTCCAAAGGCATAACCGGAGGTTACCTGCCCTTGTCCGTTACCCTGACGAGCCACGACATTTATCAGGCGTTCTACGACGATAAAATGGCACGCGGCTTCCTGCACTCCCATTCCTACACGGGCAACGCCCTGGCCTGCCGCGCGGCACTGGCGGTACTGGATATTTTCGAGAGCGATCAGGTGCTCGCGGCCAACCGCAAGAAGGCTGAGCAACTTTCGCTCCGTTGCAGCAGGCTTGCAGGGCATCCGGGTGTCAGGCAGTTTCGCAACACCGGAATGATCTGGGCATTCGAGGCGACCAGCGAAGATCCCTCCTTCGCGCGTAACTTTCATCAATGTGCGCTGGGACAAGGTCTGTTATTGCGGCCGCTTGGCACTACCGTGTACTTCATGCCACCATATGTGATTGACGAGGAAAACATGGATTTCCTGGTCGACGGGACCATCGCGGCACTCGATCGTCTCCACATTGGCCAGTAAGCGGCCCTTCCCAATATGTTTTTTTGCCAATGGAGGTTACGATGTTTACATTCTTCCGCGTGCCGAGAGCCCTGGCCGCAACCTTGTTCGCAACCGCTCTTCTTTGCGCAAGCGCCCAACTCCGGGCCGACGAAACCTGCAACTCCCCTTACATGGGCAACCTGATCAAGGGCCAGGAAGATTACGTCTACGTCTGGACCCTGGGCGTGCCGGGTCTGGGTGACGGTTTCGACAAAATGGTCACGATTGATGTCAATCCGACTTCGAAGAAATACGGGAAAGTCGTCAACAGCATATCCGTTGGTGGGCGCGGCGAAGCGCATCACATGGGCTTTACCGATGATCGCCGTCACCTGTGGGCAGGCGGGCTGTCCGACAGCAAGATCTACGTGTTCGACGTGGGCTCCAACCCGGCCAAGCCGAAGCTCACCAAGATCATCAGCAACCTTTCGGACAAGACCGGTTATGCCGGCCCGCATACTTTTTACGCCATGCCCGGACGCATGCTGGTTGGCGCCTTGTCCAACGCCAAGGACAAGAGCGGAGTCACCGGAATGGCGATGTTCAATAACAAGGGCGACCTGATCAGCAAGTACGACATGCCGACCGACATGGGCGGTGACGGCTACGGCTACGATATCGGCATCAATCCGCGCAAGAACGTTTTGCTGACTTCGAGCTTCACCGGCATCGAAAACTACATGCGCGACCTGGGCGAAGTCGTCGGCGATCCTGCGGCAATGAAGAAATTTGGCAACACCATGGTGCTCTGGGACCTGAAGGCGATGAAGCCTAAGAAAGTGCTCAGTGTGCCGGGTGCGCCGCTGGAAACTCGCTGGTCTCTCAAGGACGGCGAGAACTGGGCCGTGACCGCCACCGCGCTGACCTCGAAAATCTGGCTCATCAGGGAAGACGCCAGTGGCCAATGGTTAGCCAAGGACGTTGCGACCATCGGCGACCCTTCGAAGATTCCGCTGCCTGTGGACATCAGCATCACGCGCGACGGCAAAGGTCTGTGGATCAACACTTTCATGGACGGCAAGACGCGCTACTTCGACCTCTCGAATCCGGAAGCGCCAAAACAGACCTACGAGAAAGTTACCGGCAAGCAGGTCAATATGGTGTCCCAGAGCTGGGACGGTAAACGCGTCTACGTGACTTCCTCGCTGCTGGAAAAATGGGACAAGAAAGGTGATGACAACGAGCAATTCCTGCGCGCTTTTAACTGGGACGGCAAGGAACTGACCGCCACGTTCGAAGTGGACTTCACCAAGGAAAAACTTGGCCGCGCCCATCACATGAAGTTCGGCACCAAATCGTTGAAATCCGCCTTTGACGATTCGAACCCGCCAGCCGAGGTTGCTGCGGCCCGATGATGCTGCGTCGGCTGCTGTTAAGCGGCGGCCTGCTTCTGGCCGCCGCCAGCCATGCCGCCGGTGACTCCGCGACGCCAGGCAAGGACAACGACTTTGCGCTCCCGGCCCCGGGGACTTATCCGCTCGAGCACATCATGCATGCGCCGGACGGTATCGTGCTCGACACCGACGACGAACCCAAACCGCTTGCGCAGTTCACCACCGGCAAGGTCACCGTGTTGTCGTTCATATACACGAGCTGCAGCGATGCGTGGGGTTGCCCGCTCGCCTACGAAGTCATGGAAGGATTAAAGAAATCCCTTGATCTGGAGGCCGCACTGCTGCCTCACCTGCGATTCGTCAGCTTGTCATTTGATCCGGAACACGACACGCCGGAGACCATGCGAATGTACGGCGGCAGTCATCGGGCGGACAAGGCCGGGCTGCCCTGGTACTTTCTGACCACGCCGTCGCCTATGGCCTTGCGGCCTTTGCTCAGCGGATTCGGACAGGATCTTTCCATCGTAGTCGACGAAGAAGGCAAATCGACCGGGTCGCTATCGCACGTACTCAAGGTTTTCCTGATCGACCGGAATGCCTCGGTGCGGGAGATCTACTCCACCTCCTTTTTAGTGCCAAAAGTCCTGCTAAACGACATCAAGACCCTGCTTATCGAACAGGGTGCGATTTTGAACTAGCTTTGCGATCGTCATTGCGGGGCGTTGTGCGATAATCGGACGCGTTCCCCAGTACCGCCCATTGTGAAAAACGCTCCCCTGAACGTCGTGGTTCTCGCCGCCGGCAAGGGCACACGCATGATGTCGCGTCTGCCGAAGGTTTTGCACGCTCTCGCAGGCAAGCCAATGCTCTCCCACGTGCTGGATCGTGCTCGGGCCTTGCGCGCGGACAGGATCGTCGTCGTTTACGGTCATGGCGGCGACGCCGTACCAGCCGCTTTCGCTGATCCCGCAATCAAGTTCGTCTTGCAGGAGCCACAACTCGGGACAGGTCATGCGGTTCAGCAGGCTGCACCGCACTTGCTGCCCGGCGGCACAACGCTCATCCTCTACGGTGATGTTCCTCTTACGCGAGATGAAACTCTGTCGCAACTGGTATCGAAGCCCGCCGGACTGACGCTCCTGACTGCGATCCTTGAAGACTCCACAGGCTACGGGCGCATCGTGCGTAATCCGGACCACACGGTGGCACGCATCGTTGAGGAAAAAGACGCCAGTGCAACAGAAAAAGAGATCCGTGAAATCAATACCGGCATGATGTGCGCACCGACCGGCAATCTCGAAAAATGGCTGGGCAAGCTCACCAACAACAATGCGCAAAGGGAATACTACCTGACCGATATCGTCGCGCTGGCCGTTGCCTCCCGGACCGCGGTGAGCACGGTGCATCCAGCGAACACATGGGAAATCCTGGGCATCAACAGCAAGGAGCAACTCGCCTATCTGGAGCGGGTGTTTCAGCTTGAATGCGCGCGCAATCTCATGGGCAAGGGCGTTACGCTGGCCGACCCGTGGCGCTTCGACTTGCGTGGCGAACTGGTCTGTGGCCAGGATGTTTACATCGACGTGAACTGCATTTTTGAAGGAAAGGTGTCTCTGGCCGACAATACAAGTGTCGGGGCCGGGTGCGTATTGAAGGACGTCGAGATCGGCGAAGGTACCCGGATCGCTGCGTATTCCCACCTCCACGGCGCAGTGGTGGGCAAGCGTTGCATCATTGGTCCGTATGCCAGACTGCGTCCCGGTACTCGGCTCGCCGAGGAAGTGCATATCGGTAATTTTGTCGAAACCAAGGCTACGGACATCGCCAGCAAGTCAAAAGCCAACCACTTGAGCTATCTTGGGGACACCACCATTGGAAGCGGCGTCAACATCGGCGCGGGCACCATCACCTGCAACTACGACGGCGCCAACAAGTACCGTACCGTTATAGAGGACGATGCCTTTATCGGCTCCGACACCCAGCTTGTCGCTCCGGTAACCATCGGACGCGGCGCCACCATCGGCGCGGGCAGCACCATCACGCGGGATGTGCCGGCGGGCAATCTGACGGTGTCTCGCGCGAGGCAGACAACCGTTCCCGATTGGAAACGGCCTGTTAAAAAAAGCCAGAAAGAGTAACGGGTGCGCAGCAGGCGACCATCTGAACGCTGCCGGACCATATCGGCGCACGCATCGACCAGTTGCAGGGAATCGCAAACGTCCAGGACCTGAAGTGATCGCATCCGCCTCGCCCCCCAACCCTCACCGCTCATCGAACAACCATGTGTGGAATTGTCGCCGCTGTCGCGCAGCGTAATATTGTTCCCGTCCTGATCGAGGGCCTGCGCAAGCTCGAGTACCGTGGCTACGATTCCGCCGGGCTTGCGGTGCTCAACGGCGGCCTGCAACGCCTGCGCAGCGTCGGCCGGGTGTCATCGCTTGCCGAAATGGCGGATCAGGCAAAGACCCATGGCAATCTCGGGATTGCCCATACTCGCTGGGCCACCCACGGCGCGCCATCCGAGCGCAATG
>JANNTE010000416.1:0-6212 GCA_031403365.1 Betaproteobacteria bacterium | reverse complement strand
CCACGCTCGCGATACTTTTCGTAGACTTTAACCATCTTTGGCATCTCGCTGACACATACCGCGCAGGACGTAGCCCAAAAATTAACCAGAACGACCTTGTCCTTAAGCGAAGACATGGTGAACCGGTCTCCAAGCACACCGATAAAGTTGACGTCGGCTGGCGCGACCGGACGGCTCCACCCGGCATAGATGCCCAGCGCGAGTGCGCCCAGCGCGAGCAGGATGGCGGTTGCGGTGAACTTTCTGTCTGGGGTCATCTGCGTTCGGTACGGTGCGAAAGCATAACTCTATCAACTCTGCGCGATTCGATCCCGCCAAATTTCATTCGCCGCGTACAAGCGCCAAACGCTCCAGCAGCGGTGCCCAGGACTGGCGATTCTGCGCCTGCCCCGCAGCGAGCGCGCCAGCCTGAAACCGCGCATATTCCCTCTCAATTGATGTGGCGGCCTGCAATAAGCCCTCCGCGCTTAGTGCAGAAAGTTCAACTCCGGCGTCAAAAGGTTTGATCAATTCCGCGCTCCAGGTGCCGGCCGTGGCCACGACCGGGCAGGCATGCGCCAGTGCATCCAATGTCACGCCGCTGACACGATCGCGAAAATCGGCTTGATCGTAGGGTTGCAGGCAGATGCTGCCGGGAAACAAGGCCGCATACTCCTGCGGTGTCAGAGTTTGCGACACAATCGACAATCCGGCATATCCCGTGGCGTGCAGGCGGGCGATGTCAGACCGGATCTGCGCATCGATTTTTCCGTAGTGATCGGCGGATACCTGAACCGTGATTCGCCGCCGGGCCGCTTCGCGTACAAGCAATTCAACCAAGTCCACGATCAGCGAAAACCCTTTGTCCCGCCGAGCGGCTCCGGCGTATAACAATTGTCGGAATGGCGCGCGGGCGTCGGCGGGCGAGGCTGGCGCAGACGGATAGGGAAGCAGAAAGACTTGACTGAATCCGCAGCGTTGGAATGCATCAACAACGCTCGCGGTCGTACCGAAAATATTAATCTGCGGCTGTCGCAATGCAAGCCTGCGTAGCGAACGTAATTTTGCGGGCGTCTCGCGCAACCAGTGGAAATAAAGGAAAACGCGGTTGGCCGGCAACCGGCCGCCGGCAACCAGATCAAGCAATATCAGGTCACTGCGGCGTGCCGTGGTTACGATGACCGGTGCGCCTTCTCGCAACAGCCGCCGATACAACAGCAGGGTTTGCAGCAGGCGAATGCGTCGGCGAAAAAACGCATGATTCGCCACCTGGGGAGCGAACCCGAGGCCTTGCGAGCCAGTTGCGCTCCACAAATCGATGCGCCTGCCGCCCAAGGCCTGAAACAAACTGGTTACCAGACTGTGGCAATGCCCTGAGTAGCCATCCAACGTCGGCTCGACGACTTGAATCGATTGCACGTCAGCTCACCGGGGATTTGATCTTTCCCCTCTCCCTCCGGGAGAGGGTAGGGGTGAGGGGATTGAGCGTCCGACTGTCATCATCTATGAAACGCTCAATAGCAATTTCTCGATCGCCGAGATCACCACAGTAGCCTGCAGCATCTGCAGGCAGGCACTGCCGCTGCCCTGATGGCGCGCACAGCCCTCCAGCAGGCAGGGAACGCAATGCCCGGTCCCCTGCACCAGCGCGACGTTGCCGACGAACTGCGTACCTTGCAGCCGATAAGGCGAAGTCATGGCTTCGTGCCCCTTTGGCCAGGGCCCCCATTTGACCGGATTCGAGGGTCCGAACAAGGCGAGCGTGGGCGCTCCAAGTGCCGCCGCAAGATGCGTGGAAATCGTATCGGGGCCAACATAGACCTCTGCGCGCTCCAGCAACAGCGCCAGTTGCGCAAGGCTCAATTTACCCGCCAGATTCAGCGGCGGCGACTCCCCGGCGCGGGAGTGCGAGTCCGCAAACTCGCTTACATAGGCCAGTTCCTGCGGATCGCCGCTGCCGCTGAGAACGACCGCAATTCCCCGCCCTTTAAGCCACGATGCCAACTCCCGCCACTGTATCGGGTCCCACATCTTGTAGGCGAACTTCGGGTACAGGTGCAGCACGGCAAATCGCCTACCACGGAAATTCGGAAACAAGGTTTCGAGTTGCCGCTCATCGTCAACTGTCCGGCCAATGGGCATGTCGAAGCGGCGTGGCACATCCAGCAAATCGGCCAGCCAGAGATTCTGCACTACGGTATGCGTGTTGTTATCGTCGAAGGGAACGGTTGCGTGCAACAGCGCGCGCTTCCAAAAGTGCTTTACGCCCGCAGCCATGATGCCGATGCGACTTCTGCCGGACAGCCAGGCGTAAATCGTCGGGCGATCGCTTGGAGAGGTGGAGATTGCGAGATCGTAGCGCCGCCACAAATCCCGTGCTAAACGAAGTGACTGAATCGCCGATTGCGATGGCGCGACAACGATCACTTCATTGAGCAGCGGATTGCCGGCCAGCACACCTTCGGTGCCTTTGAACACGAGCATGTCGATACGCGCGGCCGGCCACGCTGACTTCAGCGCACTGACCAATGGCAAAGCCAGGAGCACATCGCCAATGCGTCGGGTGACAATGACCAGAATCCGGCCTGGCTCGCCCTGCGGCAATGTCCACCCCTGATCAAACACCGGCCCGGTACCCGCCACTGTCGAGTGCGGCATTACTGCCTGTCCAGCAACATCAGTTTCGCGTACCGGTAGTAGGTTCCTTCCGCCGTGGCCACTGCCAGCATGAAACCTTCGCGACCATCGAGAAATCCGCCACGCAGAAAATAGGTGCGAAAGAATGCCCAGAGGCCGCGCAACGCAGCTCCCGCAAGTCCGCCCTTCTTGCCGCCGCGATGCATTTCCTGCGCGGCCAGGGAGGAGTAGTTGTTCATCTTGGCGAGCATCTCGTCCAGATCGACAAAGGTCTCATGCATGATCGGACTGCGCAATGTGCCGGTCTTGCCATCCGCGATCACATGCTCATGCACGACATCGTCGCTGAAGCGCGCGGTGCCGCGCCGGAACAGCCGGACGACGTAATCCGGCCACCAACCCGAATGACGCATGAAACGGCCGCAGAAACTCGACAGTCGGGGGACGCGAAATGCGGTAGCTTCATCAGGTCGTGAAATGGCATTCAGAATTTCATCACGCAGTTCCGGCGTCACCCATTCATCCGCATCCAGCGACAGCACCCAGTCGCCGCTGGCTCGTTCCAGGGCGCGATTCTTTTGCGGGCCGAATCCAGGCCAATCGGTTTGGTGAACATGCGGCGTATGTTTCCGGCAGACCGCTACCGTGTCATCGGTGCTGCCGGAGTCGAGCACGATGATCTCGTCAACCCATGAAATCGAATTGAGGCATCGCCGAATCACGGCCGCCTCGTTTTTCACAATAACAATGACAGAAAGTCGCATGACTCTGGTCTATCGCATCCGCTACCGTGATCCCGCGCCGCAGGTGGGTTCGGGAAGGAATTACTCAGACGGTCGCTCGCCTTAGCAACGCGAGCGTATCAAACTGTCGCGCTGCCTCGCTGCCGGCCTGAGCAAGCAACACGCAGCCGGACCGAGCTCCCGTCTCTTGCGAACCCGGAAGGGATGGCGAGTAGGGCGTAAGGCCAAGGTCGCGAAAAACCTTGCCGAAGCATTTCATGTTCAATGCTCGTCCGAAGCCATAATCATCATACCCATAGCCCTCGTCCCCGGGCACTTCAAAATCGTCGACCATGACCACGAAATCGTGCCAGTGAGCCGCGATCAGTCGCAGCTCCTCGGCCAGGGGCAGGCTTTCGTACCAGTGTGCATCCAGATAGAAAAACGCCCGCTGCCCAGTGAGTGGGGAGGCCGCCAGATTACCTAGAAATTGCACCGAATCGCCGACTTCGAGGCGGATCGATCCGTACGCAGCCAGGCGACGGGCCGCAAGCAGATGAAAATGCCTGTTGATCTCGGCAGTGTGGACCGGCAGCCCCGTCACATGGTGCATCCAGCCGGTGGTATTGCCCAGCAATGTTCCAGTCTCCACAATGGCCTCGTACCGCGCGCCCCGCAGGATTGCCTCGAAAATCTGCTGCCGCCCGGTCTGGCCGTTGAAAGCGTTGGCAGGATCGACAACAAAGTCCGGGCTGAGCAGAAGATGCTCAACGACGATCTCGAGGGTGCCTACACGACGCTTCATTGCACGAAACTGCGGAATGGAAATCCAGCGTGTCAGATTTCGTCCAACCCGAGACAGCAGATTTCTTTTCATTTCAAGTCCTCGCTGGTCAGGCCGATGCGCAAGCGGGAAAATCGGTTGAATTCATATCAGATCCATGGAGGCTGTGCCCGCTGGGCGATGGTCGCAGATCCACTTCGTCTTGTCATTGGAATAGCGCTCGGCATCGGTTCAGAAATCTTTGATCGCGCGCTTGATCCCGCGCCGCGGTTTGCTGAAATTGAAGCGCTTCATCAAATCCATATCTCTTTATCCAAGATCGAGCACGATGATCTCGTTCACCCATTTGATGGATTCCAGGCAGCGCGCGATCACGGCGGCCGCGTTCTTGGCGATGATGATCACGGCAATTCTCATGATTCTCGCTGCCGCACGATCGCTGAAAGCGAAAAATACGCGCGGGATTGCCGGTCCAACTCGATCCTGCGCATCAGGCGGGATCGCACGAAAATCGCGCTCAACCTGGCAGATGTCAGGAAGATACTGCCGGATGCGGAATTCCCGGACGTTCTGCGAATCACTATGACGGCTTTCGAGCTATCAGCACCAACGCATATCCCAAGTGGGCACCTACAAAGCTCGTCTGTTCCTGAACTATGCGATGGGAATCGAAGCGCCTGTCCTTAAGGATGCGTTTTTCGATGGAACGCTTCCAACGAGCAAATGGGAACACAAAATCGAGGGATGCAAGAAACGACGATCCAGTAATGTGAAAATCCGTCACGCCTAGTGCGCGACAGATGGAAGCGATCTCACCACGGCTGTAGGGGAGCTCCATCCCGAAGTGCCATTTGCCCAGAGCTTCGCGGCGCGCCTTCCACATGCGGTAGGGCAAGCAAAAACGGTTTGGCACTGTCAATACGACCAGTCCGCCGGGGCGAAGCAGGTCAAAATGCGCCCTTATTATCCTGGTTCTGTCTTCATTTTCGAAATGCTCCGCCAGTCCCAGGGACATGGCAACGTCAAATCGCCCGAGCAAGGAAGCCGGGAGGTTGAGCGCATTCGACATAATTGACTCGTGCTTCAATCCGAAACTCTCGAATAATGCGGTGCTGACATTGAGGGCTTCCCGGGAATAGTCAAGCACGGTGACTTGGGCTCCATGCCGGGCCAATACCGCACTGATAGTGCCAGCCCCGGCGCCGATTTCAATAGCATGGAGGGAGTTGATGTTCACCCCTCCCAGAGAATCCAGAATGGAAGCCCATACCAGGCTCTTCTCGGCCTTTTCGACGCTGAATCTGAGTTCCTTGAGCCGACTGGGCGCATTGCGCCAGAGCCGACTCCACTGTTCTGCCGTGTTGCTTCCGCTCATTTGTCCCCCTGTCGCAGGACTGGCGCCCTGTCCGGCGTCCTTCCGACGAATATCAACAATCGCATGTGCCGACGTCGTTTTCCGATTCTTCAATTATCAGACGATGTCTGAACTGCTGAATATTGGAAATATGTGGATGCTTGCGGACGTCGGGTTCAATATCCCCTTATCGTGCGCTTGATCCCGCGGCGCACGCTTGCTGAACTTGAAGCGCTTCACCAAATCCATATCTTTATCCCAGATCGAGCACGATGATCTCGTTTACCCATTTGATGGATTTCAGGCAGCGCGCGATAGACAGCGCCTCGTTCTTGGCAATAATAATTGCGGAAACGCTTATCTCGAATTGAACGCGCGACCTCCACTAAAGACAAGGACCGAATCGGGTAAGCGCGCCCGATGCAAACACTCGAGCGGGGGCGCGAACCGCCCGCGCCAGCCACCGTCGAGCGGCGGGGCAGCCAACTCACGAATCCGGGCCCGGGTCGATCATGCCGGGCACCACGTCCTGCCCATCGGAAACTGGAAACAAGTCACTAGCTGGCCTATGATCCGCCTCGATAATCAACTTAACTGGCCCGATAAATCCTTAAGAAACCGGGCGAAATTGCCTTCTGCGCGCTACTCATGCCGCCGCCGGTGCCGGCCCGCAATCCTTAAAACCGCAAAATGATCTCACATACCAGTCAACTAACGAGAGGACTGTACTTCACTT
>JANNTE010000415.1:0-30378 GCA_031403365.1 Betaproteobacteria bacterium | reverse complement strand
GCATCGAATTCCAGAACGAGATGTAACACGTCACCGCACGCGGAAACCGGCGTGAGAGCATCTTCGATGACGACACTGATCGACAAGGCTTTCTGGACATCCTCGGCCAGGTCGTCGAGGTTAAACCACTACGCCTGGAAGACGAAATTTCTGGGGAAGCTCAATATGCGAGGTCCCAAGGTAATCCACTTCAGAGTATTCACGCCAATACGCAAAATTCCGTGTCAATGAACTCGCTAGAAGACAATCCCGTCTTGGCACGCCCAGAAGAACGCGAAGCGTTTGAACGACGGGTTCCTTTGACCTCTACTCAAGAGGCGATGCTGCTCAACACGCTGCGGCATCCGGGGCGGGGTTTCGAAGTGCAGCAAATAGTCATTCATCTTGAGCCAGGTATTGATGTGCTCCGGTTGCGTGACGCATGGGAATATGTCGTTCATCGGCATGCCGTCCTGCGCGCAAGGTTTTTATGGGAAACCGGAACGCATCCCAGTCTGGAGGTTTTGCACAAGGTAGACCTCGTGTTCGATATCAGGATGGTCAACCACCTGGATGAGTTTCTTGAAAGCGATCGTGCATACGGCATTCATATCGGTACGGCTCCGGCCTTTCGGCTTACGCTGGTCGAGCTGCCGGAAGAACAGGCGGCCCTGATATTTACCTTTCATCATGCAATTCTGGATGGGCGTTCACAACGCATCGTCATCGAGGAGGTTTTTCGCAGGTACGACGAGGGCGCACATTACAACCCGGATCCGCCCCCCGAGTTCCACCGGCACTGCGAAGCCCTTGCAGTCCGCGACAAAGAACCGGAGAAAAAATACTTCACTGATCTCCTCGACGGGGTCAACGTATGTTCTCTTCCCCGCCCCATTCGATATTGGGCAGAATCATCGCTGCACGATGAAGTCACCGCGAACGTCATCGTACCCGCGGATGCAAGGCCAATTCCAGATAATCCGGCAAGTCTCGCGAGCATTGTTCAGGCCGCGTGGGCGACCGTGCTATCGACGTATTGCCGGACCGATGATGTTGTTTTCGGGGTGACGCGCAATGGACGCCACCAGGTGGAGGACGCGGCGGGCATGGTCGGATGCCTGATCAATTCGGCACCAACACGACTGCACATCAATGGCTTTGCATCCCTGTCGGATCTGGCGCGGCAAGTACATGAATCCGGCCAAGCTGTGCGGCTTTACGAGCAGGCGTCGCTTAGCGAAATTCAAGGCTGGTTGCGTCTGGACAGACCGGCATTCGATACGATGATCGTCTTCGAGCGATACACGTTGAATTCGGCCATGCACGCACTGGGCGGTAAATTCGCGGCCAGGACATTTGCGATTTTCGAGAGAAGCAGTTTTCCCATTGTCCTGGCGGCGTATCAGGAAGGCGATCGGCTCAACTTGAATCTTGAGTTCGACTCGACCAAATGGTCATTTCCTTACATGCAGGCGATCCTCCATCGATTCGTGGTTGCACTGCGTTGTTTCCTGACCGACCCGACGCAACGAATCGGTGACTTGAATTTGGCGCTGCCGGGGGAAATTGATTCGATCATCGCCGCATCCAGAGGTGCTCTGGCGCCCACCGGAATCAACATGCTGGCCGGGGAAGCGGTGAACTTGATCACGCATCAGCACCCATCTAATGTTGCCTATGAAGATGCGAGCGGGCTGTGCTACTCGTTCGCGCAGATCGCAAAACGGCGTGATCAAATAGCAAACACGATTCGCCGGCTCGGCGTTACCGATGGAGCGCGCATTGCGTTTTGCGCAAACCGGTCATTCGACCTTGTCGCACTTCAGTTGGCGATCCTGGAATACGGATGGACCTCGGTACCGCTTGATCCCGCATGGCCCAACGCGCGACTGGAAAGCGTGCTTTCCGCGGTGCAGGCCCAAGTCCTGGTCCATGACACCGAGTCATCCGGCAGGATCGCGCTACTCAAACGTGATTTCGCTGGTTGCCGGGATCTTCGCTTTCTCGTGCTTGACGAGACAGGAACAGACGCAACCCACTCGCCGGTGGAGGGCAAAAATACCCCATTGACGGCGGATTCAGGGACGGATGCGGCATACATTATGTTTACTTCGGGCAGCAGTGGTTTTCCGAAAGGAGTTCTGGTATCGCAACAGGCCCTCGCCGCGCACGCACGCGGCGCGGTACACGCGTACTCGCTGTCGTCAAGCGACCGTGTTCTGCAGTTTACTTCTCCGGCTTTTGACGTCGCACTGGAGGAGATCTTGCCGACGCTCATGGTTGGCGGTGCGGTCGTCGGGCGTACCGAAGAAATCGCAGGCGATATTCGGGCGTTCCTGAATTTCATTGAAATCAGAAAAGTAACGATTCTCAATCTTCCGTCGGCCTTCTTCCACGAACTTGTACTTTTTCTGGTTGAAACCGCAGTTGCGTTTCCTGCTTGCGTTCGCCTGGTTGTCATAGGCAGCGAAAAGCCAACTCTGTGGAGCGTTCAAACGTTTCTCGACCGACTTCCTCGGGCGCAACTGATCAATGCCTACGGGGCGACGGAAACCACCATTACGTCGATCTCTTGCGATATTTCAGAGCTAAACAGCCATTGCGCGAAATTGAGCGACGTCCCCATCGGGCGCCCATTCGGGCAATCTCGAATCTTTGTGCTGGATAAGGCCCTGAAGCCTTGCCCGATCGGAGTTTTTGGCGAGATTTGCATTTCGGGTCCTCAGCTTGCGATCGGCTATCTCAACGCTCCCGATCAGGCCGCGGAAAAGTTTGCGCAAGGTCCATTCGATGCTGGCAGGATGTATCGGACGGGCGATATGGGTCGATTGACCGAAGACGGGACATTCGAGTTTCACGGACGGCTCGATGAGCAAATCAAAATTCGGGGAGTCAGGGTCGAGCCGGCGGAAGTCGAGCGGGCAATTGGCAGCCTTGCTGGTATCAATGAGGCCGTTGTCATCACGCGGGATGCGGGACGCGGTATTGAGTTGGTCGCGTTTGTCGTTGCAAAGACCGCGGAGCCGCCTCTCGATATGCAGGCGCTCAAAGATGCGCTCGCCGCTGCATTGCCAGCGGCGTTTATCCCCGGCGAGATTCGCCTGGCGGACAACCTTCCCCGGCGTTCCAACGGCAAGATTGATCGACGGGCATTGCAGTTGATCGCGGCAAACCCAAGCGGCAATCGTCTGACGATCGAACCTCCCAACGGCGATCTGGAGACATGGATCTTCGATATATTTTCCCGGCTTCTTGCCCGGGAAGATATCGATGTCAATGACGGGTTCTTCGAAATCGGCGGACACTCTCTTCTCGCCGTTCGGCTTCTTGCGGAACTAAACCGCGTCTCCCAAAAACCGCTTCCACTGACAGCCGTTTTTTCCGTTACTTCCATTCGAGCACTGGCGCGCCTGATAAATAGCAACGCCGGTGTCGATCTGCCACCGGTCATCGCCTTGAATAAGCGGGCGAGCGCTCAGATGCACCCGAATGCCACGTCCGCGCCAAGCAGAGAAGACGCAGTTCCGTTGTTTTGCGTATGCGGTGTGCACCTTTACGCGAAACTGGCGAGATCCCTGAATCTGGAAATGCCCGTCTATGGCGTTTACCTTCCGGAGGAAGGCGATCTGGCGGCCGGGAAGGGAGTCGAGATCAATGTTGAGCAAATGGCCGCGGCCTACGTCTCGGCGCTCAAGGCGTTTCGCCCACATGGGCCTTATGTCATCGGAGGTTTGTCATTTGGCGGCATGCTCGCCTATGAAATGGCCCAGCAAATGTCGCGAGCCGGGGACGAGGTCGAACTGGTGGTTCTTCTCGATTGCATATTGCCCCGGGCATTTCGCTTTCACAGCCTGATCCTGCGCGCGAAACTTGGTTTACGCAAGACTGCCTACAAGATGTCCAGATTGCTTGCCGTGTTCGACCGGGTGCGATCTCTGATCGCGGGTGTGTTTTCGCGCCACTCAAACCCCTCGTCAATTTTCGCCGCTGATATCCTGCGGGATATAACCTTTCGCATCGCGGCCGAGAACTACGATCGTACTATCGAGCCTTATTCGGGTCGCGTAATGATCTTTCGATCCAGCCGGCCACCCGTCAGCAAAGGGGAGACAATTGATTGGGATCTCGGCTGGGCAGGCTTGGTCGGACACAAGACACCCGTTTTCGGAGTTGAAGGCGACCACCTCGGAATACTGGTCGAGCCAGGTGTGAGCGAGATTGCAAAAATTCTAACTCAGCATCGAAGGTAATTTGATCGATTCGCGTCAAGAGAAATCGGGCGCAGTCGAGATGATGTTTATGTATTGCCATCTTCTGAGCTTGGCTTCGAATTTGAAGCGAAGGACGTCTTTGATCTGTAAGCGACTGTCTGCCCCACCTGGACATTGCGGTCCGGATTCGTTAACGCAATGCGCTCAGTGGCAACAGTTGGCACCCGAGTTCGCAGACGCTTGGAACAATCGGGGCGTAGTGCTCGCTTCCGCCGGCCAATTCGAAGAAGCTCTACGCTCGTTAGACCGAGTGAATGCTGTCTCGCCCACGTTTGTCGGTGCATGACGCAACAAGGTCAGGCGTTGACAGAACTGGGTCGGCACAACGAGGCGAATGATGTCGCACGACGAGAGCCAGGCGAGCCCGATCAAGTGGCAAGGCCATTCTCGACATGTGTCGATCAGCAATCTTAAATTCAAACCACCGCCCCTCCACAAGAAGACCCCGCCCCCGCCGTACAGCCATGGCAGTGATTTGTAGTTGAGATGCGTCGGGAAACGAGTTTCTCCGGGGCAAAATCGCGGATGTCCGATGGCGCGCCGCTATTCACATATCGTCGGTCGCTTGGCCCTGCCCCGCAGCTTCAATGACTAATCATCCACGGCCATTTTGATGGAAAGGCCTTTGCGCCGTTCGGCGCCGTGCGTGTAGCGGTCTTCCCGACCGCCTTGCAGCAAGCGCAGCCAGCGCCGTGAGCTTTCGGATTTGGCGGATGACGGCTTCGGGTCGGAAGCGTACGTTCAAACTGTACCACTGCGCGCCATGAACCTAGATTGACATATACCCCTTCCGGGTATATGTTGTCTTGGATGGATACACGCCCGAACGCCACGCCTCAGGTCAACACCCCGTCTCAGATCGATATCGCCATTTTCGGCATGACCTGCGCCGCCTGCGCACTGCGCGTGGAGAAGGCGCTGGGCAAGCTTGCCGGTGTCAGCGCCAGTGTGAACCTCGCCACCGAACGCGCCCGTGTGCGCATGCCCGCCGGGGGCGGCGCCGTTGCGGATGTGATTGCGGCTGTGTGCAAAGCGGGCTACGACGCGCAGTTGCTCGATAACGCGGATCGCGCCGACGAGAAAGCCCGTCACGCGCAGGAATATCGAACGCAGTTGCGCCTGTTCTGGGTGGCCGCTGCGCTCACTCTGCCGCTGTTGTTGCAGATGGGGGCCATGTTTACCGGCGCGCACGGCGATGTGCTGCAGCGCGGCTGGCAATGGTTGCTCGCCACACCGGTGCAGTTCTGGATCGGCTGGCGTTTCTATGCCGGTGCATGGCACGCCTTGCGTGGCGGTGCGGCGAACATGGATGTGCTGATCGCGCTGGGCACCAGCATGGCTTATTTGTACAGCGCTGCCGTTACGTTTTTTGGCCTGCATGATCAGCACGTTTACTTTGAAGCCAGCGCGGCCATCATTACGCTGGTGTTGATGGGCAAACTGTTGGAAGCACGCGCCCGGGGCAAAACCTCGGGCGCCATTGAAAAGTTGCTCCAGTTGCAACCCAAACAAGCCCGGGTGGAACGCAATGGTGAAGCGGTGGATGTCGATCTGGCCGCGGTTCGGGCCGGTGACATGGTGATCGTGCGCCCGGGTGAGCGTATTGCGGTGGACGGTGCGGTCACCGAGGGCAGTTCCGCTGTCGATGAAAGCATGCTCACCGGTGAAAGCATGCCGGTCACGAAACATATTGGCGATCGCGTTTACGCAGCAACGCAAAACCAGAATGGCGTTTTGAAGATTCACGCGACCGGCGTCGGCGCCGATACGCAACTGGCCGATATCGTGCGCCTGGTTGAACAAGCCCAGGGCAGCAAGGCGCCGATTCAACGGCTTGCCGACCGGATATCGGGCATCTTTGTGCCCATCGTGGTCGCGCTGAGCGTTGTCACCTTCGTTGCATGGTGGGCCATTGCCGGGGACTTCACCCCGGCACTGGTCAACGCCGTCGCCGTGCTGGTGATCGCCTGCCCGTGCGCGCTCGGACTGGCGACACCTACGGCCATCATGGTCGGCAGCGGACGCGGCGCGCAGTCCGGTATTCTGATACGCAGCGCCGCCGCGCTCGAGCGCGCGGAGAAAATCCGCACGCTGCTGGTGGACAAGACCGGCACGCTGACGTTGGGTAAACCCGTGGTCACCGGCATCATCACCGCACCTGGGGAAAACGAATCCGAGGTGTTGCGGCTGGCTGCCGCACTGGAGCAGTATTCCGAGCATCCGCTGGCGAAAGCGGTGCTTGCGCACGCAGCGGACAGAGGCATCGCGCTGCCAGCGGTACCGGATTTCGCCGCCGAGGCTGGGCTGGGGGTCAGTGGCTCAGTCGAAGGCCGTGCGCTACATCTCGGCTCGCCGGGCTTCATGCGCAGCCGCGGCATCGCAATTGACGAACAAGCGATCCACCAGCTCGCCAGCAGTGGCAAGACCGTCGTCGTACTGGCGCAGGCGCAGACCACCCTTGGCTATATCGCCATCGCCGATACCCCACGCCCCTCTTCCGCCGCGGCCGTTGCCCGGCTCAAGGCATTGAACATCGATGTCGTCATGCTGACAGGGGACAACCAGGCCACGGCAGCGGCCATCGCGGCACAACTGGGAATCGGCGCGGTTCGCGCCGAAGTACTGCCTGGCGCCAAAGCCGCCGAAGTGCAGCACCTCAGACAACCCGGCCACCTGATCGGCATGGTCGGAGATGGCATCAACGATGCCCCCGCGCTGGCGGCGGCGGATGTGAGCTTCGCCATGGGCGCGGGCTCGGACATTGCCATCGAATCGGCTGACATCACGCTGATGCGCAGCGATCTGATGGGCGTGGTCGATGCCATCCGGCTGTCGCGCGCAACGCTGGGAAAAATTCGCCAGAATTTGTTCTTCGCGTTTATTTATAACGTGCTCGGCATCCCTTTGGCCGCCTTCGGGCTGCTCAATCCCGTTGTCGCCGGGGCGGCCATGGCCTTGTCGTCGGTATCGGTGGTGAGTAATTCGCTGCTGTTGAAGCGCTGGAAAGCAATCCCTTGAGCGTTGTGACGCGAGGGACCCGCAATGAAGTTATTCAGGAGAGAAAAATGGATACGACAATACTGAAAGTCAGTGGCATGACCTGCGGCGGCTGTGTGCGCAGCGTCGCCAACGTACTCAAGTCCCTGCCCGGAGTGGAGGTTGCTGAAGTTTCACTGGAGCAGGCACAGGCGAAAGTCAGCTTCGATCCGGCGCGCATCAATCCGACAGCCATGCGCAAGGCCATTGCAGATGCCGGCTTCGAAGCGCGCTAAACCATCCGCGGCCGCGACTGCAGCGGCATCCGTGTCAGCGTCCAAGGCGCACGCCGTCCATCGCGCCGACAAACCCGGACTCCTCAAGCGCCTGAATCGCGTCGAAGGACAGGTGCGCGGGATCGCCAGAATGATTGAGGAGGATCGTTACTGCGTCGATGTGCTCACGCAAGTCGCTGCGGTACGCTCGGCGCTTGATGCGATGGCACTGCAACTGCTGCGCGACCATACGCACGGCTGCGTTCAAGGCGCCGTTCGCTCCGGCCGGGGCGCGGCAGCGATTGAAGAATTGCTGCTGGTGGTAGAAAAATTCGCGCGTTAATCGGGTTGCTCCGGCAAGTGCCGGAGGCGCGCATTTACCAGAGTTTCCACCAGCTCCCATGCTCGCCGATCTTGACTGTGGTATCCGGGAAGTTGGCCACCAGCATGCGATTGGAATCGTCCCGCAGTTGCGTCATGCCCATCTGATCGTAGGCTCTTACCAGAACCGAAAGCGCCCTTTTGATGGCTGGCGTGCGCGGATAATTGGTCAGCGCGAACTGGGCACGATTGATCGCGGCGACATAGGCGCCCCGGCGCAAATAGTATTCGGCTACGTTGACTTCGGCCGAGGCCAGCGAGTTGACCAGATAGCTCATGCGCGCCTGCGCATCGGGAACATACCGGCTCTGGGGAAAGCGTGTGACGAGTTCGCGAAATGCATCGAAGGCATCCTGCGCCGCTTGCGGGTCTCGTTCGGTCAGATCCTTGACGGTGAGATAACCCAGAATGCCCGTATCTTCGTTGAAGTTTATTCTGCCCTTGAGGTAGTAGGCGTAGTCGGCATTGGGATGATTCGGATGCATTTTCAGGAATCGTTCGCATGCCGCCAACGCCTGGGCGTTCTCGTTATCCTTCCAGAACGTGTATGCGCTTTCGATTTGCGCCATTTGCGCATAGCGGCCATAAGGGTAGCGCGACTCCAGTTTTTCATAGTAGGTAATCGCCTTCTGGTAGTTCTTGTCCTCCAGTTCCTCGCGAGCGGCGCTGTAGAGGCGATCCGGACTCCAGTCCCGGGTTTCGTCGAGTTGAGTCGATGCGCAACCCGAGACCAGCAGGAGTGCGAGAATGGCTAAACTACGTTTCATGTCGGAATCCACAAAAAGTTTGCCGGATTATATAGAAGTCCCCCCTTCGGACCGCGATCGCCATGTGTCTGTTCCCGGGGATTGCGCCGGAATGCGCTTGGATCAGGCTTTGGCGCGTCTGCTGCCGGAATTTTCCCGCAACCGCCTGCAGGAATGGATGCGCAGCGGACATATCACCGTGGATGGCGGTCCGGCTTCGGCCAAGGCGAAGGTGTGGGGTGGCGAAGCGGTTGTGGTCGCGACCCAGTCCCTGCCATCGTCTTCGCCCTATACCGCGGAGGACATTCCCCTGACCGTGATATTCGAGGATGCAGATATTCTCGTCATCGACAAACCGGCCGGTTTGGTGGTTCATCCGGGCAGCGGCAACTGGAACGGCACTCTGCTCAATGCCCTCTTGCGCCACGCGCCAGCATTGGGCGCGGTGCCGCGCGCAGGCATCGTGCATCGTCTCGACAAGGAAACCAGCGGTTTGTTGGTGGTCGCCAAGACCATTGCTGCCCAGGTCGATCTGGTGCGTCAATTGCAGGCGCGTTCGGTGACGCGCGAATACCTTGCTGTCGTGCACGGCGTCGTTGCACGCGACGGCGCGGTGGAGGCTCCGATCGGCCGCCATCCGGTGCAACGCACACGCATGGCCATCGTGGCCAAAGGCAAACCTGCCAAGACGCACTACTCCCGGGTTGACCAGGGCGCGGGTTGGACGCAGCTGCGCTGCCGGCTGGAAACCGGGCGCACGCATCAGATACGCGTGCATCTGCATTCGATCGGCCACCCCTTGATCGGAGATCCGGTGTACGGAATCAGCCAGCGCAAAAGTACCCTCCCGGCCGTGGCAATCGCATTTCCAAGGCAAGCTTTGCATGCCGCCAGGCTGGGATTGATTCACCCAGGCACCGGCCAAGGCCTTGCCTGGACATCAACACCACCTGCCGACATGGCCGAACTGATTACCCAGTTGAAGCATGGCCAGTCCACCTGAGGATTGGGTCATTCCGGATTGGCCGGCTCCAACTCGTGTGCGTGCGCTCATCACCAGCCGCAACGGAGGATGCAGCAGCGGGCCTTATGCAAGCATGAACCTCGGTCTGCGCGTAAACGACCACTCCGAAAGCGTTCAGGCCAACCGCCGCCTTCTCAGACAATTCCTGCCCGCCGAGCCCAAATGGCTGCATCAGGTGCACGGTACCCGGGTCGTAGACGCCAAATCGGTCATGCTCGACGAGCAGGCGGACGCCGCCGTGGCAACCCAGCCGGGATGCGTCTGTGCAGTGATGGTTGCCGACTGTCTGCCGGTCTTGTTTGCGCAGCGCGGAACACTCACCGTCGCGGCCGCCCACGCCGGCTGGCGCGGCCTCGCGGGCGGCGTGCTTGAAAACACCATTCGAGCATTCAATACATCGCCGGGCAATCTGATTGCCTATCTTGGGCCGGCCATCGGTCCAACGGCCTTCGAAGTCGGCCATGATGTGCGCGACGCGTTCGTTGCAACCGATCCGGATGCAAAGCGGGCATTTCACCCGCACAAGCCGGACAAATGGCTCGCCGATCTGTACCTGCTGGCGCGACAGCGTCTGGCCACGGCCGGCCTTCACGACGTCTACGGAGTTGAGTCATGCACATACTCAAACCCCGCACGCTATTTTTCCCACCGGCGCGACAAGGTCTCCGGAAGAATAGCCGCCCTCATCTGGATCGAGAACTGATCGGCCCAGGTGGCAGGGCCGCTATACTGAACAATTGACCCCACACACAGCATCGTTGCCCATGTCCACTCTTGCCTGGATTGTTGTCGCGTCCGTTGCCGGTGCCCTTCTCAGCGTGGTGAGCGCCGCAACGCTGGCGCTGCGCGCCTCCGCAACCCAGGTTCATATGCTGATCAGCTATGCGATCGGCACGCTCCTGGGCGCGGTGTTCCTGGAAATCCTGCCTCACGCCTTCCAGGAAGCCGGCAACCCGCACTACATCGCCGCCGTAATCCTCGGTGGCATCATCTTTTTCTTTGTTCTCGAAAAGCTTGTGCTTTGGCGGCACTGCCACACGGAACAATGCGAGGCACACGAGCCACACGTGGCGCAGAACGATCATGGCCGCAGCGGCATGATGATCGTGGTGGGCGATACCATTCACAACTTCGTCGATGGCATCCTGATCGCAGCGGCATTCATGGCTGACACCGGCTTGGGAATCGTGACCGCGCTCGCCATCATTGCCCACGAAATACCACAGGAAGTCGGCGATTTCGCGATTCTGCTGCACTCCGGCTTCAGCAAGACCAAAGCCTTTGCTTTCAATCTGGTATCAAGTGCGGCGACGCTGATTGGGGGACTGCTTGCCTATCTCGCATTGAGTTCCATGCAGCAATGGGTGCCAACCCTGCTGGGCCTTGCTGCTGCGAGCATGCTCTATGTCTCTGTGGCAGATTTGATCCCGGGTTTGCACCGGCGCGCGGAACTGCGGGCGACGCTGGAACAAGTAGTGTTGATCAGCGTTGGGATCGGTTCAATCGCGCTGGTCAGGCTGTTCGTCGACAACGCCATTTAATGGCGCAACCGCTGCAGCGATCAGGAGTGCGAATTCCGACCTTGTTCTCTTCTGCAGAATCCATGGACGACGCCGTGCCCGAGATGGTGCGAAACATCTCAACGATGCTCGAGAGGATCCTGCTTGAACTTCCGTCTGCCGGCACTCCCGACATGCCGGCTCTAATTCGTGCATTGGCCGGCGCCGGCGACGCCAAGCGCGAGGAGTTGCGGCTGCTCCAGGAAGCGCTGTATCGCGATCAATTATCGATCTGGCGGCAGGTGATGGCTCCTGACGAAAACCATGCCTCCATGGCATTCGAAGGCAATGACCATCGTTTCGATGCGCCCGAATGGAATCTTCCCTACTTCCGCTACCTGAAGCATGCCTATCTTCTGAATGCTCGCTTTCTGCAGCAACTCGGTGAACTGGCGGAAATCGAGCCGCATGCCAGGCGGCGCTTGAAGTTCCAATTGCGGCAAATGGCGGACGCGATGTCGCCCAGCAATTTCGCAGCCACCAATCCGGAAGTCATCCAGCTTGGAGCCGCCAGCGGAGGAAAAAGCTTCGCGCAAGGTATGAAATTGCTCTCTGACGACATCGCTCGCGGGCACATCTCTATGACCGACGAGCGGGCGTTCGCAGTCGGCCGCGATCTGGCCATAACCCCGGGCGCGGTTGTCTTCGAAAACAAAGTGATGCAACTGATCCAGTACGCACCGTCCACTCCGGAAGTGCACGAGTTCCCGCTGCTGATCGTGCCGCCGTTCATCAACAAGTTCTACATTCTGGACCTGCAGCCGGAAAATTCGTTCGTGCGCTTTTGTGTTGAACAAGGATTCAGCACTTTCATCGTTTCCTGGCGCAACGTCTCCCCGGATCAGGGGCACCTGGGATGGGCTGACTACATCGAGAAAGGCGTACTCGGGCCGCTAGACGCAATCAGGTCGATCAGCAAATCCAGGAAAATCAATACGCTGGGCTTCTGCGTCGGCGGCACGCTCCTTGCCTGCGCGCTGGCGGTGCTTGCGGCAAGGAAGGACAACCCGGCGCGTTCCTTGACACTGCTGGCGGCGATGCTGGACTTTTCCGACACGGGCGACATCAGCGTCTACGTTGATCGGGATTACGTCGAACGCAACGAGCGCAAATTTGAGCAGCCGGGAGTCATGCCCGGCACTCAACTCGCGAGTACATTCGCCACGTTGCGCGCCAACGATCTGATCTGGAATTTCGTCATCAGCAATTATCTGAAGGGCAGATCACCTCGTGCTTTCGACCTGCTGTACTGGAATGCAGACGGCTCCAATTTGCCAGGACGGCTTTACACCTATTACTTGCGCAACATGTATCTGGAGAATAACCTGAAGGTTCCTGGCAGACTTGAGGCATGTGGCGTACCGATGGATCTCGGTTCCATCACCGCGCCCGCATACATCGTGGCGACACAAGACGATCACATCGTGCCGTGGAAATCCGCATATGCGAGCGTCGGATTGTTGGGCGGGCCGTCGGAATTTGTCCTCGGTGCGAGCGGCCACGTGGCGGGCATCGTGAATCCGGCTTCGAAAGATCGCCGGCATTTCTGGCTCAGTGCGCCCGCAAAATCAGACGCCGACTCCTGGCTGGCTGGCGCAACGCAGCAAACGGGAACCTGGTGGAAGCACTGGGCACAGTGGTTACGAAAGCAATCGGGAAGGCGCAAACTGGCGCCGGAAGTACTTGGCAATCGGCAATATCCGGCGCTGGAGCCCGCGCCGGGCAGTTATGTCAGGGAAAAATCCGCGTAATGACGCCGCACAAATCCAACAACAACATACATCGGGAGGAAGTTCGTCATGACAAAGAGAATCGTTCTGGTAACCGGGGGCATGGGTGGATTGGGCGAATCCATCTGCACGAAAATGGCCGATCAGGGTTACATCGTTGTCACCACCCATTCGCCGGGCAACAAGACCGCCGGTGATTGGCTCACCGGCATGAAAAAGCGAGGCTACGATTTCCGTGCCTTCGCGGCCGATGTGGCCGACTTTGACTCATGCAAGGCGTGCGTGCAAAAGATTGAGTCCGACGTTGGGCCGATCGACGTGCTGGTCAATAACGCCGGTATAACGCGCGACATGACTTTCAAGAAAATGACCAAGGCTGACTGGGATGCGGTCATTGGCACCAATCTCGACAGCGTATTCAATATGACCAAGCAAGTACTCGACGGCATGGTGGATCGCACGTGGGGCCGGGTCATCAACGTGTCGTCCGTCAACGGCCAAAAAGGCGCCTTTGGCCAGACGAATTATTCTGCTGCCAAGGCCGGCATGCACGGTTTTACCAAGGCGCTGGCCTACGAAGTCGCACGCAAGGGGGTAACCGTCAATACCATTTCGCCGGGCTATATCGGAACCAAAATGGTTACCGCAATTCCCCAGGACATTCTGGACACGAAAATTGTTCCGCAGATACCGCTTGGCCGCCTTGGGAAGCCGGAAGAAGTGGCTGGACTGATCATCTACCTGGCGTCCGACGAAGCCGCGTTCGTCACCGGTGCCAACATTTCGATCAACGGCGGGCAGCACATGTCGTAAAACACCGGGAGAAATCCTCTGGAACAGCGCAAGGACCGGAATTATTGCCGCTTCCGCCTGACTGGAAGGTCCGGTTTTGGTCGATTTTCGTCAACGAAGTGACGTTTCATGCACCAGTCCGAGGCGAAAAAAAACCCCGACAATCGCTTGTCGGGGTTAAGCCCTTATCAAAGGATGACCTTTGGATAAAGGGGGAGGAGCCTTGAATTCGTTACTTCGCGGTGTTCTTGACGGCCTCCGCCGTCACCGCTGCGGCTGCCTGCACCGCGGAATCTGCGTACCCTGCCACCTCTCTGGCGGCCTTTGACAATCTTTCAATCACCTTTTGCGTTCACCGACATCGCTTGCGCGGCGGTGGTTGTGGCTTCCAATCCCTGGATGGACGAGGATTTCAGCACTTCTATCGACCCGGTAAGAAACTTCTTAGTTAATACGAAGCAAAGTATGTGCCAGACAATCGCCCGACTCTTCATCGGACTGCACGCCAGTTGCGCCTGCATTTCTCGAACCGCCGAAGCATTTGCCGGAATCACAGCACGACTGCCTCGTCCAACCCTGCCAAGCGCCAGACTTCGGATGCCGATCGCGCGAAACTCAAACCTTCAACTCCTGCTCTAACGACTTGTTTACGGCGGAATTGAGCTTAACCAGTTGCCGTGAAGCATCAAATCCAGTCTGCAACCCCTGAAGCTCAGTGTCGGTGCGATTATTGTTCAACGCAGCATTTCATAACCAGACGATACCCTTGCCAGACCAGAACACAATACGAAATATTGCACCGCACCAATGCAATGCCAGCCACCGTGGATTCCGTTGTCAATTGCTGTCGCGGTGCATATTCTCTGGAAAACCACGTTTTCATGGGGTTATAATTCGACGCTCCCGCACTGCCGCAGATAATCGCTCCTAAAATCGATCCACGACGCCCGCGCAACCATGACCGAAGAAATCAGACTGATTAAAAAGTATCCGAATCGTCGGCTCTACGACACCGCTACCAGCACCTACATCACGCTGGCCGACGTGAAGCAACTCGTACTTGACCACATTGTTTTTAAAGTGATCGACGCCAAGAGCGAGGAAGACTTGACGCGCAGCGTCCTGCTTCAGATCATTCTCGAAGAAGAAAGTGCCGGGGCACCGATGTTCTCTTCGGACATGCTGTCTCAGATCATTCGTTTCTATGGCAATGCCATGCAGGGAATGATGGGCAGTTATCTCGACAAGAATGTCCAGACTTTCGTTGAGATTCAGCGCCGTTTGCAGGAACAAAGCGTGCCCAAGTTTGGCGACAATCCGCTGGTCAATGCGGAGGCATGGAGCCAATTCGTGAAAATGCAGGGGCCGACGATTCAAGGCCTGATGTCGAGTTACCTCGACCAAAGCGCCACCACTTTTCTCGACATGCAGCAACAATTGCAGAAACAGGCGAGGTCAATTTTCGGCAATTTTCCGTTCGCTGGCGGTTTCTCGGCTGACGGCAAGGCGGAAAATGCGTCCTCCGCATCAGAGGCAAACGCGCAAACCCACAAGAAATCGGCTTCCTGAAAAACACACTCCAGAATCTGCACGGCGCGGAGCTGATGGTTTCCGCGCCGTTTTTTATCCGTCAAGCGCATGCCAGCCACCAAGACAGTTAGACGCAGCAAGCCAAATGCGCAACCCAGAATCGGGTTTGTTTCTCTGGGATGTCCGAAAGCGCTGGTGGATTCCGAGCGCATCCTTACGCAGTTGCGCGCCGAAGGCTACCTCATTTCAGGCACCTATCGCGATGCCGACCTCGTCGTCGTCAACACCTGCGGCTTTATCGATGCGGCGGTGGAGGAATCACTCGATGCGATCGGCGAAGCGCTGGCCGAAAACGGCAAAGTCATCGTCACGGGTTGCCTTGGCGCCAAAGGCAACGTTGTAAGGCAGGCCCACCCGCAAGTCCTCGCCGTCACCGGGCCGCATGCCACCGACGAAGTCATGCGCGCGGTGCACGATCACCTGCCGAAACCTCACGATCCATTCGCGGATCTGGTGCCACCCCAGGGAATCAGACTCACGCCGAAGCACTTTGCCTATCTGAAAATTTCCGAAGGCTGCAATCATCGCTGCACTTTTTGCATTATTCCGTCCATGCGCGGCGACCTCGTCAGCCGTCCGGTCGGCGAGGTGATGCAGGAAGCAGAGAATCTGGTCAAAGCCGGTGTCAAGGAGTTGTTGGTGATTTCGCAGGACACCAGCGCCTATGGTGTCGACGTCAAGTATCGAACCGGATTCTGGGGCGGCCGGCCCCTGAAGACACACATGACCCAATTGACCCGGGCCCTGGGCGAACTCGGCGTGTGGGTGCGCCTGCACTACGTCTACCCCTATCCGCATGTCGATGAGGTCTTGCCGTTGATGGCCGAGGGCAAGGTGTTGCCTTATCTCGATGTGCCTTTCCAGCATGCCAGTCCGCGCATCCTGAAACTGATGAAGCGTCCCGCCAGCAGCGAAAACAATCTGGCGCGCATTCGCGCCTGGCGCGAAGTTTGTCCGGATCTCACCATTCGCAGCACGTTCATTACCGGCTTTCCGGGCGAATCGGAAGCCGAATTCTCCACGCTGCTCGAATTTCTTGAAGAAGCCCAACTCGATCGCGTGGGCTGTTTTGCCTATTCTCCGGTCGAAGGTGCCGCCGCCAACGCCCTGCCAGATGCACTTCCGGTGGAAATCCGGGAAGAACGACGCGCCCGCTTCATGGCGGTGCAGGAGAAAATCAGCGCGCAGCGACTCAAGCGCAAAGTCGGCAGGACGCTCACCGTTCTGTTAGACGAGTACACGGGAAAATCTGCAATCGGCCGCTCCAGCGCGGATGCGCCGGAAATCGATGGCGTGGTTCACGTGGGCAAGGCGAACAACATCAAGGCTGGCGAGTTCGTACAAGTGCGCATCACCCGCGCCGACGCGCACGACCTGCATGGCGAGCACGTGTCCTGACCCATGCTGGAGCGGTTGAAAGCATGGGCTGCCGCTCTCAAACGCGAAGTTCTCGTACTGTGGTTCGGCTGGCGGGATGCGCGCACGCCTTGGCATGCAAAACTGGTGGCCGGGTTGATCGTCGCATATGCCTTGTCGCCGATCGATCTGATTCCCGATTTCATCCCGATATTGGGTTTTCTGGATGAAATCATTCTGCTGCCGGCAGCCATCTGGCTGGCCCTGAAGCTGGTGCCAAGGCAAGTGCTGCTCGATGCCCGCATCCAGGCTCAGGCCTGGCTGGACGCGCGGCGGACGAAACCGCGCAACTGGATTGCAGCCGCGGCGATCGTGCTGCTCTGGATGCTGGCTTTGTGGGCGCTATGGCTGTGGCTGTTACGCCCGCGCCTTATTGCGATCTGACGGCTTCTGCGGTGCCTGCGCCGGAGATCTGTCGAAAAAACTCCACCACCTCGACCTGATCGCGCGTGCGGCGCATCGGTGGGAGGCTGCGCCAGATACGCTTGCCGTAATGCTTGGTAATCAGACGCGGATCGCAGATCATCAGCACGCCGCGATCACTCTCGTCGCGAATCAATCGCCCGGCGCCCTGCTTCAAGGTAATCACCGCCTGCGGCAACTGATACTCCATGAAGGCATTGCGCCCCTGCGCGTTGAGATTCTCGATGCGTGCCGCCAGCACCGGATCATCGGGCGGCGCAAACGGCAGACGATCAATGATTACCAGAGACAAGGCCTCGCCACGCACGTCCACGCCTTCCCAGAATGACTGGCTTCCGAGCAGCACCGCATTGCCCAGCTTGCGGAAACGCTCCAGCAATTCCGTACGCGATCCCTCACCCTGCATCAGCAATGGATATTCCATTGCCTTTGACTTCATGCCCGCAACGATCAATTCACGCGCTTCGCGCATCGCGCGCAGGCTGGTGAACAGAAAGAAGGTGCGGCCCCCGGCCGCCTCGATCACCGGCAGTGCCGCATCAACGGCTTTGCGCGTATAGCCCTGCGCATTGGGTTCCGGCAATCCCTCGGGTACGTAAAGCAGGGCCTGATTGGCGAAATCGAAGGGGCTTTCCCAGAACGCGGTGCCGGCATCCGTGAGTCCCATCTCGCGCTGATAATGCGAGAAATTTCCCTGCACTGACAATGTTGCGGAAGTGAAAATCCAGGCACGCGGGTGGCCGCTGATCTGGCGATGAAAAATATCCGCGATCGACAACGGAGTCGCATTCAAGTGAACAGACCCGCCAAAAATTTCAATCCAGCGCACCCATGCCTTGTCCTTGTCCTCCTCCCAGCGCGCCAGCGCATCAAGCAATCCGATACCCCGGGTCCAGCAGTTGTGCAGTCCCTCCGAGCGCGACGCCTGCGACTCGAGCAAAGCCGCAAGGTCGGTCAATCGGGTCATGGCCGTATCGAGCGCCGCCCTGAAAGCGGAATTGTCACGCAGCGCCGAATAAGGCTGCCGGCTGGCATCATCGCGAAACTGAAGCCGCAGGTCGCGCGCCGATTTCTCCAGCGCCGCGCACGCGTCCGCCAGCGCGGAATTGTCTTTCGCCGAGACAGCGACCTCGATGCGCGAGTCCCGAGCCAGTTCAATGATCTGGCTGCTGGAAACGCTTTCGCCGAAAAACAGACTGGCAGTCTCCGGCAACTGATGCGCTTCGTCGAAAATAACACTGTTGCATGCCGGCAGCAGCTCCGCCACGCCTTCGTCGCGCAGCACGACATCGGCGAAGAACAAATGATGATTGACCACTACCACGTCGGCTTCCATTGCCTGCTTGCGCGCTTCCATGACAAAACAGTCCTTGTATTTCGGACAATCACCACCCAGGCAATTTTCACGGGTCGATGTGACCAGCGGCCACACCGTGGCATCCTCAGGCACGTCCGTGAGCGCGCCGCGATCCCCGGTCTTGCTCGTCTTCGCGTAGGCCTCGATGCGTGCCAGATAGACAACATCGTCCCGGTTCAGAAAACGGCCGTCGTTCCTGGCGCGCTCAAGGTTGTAGTGGCAGATGTAATTGGCGCGTCCTTTGAGTAGCGCCACAGTGACGGGTGCCTGCAGGGCTTTTCGCACCATCGGAATGTCACGGTTGAACAGCTGGTCCTGAAGCGTCTTGGTGCCGGTGGAAACGATCACCTTGCCGCCCTTGGACAGGGCCGGCACCAGATAGGCAAAGGTTTTTCCCGTGCCGGTGCCAGCCTCGGCAATGAGCAGTCCATTGCTCTCGATGGCCTGCGCAACCGCCTTCGCCATCTCCGTTTGCTGCGGTCGCAGGCGGTAGCCCGCAATCGTGCCTGCGAGCGGGCCGCTTTCGGAAAAAAAATAATCCAAGTCTGAAATCAAGATGGCACGGAGTTTAACGCGAGCCGCGAAGGCAAAGGCGGAAGTTGCAAGGGAAGAACGGATATTTTTCTACGAATGTCCGATACCGCAACGCGATCACCCAAACTTGCGCGGCAGCTCGCCTCGTTCCGATGCCGACTGCGGATAAACCGCGATCAATCAGTTACACTGCTTCGTCCATTTGTTCCGGAAAACTTGCCTGCCCAGGAATAACCCGTCCAACCCGGGTACACATGTCAATGCCCAATGCTGACCATCCTGCGTCCAATCCGCTGGTACCGCCTCCGCTCGTAGTTGCGGTTCTCACGTTCGTGATGTGGGCCTTGGATCGGCGAGTGGAATACGGTGGTTTTGAAAGTCAGCTGCAGCCGTTGATCGCGGTACTTCTGCTTGTCGCTGGGCTGGCACTCATGGGCGCTGCCGCGGCCGCCATAGTTTCCGCCGGAACCACAATCAATCCGCTGCGGCCATCACGCACTTCGAGACTGGTGACCTCTGGTGTCTTCAGGCTGTCCAGGAACCCGATATACCTTGGCGATCTTCTGATTTTGCTCGCTCTCGCAGTGTGGCTTGGTAATTTGTTCAACATCGTACCGGTTGGCGTTTTTGTCTGGTATATCAACCGCTATCAGATAGCGCCGGAAGAGCGGGCACTGGCCAGGCTGTTTGGTGCAAACTATGTCGATTATTGCGCGAGGGTAAGGCGCTGGCTGTAGAGCCCCGCCGCGGGCGTTGCGAGGCCAGAACTTTTCATGACCCGAACTCACCCTGGGCGACAACCCGGATGATCGATCCCGCGTTCTCCGGTAGAGTGCGACTTTGCCACCAACAGACTGGAATCAAGCATGCCCCTGCGTCACTGGGAGCGACATCGCACGGATCGAATCGGCTGGTTGCGCGCTGCAGTTTTGGGTGCAAACGACGGCATCGTATCTACCGCAAGCCTGGTCTTGGGCGTAGCCGCCGCTCAGGCAACCCACGGCAGCGTAATGGTTGCCGGAATTGCCGGACTGGTAGCCGGCGCAATGTCGATGGCCGCCGGCGAGTATGTTTCCGTGCACTCCCAGGCGGACACCGAGCATGCCGATCTGGAACGCGAGCGCAAGGAGTTGCTGACTGACGATCAGGGAGAGCGGCGGGAGTTGGCAGCAATCTACGTCGGACGCGGCCTGGATGCCAATCTGGCCAGACAGGTCGCCGACCAACTCATGAAACACGACGCACTGGGCGCGCACGCGCGCGACGAACTCGGCATTACCCAGGTGCTGAGCGCGCGGCCGTTGCAGGCGGCAATGGCCTCGGCGGGCAGCTTTGCCGCAGGTGCGGCGTTGCCGTTGATCGTCACCGCCATCTCACCAGAAGCGAATCTCATCGCGCTGGTTGCCTGCTCTTCATTGGTGTTTCTTGCGGCGCTCGGCACCCTGGCTGCGAAAGCGGGCGGTGCTCCGGCGGCAAAAGGCGCGCTGCGCGTCACGTTCTGGGGTGCACTTGCCATGGCGCTGACCACTGGTATCGGCGCCTTGATCGGAGCCGTAACTTGACATGCCCGGATCTTAACGGGCAGGCCAGGGCGAGAAAGGCCCGGGATTCTTCCGGCCGGTCGCGAACGCCCGGATGCCGAGGTACGAGTGAGCGCATCCGAGGACTGCGTATCCGCGCCGGTCGATCCCACGCCCAGTTGGCACAGGCTCTCGGAATCAATGCCGCCTGGTATGCGGATCTTGAGCGCGACGATGAACATCTCACTTCCACGCTGAGCCTGTTTCAGGCAATGCAGCTCGCATCAGTCCTTGGCGTACAGTTGCATGAATTGTTTGGCGCCGGGCACCCGGAACCGCGCGTTGCGCTGATCGACCTTCCCGATCTCGTCGTCGCGCATGCGCACCGCGAACGGTTGACCATCGAGCAGCTCGGGCAGATGCTGGGTTGGGAATTGCGCGATTTCATCGACTCGCCGATTCAGGCCGCCACTGTGCTTCCGATCCGTTTCCTGCAAGACCTCTCGGCGGCGTTGGGAATAGACTGGCTCGCTCTGGTCCCGGATCCGGATGAGATCTGACGCCCGAAGCGCGCCGCCGGCCGACCGGGCACGCAAATAACGGAGGACCAAACATGCTGGAACTCAGGCCTGTCTGCGAGCACTGCAACCTGACACTGCCTCCGGATTCGCTCGAGGCGATGATTTGCAGTTTCGAATGCACTTTCTGCAGGAACTGTGCAAAGGAGTTGCTTGGCGACGTTTGCCCGAACTGCGGTGGTAGTTTTTCTCCGCGCCCGATTCGACCGGCAAAGAACTGGAAAGGCAACAATTGTTTGAGCCAGTACCCTGCGAGTACGATCGAAAAACATCGGCCCGTCCATCTGGACTTGCACAAGGGTCTGGTTAACAGGATCGGATCGCTCCCACCCGACAAGCGCTAAGTCCGTCACCTGGCCGTCAAAGCGCTATCTGCAGAACTTGCCGAAGCAGGCAGGTATCCACCTTCCGTTCAAATTCAGATCCAGAGTCATTCCATGAAAAAGGCTGACTGGTATTTCGATTTTCTCTCGCCCTATGCCTACTTTGCGTTCATCCAGCTTGACCGGCTCACGCCCAGACTGGAGATTCAATACCGGCCGGTGCTGTTCGCCGGGCTGCTCAATCACTGGGGGCAAAAAGGGCCGGTGGAGATTCCGGCGAAGCGCGTCTGGACTTATCGCTGGTGCGCCTGGTGGGCGGCCGAAAATGGCATTGCCTATCGCACGCCGGCTGCTCACCCGTTCAACCCGCTTCCCTATCTCAGACTTGCCCTTGCCGCCGGCAATACGCGCATGGCGATAGGCCGGATTTTCG
Organism: Betaproteobacteria bacterium; assembly: GCA_031403365.1. GTDB lineage: Bacteria > Pseudomonadota > Gammaproteobacteria > Burkholderiales > JACQAP01 > JACQAP01. The sequence goes on along the minus strand of JANNTE010000415.1, from coordinate 8,471 downwards.
AAGCGGTATGGACCACCGGTCACGACCCGAACGATCCGGTGGCGTTCGCCGCGCTCGCTGCTTCATTGCAGATTGACCTCGCGCGCCTCGCTAGCCCGCAGATCAAGGATGCCCTGCGGGTGCAGACCGACCAGGCGCTGGCTCGTGGCGTATTCGGGGTACCCACCTTGATCGTGGACGATGAATTGTTCTGGGGCGCGGACGCCATGAGCATGATTGAAGCGTATCTTCGCGACCCCGGCATTCTGGCCACCGAGGAAATGCAACGCACGAAGAGCTTGCCGGTCGGTGCTTCGCGCCTGCGGAACTGACTTCATGGCAGTCAAATACTCATTGCGAATCCGATTCGTGCGACAAAGAAGAAGTCCACCTCGCGGCGGATAATCATCCCGCCGTGGTACTCGCTTCGGCACTCAGGCATTGTGAATTACAATTACTGAGCGTCAGCCGCAATTTCCATGACGCCATGCGACGGGACGCCCGTTTAGTTGAACCAGTCGGCACGCCCCAAGCCGGAAGCGACTATGATTGCGGCCGCTGTCACCTGGTTCAATTCTCAATAGCCGCCCATGAAAATCGATGCCATCGATCATATCGTTCTGACCGTAGCAGACGTGGACGCCACATGCGCGTTTTACGGCAAGGTTCTGGGCATGACGACAGTTACCTTCGGTGGCGGGCGCAAGGCGCTGGCTTTCGGGTCGCAAAAAATAAATCTTCATCAGCAAGGCCGGGAATTTGAACCGAAAGCGCATCGCCCGCTGCCAGGATCCGGCGATATTTGCCTGATCACATCAGTTGCGCTCGCGGAAGTCATTGCGCACCTGAAGACCTGCGGAGTAGACATTCTCGAGGGGCCGGTGAAAAAGACCGGTGCGGCAGGGGCGCTGCTGTCGGTATACTTCCGTGATCCGGATCAGAATCTGATCGAGGTATCCAACTACGTGCGCGATTGATGCACCGCGGCGGTACTACATTGGTGCATCGTCCCGCCCTCCCGGAGTCGCTTTGACCATGTTCGCACGCATCAACTTTCTGCTCGGCCTGGGTCTGCTGATCCTGTTGGCGTTTTATTTTGCCGTCGCCTACCTGATTGTTCTGCCGCTGTCTGCGGTCGCACCGGGCTGGGTCAGACCGGTGGCGGGCATGGCCGTGCTCTCGGCGGTAGGGCTTACGGTTCAGTTGCTGTCCATGGCCATGAGCAGTCTGAAGGGCATCGCGCTTTATGAAAAAGATGAACAACCCGGATTGCTGGCTTTTGTCAGTCAGGCAGCCACGACCATCGGGCACCTCGGCTCGATCTACCTGGCCAAGGACCTGCTTATGCGCGGCGAGCCGATCGCCGAAACGCGCTTGCTGATGGTAGCCGCGCTATACGCAACCGGAGCCGCATTGGCGGTTCACGAATGGCGGCAACGCAAGCTCGCTCGCACCTGAGGCTCTTTCAGGTCAATTAGGAGGTCGTGTTGTGACGGCGCCTGAGCGCAGGAAAAATGTGCGTTGCACCTGGTCCGAAAACGGGGACCAGAACTATATCTCGTACCATGATCAGGAATGGGGTGTGCCGCAACACGATGACCCGGTGCTTTTCGAATTTCTGATGCTGGAGGGCGCGCAGGCGGGATTATCCTGGTCCACCATCCTCAAAAAGCGTCCGACTTATCGAAAGGCCTTCAGCAACTTCGATGTGCGCAAAGTCGCACGCTACAGTCAGGCGAAGATCGCTTTGTTGCTTAACGACCCCGGCATAGTGCGCAACCGGCTCAAAGTCGAATCCGCGGTCATCAATGCCCGCGCCTTTCTGGAAGTGCAGCAGGAATTCGGCAGCTTCGACACCTACATCTGGCGATTCGTCGGCGGCAAACCAATCCAGAACACCTGGAAAACCATGAAGCAAGTGCCCGCGTCTACCGCGCAATCGGATGCCATGAGCAAGGATCTCAAGCGGCGTGGCTTCAAGTTCGTCGGCAGCACGATCATGTATGCCTTCATGCAGGCCACGGGAATGGTAAATGACCATACCGTTGGCTGTTTCCGGTGGAAACAGGTGCAAGGATTGGGAACCAGGGGCAATTGGCGGAGAAAAACAAGTTGATGAAACCGGAGAGGAACTTCACACGATCGAAGTACAAACGGCAGGCGAGCATCGCCGACGCTCTCGAAGCGGTCGCAAACGTTCGCGAGGGCATTCCCTCGGCGTTCGTATTCGAGCATGGCAGCCTGCAGGTGAAAATGTACCGCCCTGCCGGTCAGGACACGCAAAAGCCGCATACCCGCGACGAGATTTACATCATTGCGCACGGCTCCGGATGGTTCGTCAACGGTGCCGATCGCCACTCATTTGGTAGCGGCGACCTGCTGTTTGTCCCCGCCGGTGTGGAACACCGCTTCGAACGCTTCTCTGATGACTTCTGCGCCTGGGTCATGTTTTACGGTCCCGAAGGCGGCGAACGGGTCTGATCATCTGACGCGATTGCACATGGCCCAAGACAGTTCAAAACCGGAATTCTGGGAAAGTCGCTACCGTGACCAGGTCATGCCATGGGATGCGGGCGCGGTGCCCGCAGAATTGCTGTCGTTCTTGCCCAACGTACCCAGGCAAGCGCGCGTTCTGGTGCCAGGATGCGGTTCAGCACACGAGGCCGGCCATATGTTCGATAACGGCCTCGATGTCATTGCCATCGACTTCAGTCCGGCTGCGGTCGAATTGGCGAGAAAGAAACTTTCCAGATTGGGCGACAGGATCAAACTCGCTGATTTCTTCACGTTCGACCACGGCCAGCCTTACGAAATGATCTATGAGCGCGCCTTCCTGTGCGCTTTACCACCACGCATGTGGCCGCAATACGCGCAACGCACCGCGCAACTGTTGCGTTCGGGAGGCGAACTGGCCGGATTTTTCTTCTTCGGAAGTGGCGAGAAGGGCCCGCCATTCGGAGTCACATCGCACGACCTGCACGCCCTGCTGGATCCGGATTTCGTCTTGACCGAAGAAAAAACAGTCAGCGATTCGATTCCAGTGTTTCGGGATGCGGAACGCTGGCAGGTTTGGCGCCGACGCTGACCATCCTCAGGAAACCCGTACCGCAATGCAGCGGCATCAGGGTGCGGATCTGCATCCTTCCCGCTCCGCCATTCACCGTTGCCGTATGCCCGGGCCGCCAGGAATAGGGTAAGAGCGATGGGCACCCTCAGAAACGCCTGCAAGATGCATCGGTGCCCTGCGCTGTGTGTTCAATGCCGCGCGTGGGCGGCGACGAAGAGAATGCTCCGGACTGCCGCGACCCGCAGCCTGCTCTGCATCGGCAGCGACCGGGCGGCTGCAAGCGGCTTGGTTTTCAAAGTACGAAACGTGTTCGCGCGGCCCAGCAGGAATCAGTTGACACAGAATCGAGCCAGTGTAAATTTGCAACACCACTTGGCTGGAACGGTGGCTATCGGCAGTTCAAATCAATTTTTTCGAGAGGAGGAGAGTAATGAAAATGAAAAACATAAAACCGCTCGCGAAGGCTGGCGCGGTCCTGGCCGGAGCGATGCTCGCGGCTTCGGTGTTCGCAGGTGAGGTCACCTGGAACCGTCTGGTCGACAGCGAAAAGGAGCCAGGCAACTGGCTGAATCACCACGGCAACCTGGAAGCCCATCGCTTCTCGGGCCTGGATCAGATCAACACCAAGAACGTCAAGAAGCTCAAGGTCGCCTTCACCTGGGCCATGGGCGGTACGCAGGGCGGCGGCAAGGACATCATCAAGTGGCCGTTCGCGGGTCTGGAAGGCACACCAGTGGCCGAAGATGGTTTCCTCTACATCACCACCGGATGGGGCGTCGTGACCAAGCTGGATACGCGCGGCGGCACACCCAAGATGGTGTGGCAATACAACCCGGCGCCCGATCCTGACTATGCCACCACCGTGGCCTGCTGCGGCATCAACAACCGCGGCGCGGTTCTGGCCGGCAACATGGTGATCTCCCCGGTCATCGACGGTCGCATCGTCGCACTGAACAAGACCGACGGCACCAAGGTCTGGGAAGCGCAAGTCGCCGATCCGGGCAAGAGCGAGACCATCACCGGCGCGCCCTTGATCGTCAAGGACATGGTCGTAACCGGTATGGCCGGTGCCGAGTATGGCGTGCGCGGCTGGATCGAGGCACTCGACATCAAAACTGGCAAGCGGAAGTGGAGGACGTATACCATTCCCGGCCCCGGCGAGCCTGGCCATGAGACCTGGAAAGACAAGCACGGCGCCTGGAAGACCGGTGGCGGCACGACTTGGGTGACCGGATCCTATGATCCCGAACTCAATCTGATCGTCTGGGGCACGGCCAACCCGGGTCCGGACTGGGACAACGCTTACCGTCCCGGTGACAACCTGTGGACCGACTCAACCATCGCGATCGATGCCGATAGCGGCAAGATCAAGTGGGGCTTCCAGCACACGCCGAACGATCCGTACGACTATGACTCGATCAACGAAAACACTTTCGTCGATACGCAGATCAACGGCAAATTCGTACGCTCGACGCTGCATGCCAATCGTAACGGCTATGCCTATGCGCTGGATCGCAAAACCGGTGAGCCGCTGTGGTGCACGCAGTTCGTGACGGAGTTGAACTGGTCCGGTGGTCTGGACGCGAAGTGCAAGCCCAAGACCTATGACCCGAAGAAAGACGTGCAGACCTACGTTCCCGGTACCGCCGCTGCTCGCGGCACGGCCACCAAGGGTCGTGGCACGGTGGAAGGCGTTCTCAAGCCGGGTCACATGGGGGGAAAGAACTGGCCGCCTACCACGTACAGCCCGCAGACCAACCGCTACTACATCCCGACCATCGACGGTTGCAACAAGGCCTTCGCGGAAGTGACTGTTCCAGGTGAGTTCAAGCATCGCCAGCTGTTCCTGGGCGGCGCGCCATTCTCGACTTTCGAGGATGCGGATTGCGGCCGGATCTGGGGCTCGATCACCGCGATCGACGTCGGCACCGGCAAGGTGGTCAAGAAGCACACCACCAAGCACCCGCAACTGGGCGGCCTGATGTCCACCGCCGGTGGTCTGGTGTTCGCGGGCTACGCCGAAGGTCAAGTGGTGGCGCTGGATGCCGAGACCCTCGATGAGCTGTGGAAGTTCGAGACCGGCTCGGCCATCAACGCACCGCCCATCAGCTACATGGCCGATGGCAAGCAGTACATCGCCATCGAAGTCGGTCTGGGCGGCGCCTGGCCGCAGTGGTTCGTCAGCGCCACGCCTGAGCTCAAATCTCAGGTGCCCAGCAACATGCTGTACGTATTCTCGGTCGACGAGTAAGCGGCATGCGATATGCACGGGGCGGGCCTGCAGCCGGCCCCGTGCCTGTTTGGCTGGACCACCAGCATGGACATCGGTTTCAAGCCTTCAACACCGATATTGGAAGACTAGGTAAATGAACAGCTTTCGCAACGCAACAACGATGCTGCTCGGCGCGGTGCTCTGTGCAGTATGTACGTGGACTTTTCTGCCGGAGCTGGCCTCGGCGGAAACGGAAACCGGCGATCGCCCGGTGATCGTGGTGCCCCGAGCCGGCGGCCGCGCGGCCTTCGAAAAATTTGGCTGCATCACCTGCCACTTGGGCGATGGACGAGGCGGCCAGAACGAAGGCGGCTATGGCGCGGACTTGCGCGTGACCAAATTGAGCGAAAAGGAACTCGTCCAGGTGATCGCCAATGGGCGTGCAGGAAAAGGCATGCCGGGTTTCAAGGGCATGATCGATGACGAGACGCTAGAAATGCTCGTCAGGTACATCAAGGACGATCTGCGCTTGAGGTAGCACGGCTTACTGGCGTTTGCCAGAAGCATTTTCGATTGGGGCGCCGTGCGCAGGTACGGCGCCCCGTTTTTTACTTCTTCGCCTCGTTGAGTTGCTCAGGCGTCATCTTGCGCTCCAACTGCGCAAGGATACGTCCCAGATCCAGCCGCTTGTACTCCGTGCCGGCGGCGAGATCCGCGGCCACCCAGCGGTAGCCTTCCACCAAATTCTTGTGAATTCCAAGGCCAAGTTGTACGTAGATGAATTTCATCAGAGCCTTGCCGTGTCCGAGATCGTTGCGAGCCACCAGTTCGAGCGCGTAACCCCGCGCCTCGCGCAAATCACCAGTCTCGCGACCCCTGTCGAAGGCATCTCGCCCTTTGATGAAGAGCTCCATATTCCTGTTCTTGTCATCGCATATCTCCTGCGATTCCTCCATGCAGACGAAGGCATCCTCTGTCGCAACGGATACCGAGGCCGAAAGGCTGCACGCGAGAAAGATACCGAGAGTGAACCGCCGGACGCCGTCAATGTGGAGCAAAGTCACGATCCTCATGTCGCCTCGCTTACTTGACGAGGTTCGCGAGCGCCTGGGCTTTCGCGGAATCGAAATAGTAGGTAGCCGAACTGAACTGGCCGCTGGAACCCACTTCGTAATGGCCTACCATGTCGATCTTGAACGCATCACCGGACTTCCGGTCCACGGCATCCCACGTCAGAACGATGGCGGCTGAACTGCCCTGAACGATCATTTTCTTCACCTGAAGCCGGGCTTTGTAGGTATTGAACTCCGCGTCGAAATGGCGGGCGAGCTCCGCCCGCCCGGAATATCGAAACAATGGAGTTTCATACGAGGCGTTCGATGCAAAGTACTTGAGAAAGGCCGCGCTGTCGTTCGCTTCCATGGCCGTGTTGTATTCCTCAACGGCCTGCCTGATGAGGTGTTCGACCTGCATGGCAACAGAGCCGGCCGCCAGCGCCTCTCCAGCGAAAGCCACGGCCACCACAACGGCGCCCACCCAATGGCACAAAACAACACGTAATACCATCCCTGCCTCCCGACCGCAATTTTCGTTTGTTGATTCCGCCTCGCGGCACAAGGCATGCCTGCGCTGGCGAAGTATACCGTCACGACCACCCGGTTTTTCAGCAGGACGGCGCTACGAGAACCGGGAGGCCAATGGTAGCGGATCCAAGCGATATCTGCGCGCAAGTCGCGACAGTAAGAACACAACGGAAGTCCGACCCGCTTGAATCGGGTCGAGATGCCCGCCAATCTGTTGATCGGGGCAGGAAGCACAGTGCACATCACACGCGCGTGCACCGCTTGAGTTCAGGTTGGAGGCGAATCGAGTTTGATTCTTGCCAACCTTACGAAATACTGTGCGACCGGGTCTTTCTCCACACCCTGCCAAGGTGCATGCGGGCCTCCATGCGCGCCGCGAAACTCGCGACCTCTGCGTCCTGATGGCGGCATAGCCCTTTCACCCGCGCCAGCCTGCCGTGCGTACTTTCCTGTTCGCCCGGATTCCCGGCGACCCAGAGTTCAAGCCAGCTGAGTCGGGGACAGACTCGCGCCGCATTTCGGGCAGACCGGCCGCAGTTTCTCGAAAACTTTCTCCCAGCTTGAATTACCCTCCTCGGTAAAGTTGCTTTTTCCTTCCAGATCTTCCAGGGCGTAGCTTTCCCAATGTTTTCTGTAGGGCTGATCGTTCTGGCTCTTGTTGACAACACCGACGTGGCCGCAAGAGCAGATGATCGTATGGCGTGAGTGCTTCATCACTTTTTGCTTCCTGGCAAGCGTGCACATTAGCCAGACGCGAAGTCAATTGCGAATGTGCCGCGTATCTCGAACTAAAACCTACCGGGTGGTCAGCGCCGGCCTGGATTCCACGAAACCATCTCAAGGCGATTTCTTTTCAAAGTATCGCTTACATTCAACGCGCCATAGCGTCCAGTTGCCGATCATGCCGGCGCGCCAGCAATACCTGGGATGCGATCGCGCCGCAGAGCGCGAGGAGCATGTCCCACTGCGTGTCCCAGATATCGCCCTGGGTAGCCAGAAATTCGTCGGCAGCCGATCCTGACGCGAGCGCGACCCACCATTCGGTGAATTCGTAAAAAGCGGATATCGCCAGACAAATGCAGGTAACAAGGAAGAACAGCCATCCCCTGCCCTTCACCACGCCGTTTCTCAGCAGAACTTCGCGCGCGATGATGGCTGGCACGAATCCCTGCATGAAATGCCCGACACGGTCGTAGTAATTCCGGGCGAGCCCGTATTCATCGCGCAGCCAGCTGAACAGCGGCATTTCCGCGTAAGTCCAGTGACCGCCCAGCATCAGCACCAGCGCATGCAGCCAGATCAGGCAATAGACCAGCATGGTCAGTTTGACCTTTGGATAAATCACAACCAGCGCCAGCGCACCGACGATCGCTGGCACCACTTCCAGGAACCAGATGAAATGGTCCTTGGGATGAATTCCAGACCAAACCAGGATTACGAGGAAGCTCGCCAGCAGGAGCCGGTGCCAGGTGGAAGCGTTCATGGATTTGGCTTAAGGTGTGGACGAGTGCATGCGTGAGGGGTGAACGGGTTGTGGAGTTACGATAAAGACACTATTCCCTCGTCCCTCGTCCTTCGTTCGCAGCCCTCCCCAGCCTCCATTCCTTTGGCAATTCCAGGCTTGCCGGAT
>JANNTE010000414.1:0-2955 GCA_031403365.1 Betaproteobacteria bacterium | reverse complement strand
CAGACGAGCAGCACGTCGGTATCGGGCGTGTCGATATATGCCAGCGGCCCGTAGATTCCAATGTGGTGCCAGGCGATCAGCGTCGCGGCCAGGGCGCGGAGGGCGTCGACCAGCGGCAGTCGGGACGCTTCGTGGGTGGTTATTTCGGGCATTTGCATCAGCCCGACTCATGGGAGAGAGTCAAGCGAGCCCCCGATGCCGTCATGGGTCAAACCCAAACCTTGGAGGCCGCTATTCGGTCTCCAATACCTCGCGGCGCACGTCATGGGGCACCGGGCCGACGGTGTGTACCGCCCGGATTATTCGCTCCCGAGACACACCGAACTGTTCTGCCCAGTAACTGAGCTCGCTGAAGTCCCGCAAATTGATCCGTCTTGTGTCGGCCGAATTGACAATGTTACTTTCCACCGAATGGCATCTCGAAAAGGTTGGCACTGGGCTAGGTAACGGCACGCAGTCCAGTTTGCGCGACGGGCAGATGAGAGTAAATGGCTGCTATGGGGGCGATTTGGGGGTGGCTCCCTGCCACGGGGCAAGCCGGCCGCCGGTCTGAATATTCAGGCACCCCAAGCCACCAGGCTCGATAGCCGCCGCGACAGAAACAAAAAAGGCCCCGCTCGTCCCTTGGTAGAAAGCGAGCAGGCCCCAGACCGCTGTGGATTAAACCCTGGACGCTGGGTATCGGGCCGCGGTCAATGTTCCATCAGCCGTTTTTCCAGCACCGCGATCTGCCGCTTGATGTTGTCCCGTTCGGCCCTGGTCTTTTCTGGCCGTCTTTCCTTGCCGAACCCTATCGTGAATTGGGCATATAGGGCCGCGAGTTGGCGCATTAGTTCGCCGCGGCTTGGCTGCCGCGACAGCTCAATCATCATCGAGCAAAACATGCAGCCCGACAGCTTCTCTGGTCAGCTTGGCCCGTTGGACAAGAGACTCGGGTTCAAACACATCGAGCGCGGAGTCTAACCCCGCGTCGATCTCATCGACCAATTTGTCGATAGCAACGACTCTCCGTTCGGCAGCCATGCGTTCGTGCGGATCTAGAACCATATAGCCTCCCCGTCCTTGGAAACTTGGGGATGCTCGCGTCGCACCAGTGCCCGACATGAAGGAGAAATGTACACGCACTCGTGCTAGCTCAAAGTGGACTTTTTCAACAGGCCCGTTCCTTTGCTGGGGCTCACATCGGGCCAGAACGCCCGCAATTGGCAGCCGCCGATCATTCCGAGAATAGGTATGACTTCTCGGGAATCCAGAGCGGTCCCATCAAAGGCATGGGTTCTTGACAACGGCAGCGCGAGTCATCAAAGGGTCGAATTACGGGAGTCTCACGCGTTGACGAGTTAATGAGACTCCAAGACGAGATGGGATCCTATCCCGAGCCGGCGGAACCCTTCTGGATTGCTGCCAGAGAAGAGATAGATCGGTGGCGCTGAACAACGGCGGCCGGTCGCTGGTAGGAACGACGCGGCCGCGCGTTGGCCAGGCAATGCTCGATGGCAAATCATGTGTTTCGGGACATCCAAGTGGCTATCGTGCCGCGACCAGGTCCAATAACAGATTGTCTTCCAGTGCCCCATCGAGCCAGTTTTCGTCAGCCTCTTCCAGTGCCGCGTCGGCCAGCTTGCTCTTGGTTGGCAGCTTCGTCGGCGCGAGCATTAGCGCGGGGGCCGCCGGCTGGCTGGTGGAAGTGGTTAAGCTGGCGGGCAGGGATGTCGACGAAGTCACGCCGCCGTCCGTGGCCGTCGTGGTTTGCGGCTCGGCGGTCAGTGTCAGGCTTGTCGCGCCAGTTTTTCCGCCCGTTTTGCTGATGCTGACGGAGGCCTGATTGCTGTAGGCCGAAGCCACTCCGGAATCCCCTGCAATCAGCGGACCGACTTGGTCGCCGCCGTCTTTCTCATCAGCACTATCGCTTTCCGGAGCTGCCGGAGCCGAGGTCAGGTTCAGGTACTTGAGCGCGGTCGTAGAATTCGTGCCGTTCAAACGAGTGGCACTTTCATCCTGCACGTTCACGCTGGCATTGCGCTGCACGTCGTAAATGTTCGTGATCGGAATGTTCGTGGCTAGCGCGGCCGGATTGGCCCGGATGGCGGCCTCGTCCTGCACGTTGACCAGCGAGTTGACGCCGGAATCGCCCAAGCCCACGTTGCCGACCGCATTGCCGAAGAAGAACGCATCGCCTTGAGGGCCGGCAGGTCCCGGTCCGGGATAGCCGACCTTCTGGGCCAGACCCGTGTCGGCGTTGGCCAGCACGATCACTTGTAGCCACTGCTTGATGGGAGCCGCGGCCCCATTCCAGATGATCGTCACCCGGTCCGAACCGCCCGTGCCTGCGCCAGCCCGCACCGAAATGCTGGTGGGAGGATTGGCAAGGCCCCACAGGCCGGGCGAGTTGTTGTTACCGACGCGGAAGATGAAGTCGTTGGCCGTGATATTCGGGTGCGAGCCCGAGATATCGACCATGATGCCGTTGATCCCCTTGGTGTAGCTGGAGACATTGGCAAAGGTGGCCGCGCCGGGATTCTCCCAGAGGTAGGCCGTCTTGTCGGTAGCGATGGCATTGTCGTCCGACGCGTTGATGGCCAGGTTGTTGCCGTCGTAACGAGTCGTACCACCGCCCGATTGGTTGTAGAACAAGTGCCGGCCAACTACCGTGCTTGCGACGTTGATATTGATCGTGGCCACGGCGGTCGTGCTACTTAGCGCGCCGTCATTGGCCACGACGTTGACCGTCTTGGTGGCCACGCCCGGCCCGCCCAAGGTATTGTCGTACTTGATCGAGCGCAACACGGTTTGGTAGTTGGCCGCGGTGTCGCTGCCCGAGAGGGCCAGCACGCCTGTACCGGCGTTGTAGGTCTGCGAGATTAAAGTACCGCTAGTATCGGCCAAGAGCACGTCGCCCGTGTTGAGCGCGGCCAGTGTGGCAGTCAGCGAGACCAGGGAGTTGAAATCATCAAT
>JANNTE010000413.1:0-2018 GCA_031403365.1 Betaproteobacteria bacterium | reverse complement strand
CTTCGGTTTCTTCGCGAGCAGCGGTCGACGGAACTGGTAAGGGTCCTTGCCCGCAGCGAGCGCGATCTCGTCGATGAAGCACTCGCGGAAGAACGGATTGTGCGTGTGCGCGACGGCCCGCCACGGTCCGAGCAGCACGTGCGTGTTGCGCATGGCGTACTCGAGCGTGTAGTTCGGCACGGCGTAGGGTGAATCCGAGAACACGCGCGTGCCGATCTGGTCGATGCCGTCCTTCAGGAACTGGGTCAGCACGGCGGCGGCGAGCGAGGGCTCCACCTGGCGCACGTGCCAGCCGATCCAGTTGCCGTCCTTGTCGAGCGCCGCCTTCTGCTTGACGAGCGAGACAGGTCGATAGCGACCCTGGTGCATGTCTTCCTCACGCGACCATTGCAGCCGCACGGGCGTGCCCGGCATCGTCTGCGCGATCCTGATGGCCTGCTTGACATACTCGTTGAAGGGTCCGCGCCGACCGAAGCCGCCGCCCGCGTGCATCTTGTGGACGATGACTTTCTCGAGCGGCACGCCCGCGGCTTCCGATGCCGCCGCGATGGATGTCTCGCCGTTCTGCGTGCCGACCCAGACTTCGACGTTGTCCGGGTTGATCACGGCGGTGGCGGTCTGCGGTTCCATCGTCGCGTGGTTCAGGAACGGCGCGTCGTACTCGGCTTCGACGATTCTTGCAGCCCCGGGAAAGACCGCGGCGATGTCGCCGTCCTTGCGAGCCACGGGCACGTCGGTCGCATCGATGCCGGTCCGCAGGAACTGCCGGATCGATTCGCTCGTCACGTCGCCGTTCTTGCCCACGTCCCATTCCACCGGCAGTGCCTTGAGTGCCTCGTTCGCACGCCACCAGTTGTCGGCGACCACGGCGACCCAGTCCTCGGTGGCGACGACGCTCTTCACGCCGCGCATGCCGGCGATCTTCGACTGGTCGTAGGACTTCAGCTTCCCCCCGAAGACGGGGCACTGCAGATGTCCCTTTTAAAGCGTCACGTCCATGCCGTCGTAGGCGACTTCGATTCCGGCGGCGGCAAGTTGCCGGCGCTCAGTCGAGTCCTCGTCGAGGATGGGGTTGGTGTTATTGATGTGGATGAGAATCTTGCGCGCGGCTTTGAGCGGTTGCAGTACCTCGATCATGCCGCCGGGCCCGGACTGAGGCAGATGGCCGATGTCGCGTGCATGTTTTTTGGACAAGCCCATGCGAATCATCTCGTCATTGGTCCAGAACGTGCCGTCTACCATGAGCACATCGGCTTCTTCGAGGTACGGCAGCAGGTGAGGCTCAATCTCGCCCAGCCCCGGAGCATAAAACAGCACCTTCCCGGAGCGCGGATCGGCGATGCGCACGCCGATGTTGTCGCCTTCGACAGTCTTGTCGCGGTGGGGGGAATAGGGCGGCGCGTTGCTCTTGAGCGGGACGGCGGTAAAGGTGAGTTGCTCGGCACCGAGCACCGGAAAGCTGCTGCCGCGCGTGGTCGGCACAGGGTGCCAGTTGACGCCGCAATAGTGCCCGAGAATCTTGAACAGGGGATTTCCCGTGCTCAGGTCCTCGCGCGCCATGTCAGTGCAGTAGATTTCCAGCGGCCGGCCTTCGCGCAGCATCAGCAGGCCGGTGGTGTGATCGATTTGCGCATCCATCAGCACCACGGAGCGAATGGCCGTGTCCCGGATGGCCCGCGACGGTTGCAGTTCCGCGAAGCTCTTGTACTGTGCGAGCAGGTCCGGCGAGGCGTTGAACAATATCCAGTTGACGTTATCGCCGCTAATGGCGATCGACGACTGGGTGCGCGGTACCGCGCGCAGCGTGCCTTTGCGCACGCCGTCACAGTTGCGGCAATTGCAATTCCACTGCGGGAATCCGCCGCCTGCCGCAGCGCCCAATACCCTGATTCTGATGGTCATGGCCTTCGTGGAGTAGATTTCGCGCACAGGCCTTGCAATAAAGACAAAAGCCCCGAATCGGGGCCTTTGGCCAAGCCCAACGCTGGTGAATTAGCGGTTGGCGATGTACATCGTGA
>JANNTE010000412.1:0-11985 GCA_031403365.1 Betaproteobacteria bacterium | reverse complement strand
CGGATTGTAGGCATCCAGTTCACTGCGTATGCCGTCCTCCTCGAAGATGCGTTCCACGCGCAGCATTTCCTGAATCTGGTAGCGCATGGTCAGTTCGTCCTCGAACACCAACGTAATATGACCGCCCAGTTGCATGGTGCGGTGCTTCTTGTGCGCGAGCACCTGCTCGCGGAAGGCTTTGCGTGACTTGGCGTATTGCTCCAGCGGCATCAAGCTCTGTGCGGTTATCGCGGTCATGATCATTTCTACAATCCGTAAGCAATGCGGATAAGCGCCAGGGGATGCTGTTTCTCCGAGCGGCCTTCGCCGGGGTGATTTTCTTCCATGCCCTGGCGTATGTGGCGACCGGCGATTGCGCAATCCGAACTCACATAGTCGGGCGCGGTGGCAGCCATCTGGCGAAATACCGGGCGGCCGATTTTCATCGAGTCCGCGAAAAATTCGGTCTTTACGCCCCAGGTACCATCGTGACCCGCGCAGCGCTCCACCGTATTGACTTCGGTGCCAGGCACGAGCGCCAGCAGGTCGCGCGTCTTCTGGCCCATGTTCTGCACGCGCAAATGGCAGGGTATGTGATACGAGACCTTGCCCAGCGGCCGCTTGAAATCCTTCTTCAGCAGGCCGTCACGATTGCGCAGCATCAGGTACTCGAAGGGATCGTACATCGCCGCCTGCACCGCCTTCACATCCGCGTCGTGCGGAAAAAGCAGTGGCAGCTCCTGTTTGAACATCAGGGTGCAGGAAGGCACGGCCGTGAGAATGGCGTAACCGTCTCTGGCCAGTTTTGCCAGCACCGGAATATTGGCCTGCTTGAGTTTCGCCACTGTTTCCAGATCGCCCAATTCGAGTTTTGGCATGCCGCAGCAGGCCTCTTTCTCGACGATGATGGCCGGAACTTCGTTGTGCTTCAGCACCTGCAACAGATCGTGGCCGATACCGGGCTCGTTGTAGTTCACATAGCAGGTCGCGAAAATCGCCACTTTGCCCGGTGCCTTGCCGCCGCTTTTCACCGGGAACGACGCGTCGGGTTTCGCGCTGCTTCGGAATCGCGCGCTGTTGTACTCCGGCAGCTCGCGGTCCTGGTGCACGCCAAGCGCGGACTGCATTACCTTGCGCGCCACCGGCGCCTTGTTGACTGCATTGACGACCTGAACCACAACCGGTATCGATGCCAGTTTTCCCAGCGCATCGGTACTGGTGAGCAGCTTGTCGCGCAAACTCGCGCCGCTTTTCTTGAATTTGATGGCCTTGGCGCGCAGCATGAGGTGAGGGAAATCGATATTCCATGCATGCGGCGGCACATACGGACATTTGGACATGTAGCACATGTCGCACAAATAGCATTTATCGACGACTTTTCCGAAGTCCTTTTTATCGACGCCGTCGAGTTCTCCGGTTTTTCCTTCGTCGATCAGATCGAACAGCGTGGGAAAAGCGGTACACAGATTGACGCAACGGCGGCAACCGTGACAGATGTCGAAGACGCGGTGCATTTCGGCATGCACCTTGTCTTCACTATAAAAATCGGCGGATTGCCAATCTATCGGATGCCGGGTCGGGGCTTCCAGTGAACCTTCGCGAGCGGTCATGGGCGTGATAAAAAAGGGAAATTCACTCTACAAACGCAGGGCGTTCGGCTTTGCGCCTCACGCCTTGCGCACTACGAAATAATCAGTCTGCCAGGCTGTCCAGGGCCTTCTGGAATCGATTGGCGTGGGAACGCTCAGCCTTGGCCAGAGTCTCGAACCAATCTGCGATTTCGCCGAAACCTTCATCGCGGGCACCCTTTGCCATTCCCGGGTACATATCGGTGTACTCGTGGGTTTCTCCGGCGATGGCCGCCTTCAGATTATCGCGCGAACGGCCAATCGGCAGGCCCGTCGCCGGATCACCGACACTCTCCAGATATTCAAGGTGGCCGTGCGCGTGGCCGGTTTCACCCTCCGCGGTCGAGCGGAAAACCGCTGCCACGTCATTCTGGCCTTCCACGTCGGCTTTTGCTGCGAAATACAAGTAACGGCGATTGGCCTGGGACTCACCCGCAAAGGCATCCTTCAGATTCTTCTCGGTTTTCGAACCTTTGAGTGCTTTCATTACTGATCTCCTGTCGTTTCTAAGTGTTGAACCAAACAGGCGGTTCCCAGATGCGGGGCCTCGCCACTAAATTAGACTTGGTCTAATCGTTGATGAAGTATAGGCACTCGGAGTGAGTCACGTCAACCCGCGCCCGAAGTGGGGGCGCAACCAACGAAAATATTCTCACTCTGGCGCTGATTGTCGAATCCGATTAGTCTTGCGGTACTTTTTTTACGGTCCAGCATGGAGAGCCCCGGCCAGTCAGAACAAAGCCGCGTGCGATCATTCATCGCTGACCAGATGGATCCATTGAACCTATGCTGCCAAGACACCAGATCGGCCTGAATTCGGAACAGGACGAGCTCAGGGGTTTCTCACGAACCATTGCCGAGATTGAATGGCTGCTGCTCGGCCTCGTTCTCGTTTATCTGGTTGCCGGCGGCCCTACGGAGGATGGCAGGCTCGCCATCCACACCGCGTTGTTTTTCTTCGCGGCCTTCATCCTCGGCCTGCATTACGTGCAGTTCTACAAGGAAGAAAAGCGCTCCAAGCTGCTGTTCGAAAACACGGTGATCATCGGGTTCATTACCTGGGTGGTCTGGTTCACCGGCCACAGTCACAGCCCGCTGCTGAACCTTTATTTGTTTCCGATCATCGCCAGTGCGCTGATTTTCGGCAAGGTTCCCACCATTGCCAAGTTGGTCGCTATCATCGCTTTCCTGATGTACTTCGCCTTTGAACCGGGATCGAAGACGCTGTTTTCTCCTCCGTATTGGGCAGAAATTCTTGCGGTCTCGGCGCCCATGATCCTGGTGGCTTATATCACGACGATGCTTTCAGCCGATATTCGTTATGCGGTGGACAAAATCAAGCAGGTCTCCGACACCGATGAACTTACCGGCGTCTACAATATGCGGGCATTTACCTCCATGCTGCAAAGAACCTTCAGGCAGTCCGTGCGATATGGTCACACCCTGTCCGTGGTCATGATCGATTCCGACAACCTGAAACACATCAACGATACCCACGGACACCATTCGGGCAATCAGCTGCTGCAGCACCTGGTCCGCTGCATTCGCGAACAGTTGCGCGGCGCCGACATCCTGGCACGCTTCGGCGGCGACGAGTTCATCGTCTTGCTGCCGGAAACCAACGGCAAGGGCGCCATGGATGTCGCGGAACGGATTCGCCGGGCGGTCGAAAATTCCAACTTTGATGTGGGTTCCGTTGACGTGAGCATCACGGTAAGTCTCGGTGTCGCAAGTTATCCCGGAGATGGAGGCAATCTGGAGGCAATCCTCGAGAAAGCGGACAAGGCCATGTATCGCGCCAAGCAACAGGGCCGAAACAAGATTTTTGCTTACTCCGATAGCCCGGCGGGCTGACCGCCCGCGCGAGCGCGGCCAGGTCGGAAATAATCTGCGTTTGCGTAGAACATTTCCTGCTCGTTCTCGCCCCACCATCCAGGTACGCCAAGCACCGGCAGGGGCGAGAGATCGCGACCCCGGGTCAGACGCGTGCGCTCGCCAATCCAGGCTGCGAGCAGATGATCAGCCTCGGTAATCCGCGAACTCAAGGGCAAGGCCAGAAAAGCTTCCGGGACGTTCAGAAGTATTGCCTTGCCGGTCATGCCGACAAATGGCCACGTCGCCTTTTGGTAGAGCGCGTGACCGAAAAGCAGAAAATGCATCCGGTTTCTGACTTCTTCGCGCCGGTTCCAGAACAACTCTTTCCAGCCAAACGCGCGCACCAGGTCGAGCAACGACGAGTCGCTGGACAGAACGACCACGCCGTCTTCATCGAACAGCGTCAGCGCATCACGCACCGGCGGGCGTGCGCCGGCGCCGGCACATGACATCGATTCGTAATGTCGCGCATTGATGGCCGCCTTGGTCGCCGGAAATGTCAACCACACCAGGGCATTGAACATATCGTGCCAATCGCGCGGGCGCACCTGCACCTCGCCTCTCAGAAAAGCGCGGGGCTCGAACTGCTCGTGGAATTGTTTCGATTTCGAATTCTGCACGACAAACCGCACCGGGATTCCCCGCGCATTGATCAGGTTCGCAGCTTCTGCAAGGCGGCTGAGCCGATCAGTGTCCGGCCAATCGGCATCGGGCAACAGCGCACCGACAGCTCGCAGCGGAGCGAACATTTCGGATCGGCTCAACCAGTGCGTGTCCCAATGCTCGGTCATGCCGAGCGGGCGCGGGTGTTCGGGTAACATTCGCATTCCCGCAGTATAGTCACCCGGAAATCGCTTCGTGACCGAACAAGTGGATTGCGCCGTCATTGGCGCCGGCGTCGTCGGCCTTGCCATCGCGCGCGAACTGGCGATTGCCGGACGCGAGGTCATTGTGCTGGAAGCGGCCGACGCCATCGGCACGCACACCAGCTCGCGTAATTCCGAGGTCATTCACGCCGGGCTGTATTACCCGAAAAATTCCCTGAAAGCGCGGTTCTGCGTGGCCGGCAAAGCGCTGCTCTACGACTATTGCGCCACACATGGCGTACCTCACGGCAAAATCGGCAAAATCGTGGTCGCCGCCGGCGAAGACGAAATCGCCACACTGAAGAGTTACGTGACCAAAGCCGAAGGTAATGGAGTCACGGACCTGCGCTGGCTCTCGCGTGCCGAATTGCGCGAGCTGGAACCGGCGGTGGACTGCGTGTCGGGCTTCCTGTCGCCATCCACCGGCATCATCGACAGCCACGCGCTGATGCTTGCCTATCAGGGCGATGCCGAGAACAGCGGCGCCAGTGTCGTGTTCAAGAGCCCGGTTGCGTCCGCCGCAGTGCACCCCGAGGGCATCCTGCTCAACGTCGGTGGCGATGAACCGATGCGCGTGGCCTGCCGCAGCGTCATCAACAGCGCCGGCCTGTACGCGCAGAACGTGGCACGAACCATTGCAGGCCTGTCCGCACAACACGTTCCGGCGCAATTTTTCGCCAAGGCGCACTACTACACCTTGTCGGGCAAGCCGCCGTTCCGGCGTCTGGTTTATCCGGTCGCAAGCAACGCCCACCTCGGCGTGCATGTGACTATTGATCTCGCCGGCCAAGTGCGCTTCGGCCCGGACGTATGCTGGGTCGATGGCGTCGATTACGCGTTCGATCACACACGCGAAGCCTTGTTCTACGCCGCGATCCGCAAGTACTACCCTGGACTGAAGGAAGGCCAGTTGCAACCGGGCTATACCGGCATCCGGCCCAAGGTTTCCGGCCCGAACGAAGCGGCCGCAGATTTTCTGATTCAAGGCCCGCGCGACCATGGCATCCCGGGACTGGTGAATCTGTACGGCATCGAATCGCCGGGATTGACTGCTTCGCTGGCGATTGCCACGCACGTGCGCGAGCTGCTACGGGATTGAACTGACCAAGGACTCAGAGGGAAGAAAACTTTCGTGGCGGCAATGGATCAGATCGAACCCATCGAGAAAGCTGGAGTAGACGAGCTGCGTGCGCTGCAACTCGAGCGCCTGCGCTGGAGCTTGAAGCACAGCTATGACAACGTGGCGCATTATCGCGAAGCCTTCGACGCAGCCGGCACCCACCCCGAGGACCTGAGACAACTCGGCGATCTGGCGAAATTTCCATTCACCACCAAATTCGATCTGCGCGAAAACTATCCTTTTGGAATGTTCGCTGCGCCGATGAAGGACATTGTGCGCGTACATGCCTCGAGCGGGACAACCGGAAAACCGACCGTGGTCGGTTATACGAAGCAAGACATTGCCATGTGGACCACCGTCATGGCGCGCTCGCTGCGCGCGGCGGGCGTGCGATCGAGCGACATCGTGCATATTGCTTACGGCTATGGCTTGTTCACCGGCGGCCTCGGCGCGCATTACGGCGCCGAAGCGCTCGGCGCGACCGTGATTCCCTCCGGCGGCGGCATGACCGAGCGCCAGGTCAGACTCATCTGCGACTTCCGGCCCGATGTCATCATGTGTACGCCCTCTTACCTGCTTGTGATCGCGGACGAATTCGAGCGCCAGGGGCTGGACGCCGCGCAATCCTCCCCGCGCGTGGGCATTTTCGGCGCCGAGCCGTGGTCGGCGGGCATGCAAGCCGAGTTGGAGCGCCGCTTCGGCATCGTCGCACTCGATCTTTATGGTTTATCCGAAGTCATCGGCCCGGGCGTTGCCGCCGAGTGCATCGAAACCCGCGACGGGCTCACCATCTGGGAAGATCATTTCTATCCCGAGATCATTGACCCGCAAACCGGCGCCGTGCTGCCCGACGGCGAGCGCGGCGAACTGGTGATTACCTCGCTGACCAAGATCGGCATGCCGGTAATCCGCTACCGCACGCGAGACCTCACCCGCCTGCTGCCGGGCACTGCAAGGCGCATGCGCCGCCTGGACCGGATTGCCGGGCGCAGCGACGACATGCTCATCATCCGCGGCGTCAATGTGTTTCCCTCTCAGATCGAAGAAATCGTGGTTCAGCAAACAGCGCTGTCGCCGCACTACGTTCTCGAAGTGCGCCGCGAAAGCCACCTTGATGAACTCGACGTGCTGGTCGAGCGCCGCGCAGAACTCCCGCCGCCTCCGGCCCGTGCCCTGGAGAGCATTGAACACGACGTGCAGCGGCTCATCAAAGGTCTGATCGGGGTCAGCACCAAAGTCCATGTCGTCGAACCGGGCACACTGACGCGCTCGCAGGGCAAGGCCATGCGCGTCATCGATAAACGGCAGAAGACTTGACTGGAGGTCCAAGTGTCCGCACCGGCAAACGAACCTTTCTCCCTGGAAGCGCAATGCCTGCGTGAGGCGGGTTTTGGCAACGATGCCACCGAGGCCTGGCGCAGCGCGGCACCGCTCGATACCGGCGATTTCACCGGCGACTGCCTGCGCTACCCGCCATTCTGGGAAGCCAGTCATGCGCTACTGGCACGGCTGCCCGCCGGGCGCGCACGCAACGCGCAACAAACCCAGGCCGCGGAGCATCTGAAACGCCTCGCGCGCGAGGCGCGCACCCGCTTTCTGGCCGCGCATGCCGCAACCGTTTACGACCGGCTGACGCGTAACCGCACCCGCTTCGTGCGCGTCGAGCAGCTCATCTATGATGCCGCCGTGCTGATTCCCGGTCTGACGCCCACGCGGGAGCAGGTCGATGCGGAAATGGCTCTCATGCTGCGCGATAAGGAAGGTCATGAAGTCGATCAGGGCATTTTTGTCTCCAGCGTGCTCGCCGATGCGCACTCGGGAACCCATTTATGCCACGCCATGCTGCTGCCGCGCCCTGAAGCCCTCGCGCTATTGCCCGAATACGGGAAAACCGGCCGCCTCGACCTCGGCGCGGCGGAGATTTTTCGCAGGGATGGCGCGTCGCATGTAATACAGAAAAATCCCCGTCATCTCAATGCCGAAGACGACACCACCATCGATGCCGCCGAAATCGCCGTCGATCTCGCCATTCTCGATGCGCAAACCCAAATCGGCGTGCTGCGCGGCGATGTCGTGCAGGGCGGCAAATACGACGGCCTTCGCATGCTCGGCAGCGGCATCAATCTCACTCACCTGTATTACGGCAAGATGCCGTTCATCTGGTATCTGCAGCGCGACCTGGGCATCGTCAACAAATTCTTCCGTGGCCTGGCGCACGAAGACATGACGCCGGATGACGTGAACGGCACCACTATGGAAAAGCCCTGGATCGCGGTGGTTGAACAATTCGCCATCGGCGGACACTGCCAGTACCTGCTGACCATGGATTACGTGCTGGCGGCGCGCGGTGCATTCATGACACTGCCCGCGCGCAAGGAAGGCATCATTCCCGGCGCCGCGAACATGCGCCTTCCGCGCTTCGTCGGCGAGCGCATTGCGCGCCAGGCCATCCTGTACGAGCGGCGGCTCGAATGCGACAGTCCGGAAGGGCGGATGATCTGCGACGAGATAGTCGAGCCTGCCGACATGGATGCCGCCATCGACCGCGTCGTCGCCAATTTCACCGGCTCGGGCCCGGTCAGCGCCGCCGCAAACCGGCGCTCCTTCCGCGTCACCCAAGAACCGCTGGATCTGTTCCGGCGCTACTTCGCCACCTATGCGCGAGAGCAAGCCTACTGCCATTTCAGTCCGGCGCTGATTTCCAACCTGGAGCGGCATTGGGATGCGAAGAACCGCAAATTGGTCTAAAGGTTCGGCCTGCCGGACCGATGTTCACGTATGATGCGGCGCCGTCGCGATTCTTAATCGGACCCGAGCCTCAAGCTCTGCCTAGTCCGGGCGCAAATCGAGACGTGCGCTCCCCTTAACTAATCAGGAGAATAAAGCATGACCAGCACGATTCTGCTCGCAGGCCCCCTTACCGTGATCATCGGCTGTCTTTACTGGGTTCTGTCCCTGGGCAAACAGCAGGCAGTTTTGCACGCGGACCTCTGGCCGAAACAACGCAAATAATTGTTGCACCCGGTTTCTACAAAAAAAGCCCCGGAGTCCGGGGCTTTTTTTGGCCATCTGAAATGAAAAGCACTTAACCCATCCCACGCAAAAGACGTCGAGTTGACTTAACCCCGTCCGGGGCCATCCGCCGTTTAAGCCTTCGAGTTCACTCACAGGAGGCTGTCATGGCACGGATTCGTTATCTCTTTGCAACTCTCATATTGGCTGTTCACTTCGGCTGCGGTGTTCCGGAAAAACAGGTTCATCAGCCATCTGTCACTGCGCAGCACGCCGCTGCGCCGGTCGATGAAGTATCCGCGCACTATTCGCCGGCCGCTGTGGAAAGCGACCTCAAGGGTACGAAAGGACTTCATGAGGTACGGAAAAGCCTTGAAGGAATCAGCGCAGGCGCGAAACCTGCGCCTGCCATCGCGGCAGCCAAAGTACCGCTGCAAGGGCGCTCTCGCGAGGAATCGAAAATCCATTCCAGCGGCGTGATCGCGCGCGATGACGCACCGAAGAGAAAATCGACATCCGGCGACCTCACCCAATCGCCACGACCTTCGGGGTCAGCCAGCATTGCTATCGGTCAGGGCGCCGAAGAGTCCTTCGCAAGGCAGGTACTCACACCGGAGAATACCGAAAAGTACGGGCACATCGAGGAAAACCCGATCAAGCTCGCCACTGAGCATCCGGTTTCCACCTTCAGCATCGATGTGGATACGGGTTCATATTCGAACGTCAGGCGATTTCTGAACCAGGGCAGCCTGCCCCCGCATGACGCGGTGCGCGTGGAGGAACTGATCAATTATTTTCCCTACGCCTATGCCGTCCCCTCCACCGGTGCGCGCCCGTTCGCCGTTCACACCGAAATGGCGTCCACCCCCTGGAACCGCGACACCCGCCTGCTGCGCGTGGGTATCAAGGGCCGGGAAATCGCCAGACATGCGT
This sequence comes from Betaproteobacteria bacterium, assembly GCA_031403365.1. GTDB lineage: Bacteria > Pseudomonadota > Gammaproteobacteria > Burkholderiales > JACQAP01 > JACQAP01. Next base: position 2,572 of record JANNTE010000412.1, on the reverse strand, counting down.
TGCCGCCGGCCAACCTGGTATTCCTGATCGACGTCTCGGGTTCGATGGATGAGCCGAGCAAATTGCCACTGCTCAAATCCGCCTTTGAATTGCTGACTGAAGAATTGCGCCCCCAAGACAAGATCAGCATCGTGGTTTATGCCGGGGCCTCGGGCGTGGTACTCCAACCCACTACGGGTGACAGAAAGGACCAGATCATTGCGTCGCTGCAACAATTATCCGCCGGTGGGTCTACGCACGGCGCGGCGGGCATCGAACTGGCTTATCGCGTCGCGCAACAAAACTTCCAGCCCGGCGGCATCAATCGCGTGCTGCTCGCGACCGACGGCGATTTCAACGTCGGCGTAACCAACTTTGAAGCGCTCAAGAATCTGATCGGGCAAAAGCGCCGCAGCGGCGTATCACTCTCCACACTCGGATTCGGCACCGGCAACTACAACGACCAGTTGATGGAGCAACTCGCCGACGCCGGCAATGGCAACTACAGCTATATCGACACCTTGAACGAAGCGCGCAAAGCCCTGGTGGATGAATTCACCTCCACCATGGCGATCATCGCCAGGGACGTGAAAATCCAGATCGAGTTCAATCCCGCGCTGGTGGCCGAATACCGCCTCATCGGTTACGAAAACCGCATGCTCAAGCGGGAAGACTTCAACAACGACAAGATCGATGCCGGCGAGATCGGCGCCGGCCACTCGGTCACCGCACTGTATGAAATCCGCCTGCACGGGCAAAGCAGCAGCCTGATCGATCCGCTGCGCTATCAACCCGCCGCGCCGATTTCGCAACGCGACGGGGAACTGGCCCTGCTGCGACTGCGCCACAAAGCCCCGGACGGCGAGAACAGCGAACTCATGGAAGTGCCGATTACGGAAAAAGCCATCCAATCTCTGGGTTCCGCTTCAACCGAATTCCGCTTCGCCGTGGCGGTCGCGGCTTTCGGTCAGGAGTTAAAAGGCGGCAAGTATCTCGGCAAATTTGGTTACCGTGAAATCCGCCGGCTTGCGCAAAGTGCGCGCGCCGAAGACCGCTTTGGCTATCGCGAGGAGTTTCTCGGAATGATTGACCAGGCCGCGCGTCTCTCAGATGACCAGTCCGAGGACCAGCTTTCGCTCACCCGGCACTGAGCCACCCACGCTTTCGCCCACAACAAAAGCCCCGCGTATGCGAGGCTTTCTTGTTGCGAATCGAATCATCTAAATGCAGGCCACGAAGGTGCAGAAGAAAATCGCGCAATAAGCGAAAGGCGCTGCGCCACAGGCTTGGGTCACCCGCTACGCTAATGACCACACGCCGGAGGCGCAACCGGCGATGTTGAGGGAAGCTGCTATATTGTGACCGTGGATTGACACATTAATTTAAGAAAGCGAAGCATGGAACACATGATTCAGTTGCATATCGAGAAACTGCCGGAAGGCGTGTATCTCGCCACCAGCGAGGACGTCCAGGGCCTGGTTGCTCAAGGGCGCACAATTCAAGAGACGATTGAAATCGCGCGCGATGTCGCCAAGAAATTAATCGAATCGCGTACCGGCTCTCATCTGCAAAACATATCCGAGTCCTTCGACTATCCCTTAATCGTTGCAATCTAAATGGGGCGGCTCGCGGGATTCCGGTATCGCGATGTCGTGAAACGGCTCAAAGCGCTCGGCTTTGAATTTCATCGCCAAGCGGCGGGGTCGCATGAGATCTGGTTTAGCCCAGCCACGAATCGCTACACCACCATTCCGAATCATCCCGGTGATATGCCCGAGGGAACGTTGCGGGCGATTCTCAGGCAGGCGGACATTGAAGCGGAGGCGTTCTTGCAGAAGAAGTAATTGGGCGAACCGGTCAAGCGCAAGAACTCAACGTCATTTGAACGCCTTAGGGCTATTTCCAATCACGCCGCCTTCGCCTGACCAATCGCCCGCCACACTTTCTCGGGTGTTGCCGGCATTTCGATCTGCTTGACGCCCATTGGGCGCAGCGCATCAATCACCGCATTCATCACCGTCGGCGTCCCGCCCACCGTGCCCAACTCACCCACGCCTTTCGCGCCCAGCGGATTGATTTTGCACGGCGTGGTTTCGTCGGTGAAGGTATCGAACATCGGCAGATCATCCGCGCGCGGCAGGCAGTAATCGAGTAACGAACCGGTAATCAACTGGCCGGTCTCGGGGTCGTAGTGGGTGTTTTCCATCAAGGCCTGGCCTGCGGCCTGGGCGATGCCGCCATGAACCTGTCCGGCGACGATCAGCGGGTTGATAACACGGCCCACGTCATCCATGGTGGTGTAGCGCACGATCTGCGTGACACCGGTGTCGGGATCGATTTCCACTTCGCAGACGTGGCAACTGTTCGGCCAGGACGGGCCATCGACTTTTTGCAGCGTGGTGATGGCGATGCGCTTTTCCGGCTGCTTCGCCGCGAGATCGAACAAGCCGATGCCCAGGTCGGTGCCGGCCACCTTGAAATGGCCATCGCGGTATTCGATGTCCTTGCCGGATGCTTCCAGCGCTTCGCCCGCCAGTTCGCGCGCATGGGCCACGGTGCGCTCCGACGCTGCCCGCACCGCCGAACCGCCGAT
>JANNTE010000411.1:0-9285 GCA_031403365.1 Betaproteobacteria bacterium | reverse complement strand
CTGGTAGCGATCGGCCAGGAAGGTCGAGCGCAAATACGGAACCCGCTGCGAGCAGCGCTAGCGCCGGGAGACCAGCTGATGCGACATTTCAGGCGACGCTGCCATCGCTTGCGTAGATCTGGCGATCCAGCCCGTACTTCTTTGCCAGTTTTCCCAAGCGACTTCTATCCTTGCCCGCGAGACGCGCGGCGAGGCTTATGTTTCCCTTTGATTTGTGGAGCAGCTCGATCAGGTAGGCACGTTCAAAATCAGCAATCGCATGTGCCTTCGCTTCACTAAACCGGCGTTGAGTTTCGGGTAGCTCATTGCCTTGAGCGCTGGTCGGAGAATGTTGGGCATCGTCCGAATTACCAGCCCGGATAGTCAAACCGTCCGTCAATAGAAACTGCCGGAGGATGAAATTCTCCAACTCCCTCACATTGCCTCGCCAGGAATTCGAGTGCAAAAAGGCGAGGGTATCTTCACTAAATTTCTTCAGGGGCGTCTTGTACTGACGGCACAATCTCAGAAGAAATTCATCGGCCAGCAACTTTACATCGCCTTTGCGGTCTCGCAAGGCGGGAAGATTGAGTGACAACACGTTGAGGCGATACAACAAGTCTTCACGAAAGCTTTTTCTGGCTACAAGCATTTCGAGATCCGCATTACTTGCTGCAATGACCCGAACATCCGCCCGCTTAACCGTTGCACCGCCAACGGGACGATACTCACGCTGTTCCAGAAATCTGAGCAGCGCCACCTGCGCGCGGATATTCATACTATCGATTTCGTCAAGGAAGAGTGTTCCTCCCTGCGCCTCGGCGACGATTCCACCTCTGGCTTCCTTGGCGTCCGTAAAAGCGCCGCGCGTGTGCCCGAACAATTCGCTTTCCACCAGGGCCTCAGGCAAGGCCCCGCAATTTACGGCAATGAACGGTCCGTTTCGGCGAGCACCGAGATAGTGAATTGCGCGTGCCGCAAGCTCCTTTCCCGTTCCGGTCTCGCCTTGAATCAAGACCGTAGCATCGCAGCAGGAAAATTTCTTTATCGGGGCCAGCGCGCAGAGGAATGCGGAAGATTGTCCGACGAGGTTTAATTCTTCGAATTCGCGCATGATTCCCCCGTTTCTCGAATGGGATTCAATCCACTGATTCCGCAGTTGAGAACATCGGTAACCAGTTCCCGCACTCTTGTTGCCACTTTATCGGTCAAATCTGACTAATCGTCAAATCTACCAATTTGATAGCTTTAATTTAGATCTCCAACTAGTTGTTTTCCTGACTAATAATTGCCTCTCTTAACGCACTTGTCATTTTGGCAGCCAATCGAAGGGCAGTAGTTTTTGTCCTTGGGGAACTGCCGTCGCCGCGAGGCAAGATGGAATTCTGGCTAATTCAGCGGGATTCTAAAGTCGATCTTGCGACCGATTTATTACACGTTCCCACATGCGATCCTGAATCGGATCGTTGTGAAAAAGGCAGAAAGCAGATCAGTCCCAGCGGTGGTCGCGGACGAATATGCTTCCTCTTTCGACCTTTACGGGAAAGATGTCTGTGGGTTCATACGCAGGAGCCGAAAGCGCCGCACCGGTCCGGACGCAGAAGCGTGCGCCGTGACGCGGGCAGACGATTTCATCACCTTCGATCGGGTTGCCACTGGTAAGCACGGTACCGTCGTGGGTGCATACGTCTTCGATGGCGTAGAACGCGCCATCGATGTTGAACACGGCAACGATTGTGCCGTCGAGTTCAACAGTTTCGTAGTGGCCCGGTTTGATGGCTTGGGCTTCGGAGACAAAAACCCAGTCACTCATTACGGGTGAGGACTAGCCGGTGAACAGTGGACGGTGAACTGTATAAGCCAGTCATTGCTGGTTCCTCTTTGCAGTTTCACAGTTTCACGGTTAACCGTTCACCATCCTCATACAGCAATAACCTGCATTTCGGGATCGATGCGCTTGACGAGCCCTTCGATGCCGGCAAGCGTGCCGGAAATTGAACTCGGGCAGGTGCCGCAGGCGCCCTGGTAGTGAACCTTCAGGGTGTTGCCCTCCAATCCGACGACGTAGAGATCACCGCCGTCGCCCTGCAGGAACGGGCGCACTTCTTCATCGAGCAGCTCGTTGATTTGCTCGAGCTTGAGTTTGTCGCTATCCGACAGCGTGGCACCGCCTGCTTCTTCCTCCGACAACCAGGCCGCAGCCTTGGCGAATTCTTCCGACGCTTTTTCGGCGGCGGGGGCTTCGCGGATCGGGGTTGCCACTTCACGCAACAGATTCTGCCAGTCTGCATCGCCGTCCTGCGTCACAGTGATCCAGTTGTCGATGTAGAACACGTTGGTCACATGCGGGATGGCGAACAGTTTCGCGGCGAGTTCGTCGCGTTGCGCCTGTTCGGCGTTTTCGAACGAGCGTGCGAGACCGCTGGTCAGCGGTTCCTTGAGCACGAATTTGCGCGCGTTGGGATTGGGCGTGTATTCGAGGTCGGCGATCTTGGGCATCAGGTGTTCGCAGTTGCAACCGGATCACGGTCGCCTTCGGTGGAAATGGTGGATTCGGAATGCAGTGCGGCGTGCAGGGTGTGCCAGGGCAGGATCGCGCATTTCACGCGCGAGGGCAGGTCGCGCACCCCTGAAAATACGTTCAGGCGGCCAAGATGATTGGGTTCGGCTGCGGTATCTAGTTTGCCGGTCGCCATGTCGCGGAACTCCTGAATCAATTGTTCGGCTTCCATGACGCTCTTGCCTTTGACGTTCGTGGTCATCATCGATGAGGAGGCCTTGCAGATTGCACAGCTTTCACCTTCAAACGCTATGCTTTCGAGCTTGTCGCCTGTCAACTTCAGTGACAGCCAGATGTGATCTCCGCACAGCGGGTTCAGGCCCTCGGCCTGGTGGCTGGCGTCCGTGAGCTTGCCCCAGTTACGCGGCTTTTTGTTGTGATCGAGGATCACTTCCTGGTAGAGGTTCTTGGATTGCATACCACGCGATCAGCCAAATATCTTCCGGACCTTGTGAATCGCCGCGACCAAAACATCGACCTCGGATAGTGTGTTGTAGAGATAAAACGACGCACGCGCGGTGGCCGGAATGCCAAAGCGTTGCATGACCGGCTGCGCGCAGTGATGTCCGGTGCGCACTGCGACACCTTCTTCGTTGAGGATGGTACCAACGTCATGCGGATGCACGCCTTTCATGGTGAATGACAGCACTCCCGCCTTGCCTGGAGCGGTACCAACAATGCGCACGTCTTTCAGCTCGCGAAAGGCGTCAGTCGCGTAGACGATCAATTCATGCTCGTGGGCGGCAATCCGGTCCATACCCACGCGTTCCAGGTAGTCGATGGTTGCGCCCAGACCGATGCCTGCGGCAATCGGTGGCGTGCCGGCCTCGAATTTGTGCGGGATGATGTTGTATGTCGTCTTCTCAAAAGACACCGACAAAATCATGTCACCGCCGCCCTCGAACGGTTTCATTTTCTCCAGCAACGCCGCCTTGCCATAGAGAATGCCGATGCCGGTTGGGCCGCACATTTTGTGCGCGGAGAAGGCGTAAAAATCACAATCGAGGTCTTGCACGTCCACCTTCATGTGCGGAACCGCCTGCGCACCGTCGATCAGAACCGGCACTCCACACGCATGCGCGGTGGCAATCATGTCCTTGACCGGATTGACCGTACCAAGCGCGTTGGAAACGTGGGTAATGGCGACCAGTTTCGTATGCCGGTTGAAAAGCTTGCCGTATTCGTCGAGCAGCAGTTCGCCAGCGTCATTGCAGGGAATCACTCGCAGTTTCGCACCCCTTTCCTCGCACAGCATTTGCCAGGGCACAATATTTGAGTGGTGTTCGAGCTGGGAGATGATGATCTCGTCGTTGGCACCGATGAATGCCCGGCCGTAACCGTGCATCACCAGGTTCACCGCGTTCGTGGTGCCGCGCGTATAGATGATTTCGCGCATTTCTTTCGCGTTGATGAAGCGCTGCACCTTGGCGCGCGCGCCTTCATAGGCCGCTGTCGCGACTTCGGACAAATAATGCACTCCGCGATGGATATTGGCGTGTTCCGCTTGCTGATAGTGCACAAGGCGGTCGATCACCTGCTGCGGCATCTGGCTGCTGGCGGCGCTGTCGAAGTACACCAGCGGCTTGCCATTAACGTGAAGTTTCAAAATCGGAAAATCGGCACGAATGCGCTCAATATCAAGGGCACCGCCGGGCATTGCGCTCTGAACAACAGAACTACGGGCGTTCATACGGGCTCTCTCGTTTGCGTCTGTTCGAGGACAGTTGCTTCCAGGCGCTCCACCACGGATTTCACCGGAATGCGTTCGATGACTTGCGCGGCAAAAGCATAAGTCAGCAGATTGCGGGCAGCGGTATCGGACAAGCCGCGGCTTTTGAGGTAGAACATTTCGTCTGCTTCCAGCTGGCCGACCGTCGCGCCGTGCGCGCATTTGACGTCGTCGGCGAAGATTTCCAATTGCGGCTTGGTATCGACATGGGCTTTGTCAGAAATCAGCAGATTGCGCGATTGCTGTCCGGAGTCGGTTTGCTGCGCGCCTTTGCGCACCAGGATCTTGCCGTTGAACACCGCGTGCGCCGCGCCGCCGACCACGGTCTTGTGCAATTGCCGGCTGCGGCCATGTGCATGCGCGTGGTCGATGCTGCTGTGCATGTCGGACAACTGCCGCCCGCTGATCAGAGCCAGGCCATCGATGGAGAATTCGGTCGCTTCACCAGTCTGGGCAATGGACAAATTCTGCCGGGCAATACGCGCGCCCAGCGCGATGTTCCAGGTGGCATAGTGCCCGCCACGCGCAACCCGCACTGCGGTGTTGCCAATGTGAAACGCCGTCAGGGTTTCGCGCTGCAGGCGGACATGGCCAACACGGGCGTTTTCGGCCACGACAATCTCGCTCACCGCGTCGGTCAGATAAGCGCCTTCGGCCAGGCCCACAAAGTCTTCCACGATGGTACATTGCGCGCCGCTTTCAGCGACCACCAGCACGCGCGGATAGGCTGCGCTGTCCTTGCGCGTGGCGACGAACAACAGATGAATGGGTGCACTCAAAATCTGCTCGCGCATCACATGAATCAGGGCGCCATCGTGCAGAAACGCGGTATTCACGGCGGCAAAAGCATCGTTTTCAATCGCTGCCAGCTTTGCCAGATGCGTCTGCGCGATACTGGAACCGGTAGCACCGGCCAGATTGCCAACCGTCACACCCGCGTGCGCCTCGACTTGCGACAACTGCGCCGCATAGTGCCCATCCACGAACACCAGCCGTGTTCGTGCTTCGGCAATCGACAACGCATCGACTCGCGATTGCTCAACCTGGCCTGCGCTTTGCGCGGGCCGAAGCGCCATGCGATACAGCGGCGACAGATCAGTAAAGCGCCAGTCCTCGTCGCGTGTGGTCGGAATGGTGAGGGCATTGACACGTTCCAGAGCGTGCATGCGCAAGTCGCGTTGCCATGCGCTTCCAGATTGCGCAATGGCCTCGCGCCCCTGCAGCAGGCTGTCCAGATAATCGTTGCGGCTTGTTACGCTCATTGTGGTCAGGCCGCCACCCTTGCCTTGAACTCGGCGGCAACCCAATCGTAGCCGCGCGCTTCGAGTTCCAGCGCCAGGGATTTCTCGCCGGTCTTTATGATGCGCCCGGCATCCATGACGTGGACGTAGTCGGGCTCGATGTAATTGAGCAGGCGCTGATAGTGGGTCACCAGCACCAGGCCGGTATCCTGGGTATGCAGCTTGTTCACGCCACCTGCCACCACGCGCAGCGCATCAATATCCAGCCCGGAATCGGTTTCATCGAGAATGGCGAACCTGGGCGCAAGCAGGGCCATTTGCAGAATCTCGTTGCGTTTCTTCTCGCCGCCGGAGAAACCGGCATTGACGCTGCGATCAAGAAAAGCCGGGTCCATTTCCAGCAGCTTCATTTTCACGCGCACGAAATCGTCGAATTCCAGCGGGTCGAGTTCCTCCGCGCCGCGTGCGCCCTGAACGGTGTTGTACGCCAGCCGCAGAAAAGAACTGTTGGTCACGCCCGGAATTTCTATCGGATACTGAAATCCCAGAAACACGCCGGCACGCGCGCGCTCCTCCGGAGAAAGTCCCAGCAGGTTCTGGCCTTGAAACAGCACTTCGCCGCCGCTGACCTGGTAAGACGGGTGCCCGGACAGCACTTTGGCGAAGGTACTCTTGCCGGATCCATTCGGCCCCATGATGGCATGCACTTCCCCCGCACGAACGGTGAAGTTGATGCCCTTGAGGATGGTCTTGTCCTCAATCTTTGCGGTGAGATTGCGAACCTCCAGCAACACCGGTGCATTGTTGCGCTTCATCCAACACTTCCTTCCAGTTTGAGTCCGAGCAGCTTGGTCGCTTCGACTGCGAACTCCATCGGCAATTGTACGAACACGTCCTGCACGAAGCCATTGATGATCATCGACACCGCATCTTCGGCGCCGACGCCGCGGCTGGCAAAATAGAACAACTGGTCTTCGCCAATTTTCGAGGTCGAGGCTTCATGCTCGACTTTCGCGCTATTGTTGTGTACCTGAATATAGGGGAATGTATTGGCGCCGCACTGGTCGCCGATCAGCATGGAATCGCATTGCGAGAAATTGCGCGCGCCTTGTGCCTTGGCGCCAATTTTCACCAGACCACGGTAGCTGTTGTTCGAAACACCGGCGGAGATGCCCTTGGAAATGATCTTGCTGCGCGTATTGCGGCCGATGTGGACCATCTTGGTGCCGGTATCAGCCTGCTGATGATGATTGGTCAGCGCCACCGAGTAGAACTCGCCCACCGAATTGTCACCGAGCAGGATACAGGACGGATATTTCCAGGTGATCGCCGAGCCGGTTTCGACCTGGGTCCAGGAAATCTTGGAATTCACCCCTTTGCACAAACCGCGTTTGGTGACGAAATTGTAGATGCCACCCTTGCCGTTTTCGTCTCCGGCGTACCAGTTTTGCACCGTGGAGTACTTGATCTCGGCATTGTCCAGTGTCACCAGTTCCACCACGGCGGCGTGCAGCTGATTGGTATCGAACCTGGGCGCAGTGCAGCCTTCCAGATAGGAAACATGCGCACCCTCCTCGGCCACGATCAGCGTGCGCTCGAACTGGCCGGACTCCTGGGTGTTGATGCGGAAATAGGTGGACAACTCCATCGGGCAGCGCACGCCTCTCGGGATAAAGCAAAAAGAGCCGTCGGTAAACACCGCGGAATTGAGCGCGGCATAGTAGTTGTCGCCCGCCGGCACCACGCTGCCCAGATATTTTTTCACCAGCTCCGGATGATCCTTCACCGCTTCGGAAAACGAACAGAAAATGACACCGACCTCGGCGAGCTTCTTCTTGTACGTGGTGGCGACCGACACGCTGTCGAAAATTACATCTACAGCCACCCCGGCCAGCGCCTGGCGTTCATGCATCGGCACGCCGAGCTTCTCGAAGGTGCGCAACAACTCCGGATCGACTTCATCCATGGAAGCGAGTTTCTTCTTCGGCTTGGGCGCAGAGAAGTAACTGATGTTCTGAAAATCGATCTTTGGATACTTGACGTTCGGCCACACCGGTTCGATCATCGTCAGCCAATGCCGGTAGGCCTGGAGCCTGAATTCCAGCAACCACTCCGGTTCACCCTTCTTGGTGGAAATGAGCCGGATGACGTCCTCGTTCAAGCCTTTGGCGACGACGTCCGATTCGATGTCCGTGACGAAGCCATGCTTGTAAGGCTGGTTGACCAGATTCTGGATGACGGCGCTCAAGGCTTGCTCCTGCTCACGAATCAGACTTGTTTGACGGTAAAACTCTCGCCGCAGCCGCACATCGCAGTGGCTTTCGGATTTTCGACTTTGAACGATTCGTTCAGGCCGTCACGTACGTAGTCGAGTTTCGATCCGTCCACGAACTCCAGACTCTTGCGATCCACGACGACGGTGACGTCGCCAGCGGGAAAAAGTGCGTCATCTACGCTCACTTCCTGGGCATAGTCGAAGGTGTAGGCCAGACCGGAGCAGCCCACGGTTTTGACACCCAATCGCAGCCCCACACCGCCGCGCTTTGCAAGCGACTTTCGAATGTGCTGTGCCGCGTTTTCAGTAACGGTAATCGCCATCTGTACTTACTCCTGATCGTTCAATCGCATCAAACGGCAATTGCCGTCAAACGTCGCAGCCTGCGCACGGCTGCATCCAGGGCTGGCAAGAAAATGTCCACTTCACTTTGCGTGTTCTGCGCCCCGAAGCTCACACGCACGGCGCAGCGCGCACGTTCGGCCGGCACGCCCATCGCCAGCAGCGTCGCGCTCGGTTCCGTGCTGGTACTGGAACAAGCCGCCCCGCTGGCAAGGGCAAAACCGCTCTTGTCCAGCTCGATCACCAGCGTTTCGCCGTCGATGCCGGGAAATGCAAAATATGTGGTATTCGGAATGCGCTGCGCGCCGCGCCCGAAAATTTCAGCGCCCAGCGCCGCTATGCCTTGTTCGGTTTGATCGCGGAGGCGGCGCGTGCGCTGCGCAAGCACTTGCATGCGCGCCGCCGCCATTTCGCTGGCCGCACCAAAGCCCACGATGGCCGGCACGTTTTCCGTCCCGGAGCGCAAACCGCGCTCGTGGCCACCGCCCTGAATAATGGGTTTTAGCTCCAGGCGCTTGTCAACGATCAGCGCGCCAACGCCTTTCGGTCCGTAAATCTTATGCGCCGACACACTCATGGCATGCACGCCGAGCGCTTCGAAGTTCACAGCTATTTTCCCCAGCGCCTGTACCGCATCGGTATGCATCCAGGCGCGCTGCTCGCGCGCCATGGCAGCCACTTCCTCCACCGGCTGAATCACTCCGGTTTCGTTGTTCGCCAGCATCACAGAAACCAGTCCGGTCGGTTCGCGCAGAGCGGTCTTTGCATCCGCGAGTTCGACCCGCCCGTGGCGGTCCACCGGCAGTTTGCGCAACTTCCAGCCGCCACGCACCAGATCCTGTGCCGGTTTCGCCACACAGGGATGCTCGATGGCGCTGATGACAATCTGGCTGGGCTTCAAGTACGCCGCCGCGCCGCGCATGAACAGATTGTTCGCTTCCGTGCCACCGGAAACGAACACCACTTGCGCGGGCTGCACATTCACCAGACTCGCGACTTGTTCGCGCGCCTTGTTCACCGCCAGGCGCGCGCGCGTGCCGAAATCGTGGCGGCTCGAGGCATTGCCATACTCCTGCCGCAGATAAGGCAGCATGCGATCGAGCACCGCCTCGTCGAGCGGTGTGGTCGCGTTATGGTCGAAATAGACTTGCATGGTGCC
>JANNTE010000410.1:0-26390 GCA_031403365.1 Betaproteobacteria bacterium | reverse complement strand
CGCCATTACCCCGACGGAACCGTTGAGTGCTGTCGCTATCTCGCCCAACGGCATCGGCCTTCCCCTAAACTCAGGAGGGTCGGCTTCCGCCACATCCCTTTTCGAGGCCTGCTCGGCGTTCACTCACGTTTCGGCCTGCCTAGTCGCTCGATCACCCAAGGTGACCTTTACCAGAGTACTTCAACGAATTCGTTGCCTCCTTCGTCGCTCTGATTGCTTCCGGCCGAGCGACCGATTGGCCGGATGGGATTTGCACCCACTGGAGATCGCCGACTTTTCACGGCGTACTGAGTTTTTGACAACGGCAGCGCGAGTCATCAAAGGGTCCTTTTTCGGAACGAGCCTCGAAGGCAAGGAAGGACGCAGAGTTGCTCGGATCTCTGCTTGCCCTGCCAGCTGCGGTCTGAAGGCCGGGCTAGGGACCGTGGATGACCAAGCGTATTAGAATCGTGTTGTCCTTCTTCAAATCCGTTCCCCAGATAAGCTTTGCCGAAGGGTGCCAATTGATCTGATTGTAGCCATCCTTTGGCTTCACATCACCTGCTGCATAGACGGTCGCCCGCCCCCAGCCGCTGTCATCGAAATCTAAGCGTTTCCAGCCACTGGGTTCATCGATTGCAATGAATTCACACGGGGCTTGCCCTGCAACGGGATGACTTTCCCGCTCGCACGAATCGTCCAAGGGGCCGCGGTGAATGACCGTGCAACTCCAACTACCGTCAGTGACGGCGATCGGCTTTCCGGTGGCGGCGTCCCTGAATTGAGCAATGATGCCGCCGTCGCCCATCTGCTGCTTGGGAGTCCCAATATACTCCAGGCCAGAATCGTCCTCCTTAAAGTCTTTGACGACGAAATTCAGGACCAGCGGATAGTCTGCCCGGAAGGAGAAGCTCTCGGCGTTAAAAGAACGCTCCGTGGTAATCGGCACGGAGTCTTCGACCAAGAGCTTGTCGCCCAAGTAGAGGGCGAACCAATTATCGGCCCAAACATCCCCTTCGATGAGAACGGCACCAGAGCTAGTCTCGACGTGCTTGCGGGGAGGGAGGCGACCGCCGCAGCCCGCCATCGACAGCGACAGGCACAGCCCCATCAGAATCGTGCCGGTCCCCAGCGGTCCCCATGCCGATCCGCGACTGTCTTTAGCCATGCCTTGTTTACTCCAAAGATTCTGGTTGGAATCGAAAACTCTAGGCAAGGCTAGTACCTTCACGACGTCCGGTCAATTGTTGAGGGCAAGTTGTCGCTCGTGCAATCTAACTCTTCGAAGATCAGAAATGAGTTAACAGATTGGGTAGTGCCATGTCCTGCAGTCGAGTCGCTGGTGAGTGCCAGATATCGTTGGAGTGCTACAGCTCGACGCAGGGCCAGAACGCCTGCAGTCGGCAGCCGCCGATCATTCCGAAAATACGGATGACTTCTCGGGACGCCAAGACGGTCCCGTCAAAGGCATGACTTTTTGACAACGGCAGCGCGCGTCATCAAAGGGTCGTATTTCTGGAGTGTCTCGGGCATTAACGAGTTGTTGAGGCCGAACTCTGTTGTGGCTGATCGGAGTTCCCATAATCCAATTTCGCAGTCGCGATGTTCTGACAAGTGACATACGGCCGCGGCTTCGTAAGCACGTTTGGTTGCTTACGTATTGTTGATCGCGGCGAGCAGGGTCTGGGCCTGGTTTCTCAGAACAGTTTCGGCGGTGTTCAGACTGCCGCTGGTATCCGCGTCCCACACCAGGCCTTTGCGACTACGGAGGTTGAGTCGCAGGAGGAGCTCGGAGACGGTGAGCACGGAGTTGTTGTCGAGGCCCAAGGCGGTGCCGGCGGTGGCGACGTTGATGGTCGCGGCGCCGAGGCCAGTCGAGCTCACGGCGAAACCGTAGGACTGCGCCGTGTTGCCGGCTAGGCTGGAATTGGTGACGTAGACCTTCAAGGCCAGTGCCAGCGCTTCGGCTTCGGCATTGCGATTGGTGTTCGAGTAGACGGTCTTGAAGTATGAGGCGACTTGCGAGTTCGTCTTGTCGTTTTGATTGTTCGAGCTGCCGGCGGCCGAGCCAAACAGGTTGCCAAAGTTCGAGGCCAGCCAGTTGCCGAGATTCTTTGCGCTCTGCCCGCCGTTGAGAGCTTTGATCAGGCTCTGACCGCTGGTGCCGTTCCAGAACCCGGTCGTGCCGGACTGATTGGCCGCCAACGCCGCGCCGACCGTTTGCTTCTCGCCGAAGTTGTAGTTCGTTCCCGACGCGCTGGCTGGCAGCCAGATCGAGCTGAACTTGTCGTTGCTCTTGCTGCCGCCGCGCGAGCCCAGCGTCTCGCTGCCGTCGGTATAGCCGCCGGGTTGGGCTTCAGTGATCGTGTAGGTACCGGCCGGCAGGTTGGTGAACTGGTAGCGGCCCGCGACGTCGGTCACCACCGACTGGCTCACCGTGTTGTTCTTGCTGTCCTTGCCGGAAAGCGCGACAGCGGCGCCGGGAATCGGCCGCTCGCCGGCATCAAACGCGCTGTTGTTGTTGGCGTCGTGATAGACGAAACCGGACAGCGAGCTAGCATTGGAAGCCATGACCTTGGTGCCGCTATTGTCATAACTCACGAGACGAGCTTGGGCCGAGTAGAAGATGTTGCTGCCTGAGGGTCCGAAGGGCTCAATGGGGCTACCGATCACGAAGTCGACCTGGTAATAGCTGTGCGGGATCCGCACGTCGAGCGTGTAGCTGCCGGGACCGAACACGCCGGTGTCGATCTGGAAAATCTTTTGCTGGGCGGCGGTGGCCCAGTCGAAGGTTTTGCCCGGCGCTGTGTAGCTGACCAGCGTGTATCGATTCGGCTGCGTGCCGGGGACGATGGTGAACGAAACCTGCACTGTGTCACCTTCCTTCGTCTTGCCAATCAGGTCGCTGACGGCGGTCGTGCCATTGATCACGTACACGATGTTCGTCAGCACCGAGCGGTCGCCCAGGGCGGCGTTGGCAAAATGGTTGCCACTCGAAGTCTGGCCGCTCGACAACGTGACGCTATAGAAATCGCTGATGGCCGGCGCGGTCCGGATGTAACCGGTGGGCGTGACCTGCCGGACCTTGTGCGTGCCCGCGGCCAGGCCGTTGATCGCATACGTGCCGTCGGTCGACGAAGTCGTGACGGGCTCACCGGTGCTGAGCGCGCTGTTGTTGTTGAGATCGACGTAGACCTGCACGCCGCTCATCCGCGTGTCGTCGGGTGTGAGTCCGTTGCCGGTGACGTCCAGATACTCGATGCCGCTGATCGAGCCGCCGGCCACCACGCCGGTGACCGTCAGAGTGCCGGCCAGATAGCTGATCGTGTAGTTGGGCGACGCCGCACTGCTGGCCGTGATCGGATACGCGCCCGTGGGGCTATCGGTGGTGGCAGTTGTTGAAAGCGCTGGCTGCGGCGTCAGATTGGCGGCCGTGTCGCCATTGACGAAGCCGGTGGGCGTGAAGGTCAGCGGCGGGTTGACCTCGCCGGCCGATTTGTTCTTGTCGTCGGCTTTGATCGAAAGCGGCGCGGGCGTGACGCCGTACGTGCCGGGCACGTGCGTGATCGTGTAGTCGGGATCGGCGGCGCCCGTGGCCGTGATTGGATAGCTGCCGACAGAACTGGCGGCCGTAGCGGTGGTGGCAAGCGCCGGCGGGGTGTTCAAACTAGCCGGCGTGTCGCCGTTGGCCAGTCCTGCGTAGGAGGCGGTTAGTTGCACGATTGCGGCACCATAGACCTTCGACTTGCTCTCGGCCGTGATCGTAAGAACAGCCGGCGTGACCGCGAACAATCCGTCGACGAGCTCCATCAAGTAATCGGGATCGGCGGCGCCCGTGACCGTGATCGGATACGTGCCCACATGACTGGCAGCCGTGGCCGTCGTGGCCAGATTCGGCGGCGTAGTCAGGTCGGCAGGAGCATCGCCATTGACAAAGCCGTCATAGGCGGCCGTCAGCGCCACAATTGCGGCGCCGTAGACCTTGGATTTGCTTTCCGCGGTGATTCTCAGCGCGACTGGCGTGACGTTCAGCGTCCCGGAAACGTACTGGATCGAGTAGTCCGCGCCCGCGGCGGCGCCACCGACCGTGATCGGATAGCTGCCCACGTGACTGGCGGCCGTGGCTGAAGTGGCGAGTGCGGGCTGCGCGGTGAGTACTGTCGCCGTGTCGCCGTTGACAAAGCCCGTGACGTCCGCCGTCAGTGGGGGCAACGCGGCTCCGTAGGCCTTCGACTTGTTGTCGGCGGCGATCGTCAATGTAGCGGGCGAAACGTTCAACGTGCCGCTCAGCAGCGATGCCGCCGGGAAGTCGTAATTCGAGGCGTTCAACGACCCCAGCCCGACCGAGATGACGTATTGCCCAACGTGAACGCCGTCGCCCACAAGCGCCAGGGTCGGTTGACCGGTGACGCCGCTGGTGGCCAGCGTCTGGCCGCTGACGAAACCGGCGATCGAGGCCGACAGCGAGGGGTTGGCGCTCCCGTAGACCTTGGTCTTGTCGCCGGCCGTGACGCTCAGATGTGCCTTGTCGACCGTTACCGGCACCACGCTCGTCAGGCTGGTCCCGCCGTCCTTGTCGGTGCTGGTCACGAGCACGGAGTACTGCCCGGCCGCGGCGAACGTGTGGCTCACGTTCAAGCCCGTGGCGTTGCCCGCGACCCGCGCGATCGCCGTGTCGGGCGAGCCATCGGCCCAATGAATGACGTAGGCAAAGCCCGCGGCATCATCGACGGTCGACGGATCGTCGGCGCCCAGCGAATACGCGAGGCTTTGACCATAAGTTCCGCTCCCCGGGCCGCCGAGCGCCACGCTGGGCAGCGCATTGGTCACCGTGATCGTGGCCGAGTCGGAAGAGACGGCGCCAAGACCGGTCGTCACGGTAAACTGCGCGATGTACGTGCCGTTGTCGCTGGGAGTGAAGCTGAAGGTCGGCGAGTTGCCATCCGCGATCAACTGTCCGTTGCTGCTAACGACCTGCCACAGGTATGTCGGCGTATCGGTCGGATCGGAGCCGACGAACAGCCCGTCGAGGGTCACCGCGAGGCCTTCGAGCACGGTTTGGTCGGGTCCGGCGTCGGCCACATTGAGAATAGCCTCACTGACAACGACACTGCCCGCCGCAGTGTAGCGTGTGAACGGCTGCGCCTCGTTCAGAGTAATCGTCGTGTTGTACGTTCCCGCGTTGGCATAGAGGTGAGAAGCGCTGATCTGGTAT
The DNA here is from genome assembly GCA_031403365.1 of Betaproteobacteria bacterium. GTDB lineage: Bacteria > Pseudomonadota > Gammaproteobacteria > Burkholderiales > JACQAP01 > JACQAP01. The sequence continues at coordinate 21,196 of JANNTE010000410.1, read as the reverse complement.
TGTCCGTCTGGCAATTTTTCGATCGAGCCGGCCGAACTCTGGCCGTCGCCCCACCGGATCGTGGCTGTAAAATCGTCGACCATCGACAGGGGATTGTCGTCGAGGAACGATCCGACCACGGCGACAAGGGCGATCCCGGCGGACGGATTCAAGTCGTTTGCAACCAGACTGAGGGGCGCGTTGGCAACGTCCGCTCCGGCGGGTAGCGCCACGTTGCGGATGATGCGCACGTTGAGGTCGCTGGGGACGGACATGGACGCCACAATGTCAGGGAACCCGTCGCCTGCGAAATCGCCGGTGGTGATGCGGGTGGGAGTGCTCGTGGCGTTCGAAGAATTCATGTCGAAGCGAATCGGCGGTTTGAACGTGCCGTCGCCACGGCTGTACATCACGGCGAGATTCTGATTGGGCTTGAAATTCGAGAAGGCGTAGCCGAGGACCAGATCCTGGACGCTATCGCCGTTCATGTCAGCTGCGGTGACGCTGCTGTACGGGAAGCCCCCTTCGAGGATCAGGGGCGAGGCAAACGTGCCGTCACCCACTCCGATCAACACATAGATGCCACTGCCGGTATGATTCTGGTCCTGGGTCCCGGTGCTGACGACTGCCAGATCGAGCCGGCCGTCACCGTTGAAGTCGGCGGCGACCAGGTCCATGGTTTGGAAGCCGGTCGCGTAGGATTGTGGTTGCTGGACGAATGAGCCATCGGCCTGTCCGGTCAAGATGCGCAGGCGAAACGTCGGGTCGCCATTCAGATTCCCAACTCGAGCGACATCCATCCGGCCGTCAGCGTTGAAATCGCCGAACGCAAATCGCGCCGAATTCGTGGCGATGCTTGTCAGGAACTCGATCGGTCCCAAGCTGCCGCCAGGCAGGATCGGCAACGACAGGAGGCTGCCCACGCTGGACAGCCCCACGATTAGCTCGTCGACGCCACTGCCATCGGTGTCACCGATCTTGAGGTCGATGGGGCCCGAGAACGAGAATCCGGTGCCGGCCACCGGTGGAATCGTGACTTGCGGCCGGCGGTCGAAGTGGCCGTCGCCGCGGCCGACCAGCAATCCGACGAATTCGTTGGCACCGCGGGCAGTGTAGGCCACGTCCAGGATGCCGTCGCCGTTGGCATCGGCCACGTCCATGTACTGTAAATTGCCCAGGACCGCGGTTGTGTATTGTCCGATCAGCGTGCCGTCACCGCGGTTGTACAGCAGGTTAATTGTGCCCGGGTCAAAATTGACGGCGGCCACGTCGAGCATTCCATCCATGTCCAGGTCGCCGAGCCCGACATACGTCACGCCGAGTCCGCCGTAGTAGAAGGCGGCCGGCTCGAAGGTGCCGTCGCCACGGTTCATCAGGACGGCCACGCCCTGCCCGCTGACCGATGTTGCGCCGAGTACCAAATCCAGCCAGCCGTCGCCGTTGACATCGCCACCGCGCACCATTCCGGCGCCTCCGGAGACAGTGATAGCGCCAACTCCGACGTCGTAGTTTACCGGCGCCTGCAGCGTGCCGTCGCCGTTGCCAAACAGGATCACGACGTCGTCCGTACGATCGGTGGTGCCGAAGTATCGGCTGACGGCGGCGTCGAGCTTTCCATCGTGATTGAAGTCGCCCAATGCCACGGAATGGTCGCCGCTGACGCCGCCCACTATATAGCGTTGTCCCTGGGTGAACGTTCCATTCGAGTTGCCCAGCGCGATGTAGAGACCACCCTGGAGAATAGAGGGGCCAAACCCTGCCCCCGAAGTAACGATGTCGGGAATCGAATCGCCATTCAGGTCGCCCGCGGCCATCGGCCCGGAAGCCGTCAAGCGGTCGTTGACCGGGCCAACCGCCACGACGGGTGGCAGGAACGTACCGTTGCCCACGCCATAAAATACCTGCGCGCCGGCATTGGGAAACGATTGCGGAGTGCTGACGAATGTTCCCGTAACCTGCACGGCCACGTCCAGCTTGCCGTCGTTGTTGAGATCCTGCAATAGCAGCGCGCAGCCGCCAGCCAACGTGGCGGTGAATTGCGGGGCGGCGAAGCTACCGCCTACTTGGTTCAAGAGCACCGCGAAGTTGTTGGTGGTGAACGTCGCGACGATGTCCGGCCGCGAATCGCCGTTGACGTCGCCGACGGCCAGGTCGAGGGGCACTCTGGTGAGCCCAATGAAAATCGGCACTTGGTAGGTCCCGTCGGCATTGCGCAACAGGATGCTAATGCCCGGGGTCGTTCCGACCGCGGTGCCCACTCCGGCCACGATGTCGTTTCGTCCGTCGTTGTTAATGTCCACGATCACGGCCTCTCGGGCCTTGTTGTTCGTGGGACCGCCGACGGCGACGGAGGGCGCGGTCACGAACGTGCCGTCGCCGCGGCCGAGCGTGACCAGCAAACCGGCGGGAATGTTCGACAGCAAATCGACGAATCCGTCGCCGTTCACGTCGGCCGTCGATTGCTGGAACTGTGAGTTGCTGCCGGTGGAAATGGCGTCAGCCACTTCGACGGTGCCATCGCCCCGTCCCGGGAAGATCCGGAAGCTGTCAAACAGTCCACCGCTGCCTTGCAGGATGACATCCAGGCGGCCGTCGTGATCGAGATCGCTCGTCCTGACCCCGCGCGGTGCGCTCCGGGTTATGCTCTGGGTCTCGACGAACGTACCGTCCAGTTGCGCCGCGAACAATTTGGCCAAGCCTAGATTGTCGTCTACCACGACGTCGGGGCGTCCGTCGCCGTTCAAATCACCGGTGGCCACATGACTTGCGAAAACGTTCAACGACCGCCGGACAAGTGAGAACGTGCCGTCGCCCACGCCCGTCATCACCGCGAGACTGCCGCTGGCGCCCACCAGGTCTGGAATGCCATCGAGGTTCATATCGGCGATGGCCAACGAATTGACCCCGCCGCCGGCCGATTGAGGCGCCAGCGGTGTGAGGAAAGTGCTGCCGGCTGTTCCCAAGAGTACGCGAATGTTCGCCGACGACGTATTGGCCACGACCAGATCGTCGCGACCGTCGGCGTTCACGTCGGCGACGGCGAAATTGCTGGCGCCAATATCGACCACGAAATTTCGGCGCGGCTCGAATGTTCCGTCGCCAAGGCCCCGCAGCACACTGATGAAATTGGGCGTACCGCCTGTGCCATTGCCATAGGCCATCGCGACATCCAGGAAACCATCGCCGTCAAAGTCGGCGGTGGTCAACGTGAACGGAGGAAATCCCGGTTGCAAGGGCGTTGTCGTCGTCGCCGCTTGCAGCGCACCGGTCGCGCTGCCGAACACGATGCCCAGCGCCTCGGTGCCCGCGGTCGTGATCTGCCCTGCGATGGCGATGTCGTCGATGCCGTCGTTGTTGAAATCGCCAGACGCGGCGCCCATGAATTTCGTAAGGATCGGTATGGTCGTGGACGGGACGTATTGCAGATTTCCGGCGCCAAAGGAGATAAATGCCGAGCTGGCGCCGAGGTTTCCATCGCCGGAGGCGAAGTCGAGGTGGCCGTCGCCGTTGAAGTCTCCAACCGTGTGCGCAGCCAACGATGGCCCGACGATCACCAACCGCGAGGCCTCGATATGATTTCCGCCGCCGCCCGCGTGCGCACTTGCGCCCGCGCCGTCCGGTTCCGTGATCACGACCGACAACTGATAATTGCCGGCGTTGCGATAGGTGTGCGTGCCGACGACGTGGAACCCTGCCGCATCGGTTACGATCGTACCGGCAGTGATTGTGCCATCGCCCCAATCGATCGAGGCTTGATGTTGTGATGCGCTTTCGAACGGGTTGGCGTTGGCGAACGTGGCGACGGTGTCCGAGAATGGAGCGCCCTCTTGCACCGCGATCGGTGTGAGCGACGCGGCGATCGGAGCGTTTGCGATCCGTGCCAAGTTGAACGACTGCGCCGTCGCCAGGGAGCGACTGGCGGTCGGGCTCGGCAGATTGGCGTGGCTTTGCGTCGATCCATCGGGCTCGACGTCGATGGTTGTTATCGCGCCCGTGGGATCGGCGGCCAGCAGCGTCGTGACGCGGTCGGCTCCCAGCAATTGAAATGCGATCGCCTGGCCGAACAGGCCGAGCGTCGGATCGGAAACTGCGTCGCCCGATACCAACACGTCAAAGTCAATCTGGTTACCGAACACCAGGCCTTGGATCAAGCGATTCAAGAGCGCGCCGGGCGACAGCGTTGCGCCAGTAGAAAAATTGCCAACCGCGCTGCCGTCGGTGAAGATCGTGGGCGAGAGCGTGCCCCCAGAGACAATGAACTTCGACACGCCGAGCGATGCTTCGGGCGCGCTGGGCAGAGTGCCCGGGTTGAACTGAGCGCTAAAGAATCCGGCCTGGCCGGAGAGCGACGATGTGTCGATCGACACGTGGTACTTCACATAGTCCGGCGGCGTGGTGCTGTCGCTCGCGGCTGGCGTGCCCGGTGCGACGGCCAGGTCGCCCTGCGCGTTACGGACTGTCACCAGAACGTCATAGTCGCCCAGGTCCTGGTACACGTGCGAACCGAGCACGTTAAAATGGCGTCGACCGGGAACACTGATTGCAGTGCTCGACACGACCGTGCCAACCGACACCGTGTCGTCGCCCCAATCGATCGATGCCGTGAAGTCAGCGGCCTGCTCCTGGCCGACGGTTATGAACGACGCAATGGCTCCATCGATCGCCGAGCCTTCCAGTGCCGCGAGCGACCCGTGCAGCAGTTCCAACCGATTGAATCCCGGCGGCGGCTCCGAAGCGACGCGCGTGATAATCATCCGCGAGGCCAGTCCGTCGCCAAACGTCGGATTGTCGATCGAGTGGTATTTGGGGAAGTCAAATGAACCAGTGAACCCCGTCAATACGAGATTGCCGTGGCTGTCGGCGGCCATGGCGTTGCCGCCGCGTTCATAGAAGATGGTCAATCCGAACTCATTTTGCGTTCCGCCCAAATATGTGAGGAAGTTTAGCGTGTTGGCGGTGGGATTGAGCGACGCGACCCAGCCATCGGTCCCGCCAGCCAAGCTTGCCTGCAAGGGCGCCACGACTGGCAAATCGGTCGACTGGGTGAATCCGAAGACGAGGATGTTTCCCTGCTCGTCGACGTCCACGCTGCGAATGCCATCATTGCCATTCCCGCCCAGATACGTGCTGTACAGGATCTGGGAAAGCGCACTGTTGAGGGTGGTGATAAAACCGTCGCCTAGCGGGTCGGCCAGCGCAGCTTGGAACGGATTGACGGTGGGAAAGTCGGTCGAATACGTGGTGCCGGCGACAACGATGTTGCCGTCGCGATCGCGAGTCACGTCGAACGGCTCTTCACCTCCAACACCACCGAGATAGCTGAGCACGTCCAAGCTCGATCCATCCGCTGGGAGCTTGGCGACTAGCCCATCGAAGCCAAAGCCCACGAATTCGCCATCTTGAATCACCGCGATGGACTGGAATTGGTCCTGCAATGCGTTGCGTGTCGGCAGATTATTCGAGAGCGTGCTACCGACGACAATGATGTTGCCCGCTTCGTCCAGTACGACGCCGTTGAGGAAGTCGCTACGGACACCACCCAAGAACGTCGAAAACACCAGCGACGAGCCGGAAGGATCGACCTTGGTGATGAACCCGTCCTCGAGGAACGCAGGTACGCCACTAAAGTTAATCTCGTCGGCATGCTGCGGCTGCACGGCATTCTTGATGGGGAACTGCGAACGCGAGAGCGTCGCGCCGACCACGTAGACCGCGCCGGAGGCGTCGATCGTCAACGACCTCGGAAAGTCATTCGCTTCGCCGCCCAAAAAACTCGAGTAGATAATATTCGACCCGTCGGGTGTGAGTTTCAGCAGAAATGCGTCCTGAATCGTTTGCAAGAACCCGGGCGGCACCTGGTTCGCAAGCTCGGGCTGAAACGCCCCACGGGTAGGAAAGTCGCTCGACACCGTCACGCCCAGCACGTATGCCTGACCGGTGGCATCGACGGCGATGTCAACCCCCGCGTCGCCCAGCCGGCCGCTCAGGTAGGTGGAGTAGATCGGCACGCCATTCGGGTCGAGCTTAATGACGAACGCGTCTTGCGGCAGGGCGAGATGCCCCGACGGATCGAGGATCAAAGTTTGGTCGATCGAATCCTCCTGAAAAGCGCCGACGGAGGTTGGAAATTCCAGCGAGAAGGTGCTGCCGGTGACATAGCTATTGCCCGCTTCGTCGACTGCGACGGCAGCGCCTCCTGTCCCGGGACCGCCGAAATACGTCGAATACAACAGCACTGGATCGATCACCAGGGTCGCTGTCGGATCATAGATCCCCAGCACAAAGCCGACCGTGCCGTCCGCGTGCACCACATAACGGCCCTCGACGATCCGCTGCTGGCCGACGATTGTCTGGTAGACAACCGGCGCGCGCTGGACGACCTGGCCGTCGCCGATTTGCAGTCGCAGATTGCCCTCGTGGTCAATCGAAAGCTGCTCGGCGCCCGCAAACTCCATGACGATGTCGTTCGGATTGCCGCCGGGCTCGACGATCCAGTCGAATTCCAATTCCCCATCGCGACCGTAATACTCTAAGTCGATGCCATCGTAGACCGATTCGTAGCGGACGCGGCCGTAGTTCGGCACGCCGCTGATCCACGCGGATTGCTCGGCCCCGGTGAAATAGTTGCTGGTGCCGGCCTGCGGCTGCAGTCCGACCACATTTGGCGAATCATTGCCGCCCCGCCACCGCATGGTCATTGCGGCGCTTTGCGTCGGTCCGTCCATGCGGATCGCGGCCAAATCCTCAGTCAGAAAGAGGGCATAGTCCGGCCCCCGCGCGACAAACGCCACGTCGGCGTCCGTCTGTCCCAAATTGGGTTCGAATGTCAACGAAGCTGGCGATGCCAACAAGCCCAGGATCGATCCACTCGGACTGAAGACGCGCGCGGTGTAGGTGATCGGCACGCCCGAGGGATTGTTGAACTCGACGGTGATCGGATCGAGAGACGCGCCGGAGGCCAGGCTCAACCGGCTGACTTTGGCCACCGGGTCGTCGTCTCCGGTCACGTCAGTGATGTTTTCCAACGACACGCCGTCCGGCAGACCATCGAATACGACATAGAAGGGACCGTCAAGCGCCTCGCCGCCTGTGTTCGTGACCGTCACGTCGCCGACAAAACGCTCCGTCGTGGGATTGTAAATCAGGCCGGATCCGACCGGTCGGACCGTGGTCGTCACGTCCGCGCTGACTCGGGCAATCAGCGACACATTGAAGACTCCGCCGCTGTCGTCGACCAGCGTGATCGAAGGAAAATAATCACCGGCCGTGGCGTACGTGTGCTGCCCCGCGATCGTGACGTCCTCGTCGGTCATGAACGGAATGACATTCGCGTCGACGTGGCCGTCGCCCCAGTTGATCGTCGCGACGTAGGCGCCGACGTGGGTATCGAGCGGCACTTCAACGTCGTCCGGCAACACGAACGTGACCAACACCAGGCCCCCCGTGTTGATGCCCGCCAGCGCGTCAATGTCGAGAAAGAACTCGTTAACCTCCAGGGATGGATCGCCGCTCGTGATCTCGCCTTCGTCGTCCAGCACGTCCCCGCTCTCCCGTTCCAACGCGGAAATCTTGACGGTGAACTCGTTTTCAGAGAGATACTTGTGCGTGCCTTTGACCTGGAAGACGTTGCGGTTCTCACGACTTGCTGCGGCGTCGAGCTCCAAGGTGGCGAGGGAGGCCGAACCATCGCCCCATTCGATCGTGACGATATAGTCGGACGGCACGCTGAGAGGATTGTCGTCCGACAGCGTGCCGATCGTCTTGGTAAACTCCGTCTCGCGCACGACCCGCAGCTCGTCTTGGACCTTCAGGTCGAGCGCCCCGTTTGCGATCGTGGCGGTCGAGGTGGATTCGCCATGCGTACGCGGACCCGTGATTGTTACCGTCACGGTGAACGTTCCATAGTGCTGGTACACGTGTCCGGCGGGATCAACGACGGCAAATGAGCCGTCGGCGAGTTGGGAGATCTCGCCAACCGAGAGGTCGCTGCCGTCTCCCCAATCGATGATCGCGTCGAAATCTCCAGGTGAGCCAGTGCCGTCGGGGTCCGTAAAGTGCGCGGGGCTCGCGAAAATCTTCTGCCCCTGAATTCCGTCGAAGTCGAAGGCAGTGACGACCAGCGGCGGCCGACTTACTTCCGCGACTGCAATCCGCGCGTTGGCCAAATCAAATTTTCGCGGGTCGGGAACCGATTCCAATTCAAGGCTGTTGTCGCCCCAAATGGGCTGGAATACTCCCTGAACGAACGTCATTCCCGTATAGTCGCCGTAACTAAACAACTGACCGTCCGGCTCCACAGTCGAATCGGTGCTGTCCGATTCCCCTGGACTGACGAGGTACGCCACGCGAAACGTAGAACCGCCGTCATCGCTCATTGTCACCGTGAAACGAGTCTTGACGTTGTTATCAACGCCGGTATGCCAGCCCACGGCCAGGTTGCCCGAACTTTGGTCTACCGCCACGGACGGCAAGAACTGGCTATTGGTGGTGGCGTCGTCGTTGACTTGAATCGGTTCTGACCAGTCCGCTCCGCTATTGTCCGAGAAACGCACGAAAATGTTCGTGTCCGCGTCAAGCAAACTAGCTGAGTCCGTATAGACGAGATACACACGGCCACGATGCGGCCCGTCGCTGCGGTCCCAGTCCAACACCGCTCTGTTTTCAATGCCACGGCTGGTGTCTTGCGCGGGGACTCGGGTTCCGGTGGGAACATTGGTCTGGCCAATCGGCACCGGCGCGCCAAAGCCCAGCGGTCCCAGGCCGTCCGGATCGAGCTGCACCGCGATTTCGTTGAAACTACTGAAGGGAGCGCGGACATAGGACAGCAGGACCTGGCCGGCTGGTCCGACCGAAATATCGCCAAAATTTCGCAGCGTCTCCGGTCCAGTCACCACGGCCACCAGGCTTTCGGCGAATGTGCCGACTATGCCCAATCCGGTTACCGACGCTCCGGCCGCCCAAATGCCTTGTGTTTGCTCCCAAGTCAGCCACACGCTTCCCGAGTTTCCGTCCAGTCCCGGACCGACAGAGACCGTGGGCTGGTCAACGTCGCGAATCGCAGCCGTGTGGAGCACGGTAAAGGTCTGGCCCCCATCGGTGCTCAAGAGCAAGACAACTTGATCCTCAGCACCGATCGTAATGTAGGTAAGAAAAAGGTTTCCGAACTGATCGTATACGGCGCGTGGATCGCAGCAGGCGAGAGGAAGGCCATCGGTGCCGTCGGCGATCGAGCCCGACCTCCACGTCACGCCACCGTCGTCGCTCGCGGCGACGGGGATGCCGCGAAAGATCAGGCCGCGCCTGGAGGCGTCCACGCCCGAGGCAAAGACACGGTTGGGATTAGTGGGGTCAATGGCGATTGTCCCTTCCGCCTGCGAGCCGTCTTGTGCCGTGACGTTGCTGACCGGCGTGGCCACCAGCCCAGATCGAATGTCGGTGACCTCGACCGAGAGCGGATAGGATCCGGCCTCGTCGTAGCTGTGTGTGCCCATCACGGCAAACGGCGTGTTGGGTCCACCCGGCTGGGCAACCGTGCCGGGCGAATCGGAGCCATCGCCCCACAGGATTTTGACCGTATAGTCTGCCGCCGTTCGCGAGGCATCCGGATGCGTGAACGTCGCAACCGTGCCACTGAACGCCTCACCGCGAACCGCCACGATCGGCAGGGGACGAATGGCGACTCGAGCCTCCGCGACGCTGATGACTCCGACGATCGCGGTCGCAATGTCGAACTCCGGAGCCGAGGAGTTCTCATCCTGCAGGGGGCTATTGTCGGACCAAATCGGATAGAGCCGGCCGCTCAGGAATGCCATGCCGGGCGCTTCACCGAAGCCGTGCTCCATGGCATACGGACTAAGGCCCGCGGCGAGCGCGTTGGAAGGTTCGACGCTCACCTGCTGGGCTCCCGAGAAATGGACGCCGTCCGCGCTGGTCGCGACATAAAAGCGGGTGAAGCTCGTCGCGTCGTGCGTGCCGTACCAACCCACGCCCACGTTTCCTGTCGTGGGGTCGATGGCGATCGATGGCAGGAACATGCTCTGAAACTCGGGATCGGCCGTCACCGGCTGCGGCGTCGTCCAATTGACGCCCAGGTCGTCGGAGAACTTGACGATCACGGATGCTTTGCCGTCGGCCGCCGGGGCTCCGGTATCGTCGACCAAATCGACAAATGCGGCGTACAGCCGGCCATGATGCAAGCCTTCGCTGGTGTCCCAGGCCAGTGTCGCGCCCAGGGGAACCTGGGCCGCCTGGGCCGCCACCGTCAACGCTCCGTCGGTCGCGCTTACTTCAACAATAGTCGGGTTAGCAAAATCTCCGTCACCGAGGCCGTCCAGATCAAAACTGGAAAAAATATGAGCAGTGCCTCCTGACAGCGCTTGCCAAACCACGGCCACGTCGCCATTGGGCCCGACGGCGATATCGCTCGCCGCTCCGCCGGCCGAGCCGCTTACATTGCGCAGCTCGAACGCTCCCACATTTCCCAGTCCGCCGACAATTGCGCCGGCTGCCACGACGCGGTTGTTCGTCAAGTCTTCGAATGTGACCCAGACTTCATTGTGGGCCGCGCCAAACGCCAGTTTCGGGCTGCCGACTGACGAGTTTTCGCCGCCGGCAACCGATCCCTCGGGCGTCAATTCCTGGGCATTGGCGGCCTCAAACGTCCTTCCGCCGTCGGTGCTCGACAGCACGACGATGTTGTTGCCGTCCGCGCCCGCGTAGGCCAAGAACAAGTTGCCGAAGTCGTCGAAAAGCACGTCAGGATTCCGCGCGGCGATGGGCAAGCCGCCGCTTGCGTCAGCCGCGAGCAATCGGGGCGACCAGGTCTGTCCGGCATCAGCGCTGCTGGCTACCAGGATTCCGGGCGGATCGGTGTCGGTCGCTGGCTCGGTCGACATCGCCGCGAACATCCGCAGGACGTCAATCGGATTGACCGCGATCGAACCGCCATTCTGGTTCCCGCCAAAATGCGCTACGTCAATGTTCAAAAGCGGCGCAATTCCACCCTGATTGTTCTCCAACTGCGCGATAACCGGATAGGCGCCAGGGAATTCGTACTGGTGAGTGCCGACTGCTTGAAAATGAATGGCGTTCGGATTGGGTTGCACGAGCTCGCCCGACGACGTGGTGTCGTCACCCCAGTGGATCGTAACCGCGTAATCCGCCGGGTTGGTATCAATGGCCGCGTTGGCAAAGTCGGCCACGGGGCGAAAGAACTCGCGACCTTGCGTCGCATGGCTCCCGCGGCCGACGACGACGCCGCGCTGGCCGATGCTGTACACGACCGCGTCGGTCTCCAGCACGCCAAATCCGACATCACCACCGCCGAAGTCTTCCTGAACGGCATTGAGGGTGGGAAAGTCCGCCGTTGTAATGAATCCGCTCGGGCCAAGATATCGGCCCGCGGACGTGCCTGCGACACGGATCGAGCCGTCGGAGCTGACGGCCACCTGCGGTGCGGTATCGTGCCCGCTGCCGCCGAAATACGTGGAGAACAGAAGCGACGCGAGCGTCGAGTCGAATTTTGCGACAAAGTGGTCTTGGGCGAAGATTGGGACGCCTGTAACGATCAGCGGGCCGGCGCCCCAACTCGCGATCCCCGGCGCGACGGTTGGCAGATCGACCGAATTGGTCTGGCCCGCCACGTACACCTGTCCGGCGAAATCCAATTCGATGTCGGTCACCAGGTCGCCCCGACTGCCGCCGAAATACGTCGCGGCGACCAACTGCTCGGCGTTCTGCTGGTTGAAATCCACCAGGGCAACAAAGGCATTCTGCGCGGCATCGTTGGCGCCTGTGCCGTCGGCGGGGTGCTCCTGAAACGGGTTCCGCAGCGGGAAATCGTCGGAAAACGTGGTTCCGCCGACATACACGCGGCCCGGCCGATCGGGCCGAACGGCAATCGCCGACACGACCTCTTCTCGAGACCCGCCCAAATAGGTTGCGCCGATGATCCCGGTCGCCGTGGGATCGAACATCGCCACGTACACGTCGGCCAGGCTAGGGTTCGGGCCGGTCCTTGTCGGTTGAAAGGCGCCGTCCGAAACGGTCAAGTCATCTCTTGTCGTGGTGAAGGCCAGATAGATGTTCGCATCGTCGTCTACCGCGACGGCGGCGGGCAACTCGAACAGCGGCTCCGTGAACTCCTTGGATCCGTCCGACGACACCTTCGCGATGTAAGGATCGATAGCGGCGCCGCCGCCCGCTGTGTTGCTCACCACGCCATAGGTCACGTAAGCCGCGCCGGTTGCGTCGATGGCCATGTCGACGTTGAGATAGTCGAACGGATCCAATCGCCCCGGCACGTCCGGCACCGTTGCGATCTCGTCGAAAAACGGCAGGCCGTCGGGCGAGAACTTGGCGATATGGAGTTCGTGCGGTCCGGGCACCGGGAGGAATCCGCCCCCAGCGTCGTTCGGGATGGTACTCGTCTCGAACGTCCGAAACGTGACAATCGGCGAACCATCGGGAGCAATCACGATTTGGCGGCCGCTTGAATGGGCATAGCCACTGGCATCGAATTTGGGGGGCGGCCCGAGAAGAGTTTTGTATGCCAAACTGCCGTCGGGCCCGAACTTGGCGAGGAATGCGCGGGGGAGGTTGACATCCGGGCCGGCGATTTCGGCAAAATGCGTGGAGTTCGTCGTGCCAATAACGTACGTGTTCCCATCCGCGTCCGCGGCGATGCCGGAAGCCGAATCATTCCGCGCGCCCCCGAAGTAAGTCGAATAGTTGAGCACCGGATCGATCACCAGCGGCAAGCTCGGATCGTACGTCCCCAGCGCAAACTGCACGGTCCCGCCTTCGCCCAGTCGGTAGCTGCTCGCGACCTCTTGCCGCTGTCCGGCGACGACCTGGTAGGTAAACGGAGCGTGCTGAATGAGTTGTTGCGTCCCGGCCGCGACGAGCAAGTTGCCCATGGCGTCGACCGACAGGGAATCCATGCCGGTATAGAACATCGTGATCTGCGATGGATCGATGCCCGCATCGATGATCCAGTCGAATTCCACGTCGCCGCCACGCCCGTAAAACTCTAGATCGATGCCGTCATAGACTTCGTCGTACCGCACGCGCTCGAAATTGGAGACGCCCGTTTGCCAAGCGGACGGATCGTCGCCCGAACCATCGTTCGTGACGCCGGGCAACTCGCCGAGGCCGAGGACATTCGACGAATCGTTTCCGCCTTGCCAGGACATGCGCACCTGGGCCGCAATGGCCGCGCGCGGCTGGTCCTCAAGCGGAGACGGGCCCACCGGCGTGGAAATCGATTGGCCGAAACTCAGTACAGCGCCCTCCCGCAACAAAGACAAATTGACCTCGCCGCCCCGCGACATGTATAGGACGCTGGCGTTCGTTTGTCCTTGGTTGCTTTCAAAAATGACCGGCGCGAAGTCGAAAGGCGACGCAAAAGGTTGAGCGGTCAAAAGCAGTCGCCGCTCCAGAGCTTCCAAGGTCGGAGGAAAAGTTCGACGTTGTCCGCCGGAGAGTCTGTCCCGGCCGAAGGTTCGGTTCCGCTTTGCTTGGGGCCGAGCTAGCTTACGACGTGCCATCGATGTAACTCCCGGATCAGCGGCAAGGATCGCGACAATAGCGGACCGTGGGCCTGGTCTACTAATCAGTGCGAGAACGGAGGTCGAAATACCCGACAGAGTTTCGGGTTATTCGAGAATAGAGGGTTACCGATCCTTGGCGGACGGCCCCGTCGAATCGGAAGCCGATTGGAAAAGTGCCTCGGTTTCGCGAGACAAGACATGCTGCTCGATCCACTCGCTGGGGGTACGGAGCAGGGGAGTCCCTCCGGGCTTCAATGGCTGAATTCGCTGGAATAATTGCCGTGCTTGTTGCAGCGATTCGCGGGCCGCTTCCATTTGGCCAAGCCGGTGGTGGATCATGGCCAGTCCAAAAAAGTTTCGAGCTCTCAATTCTTCGCCCCGAGGCAAAGTGTTGGATTCTTGGTAGTGCTTGATCGCCAGTTCGAATTGGCCGGCGCGACACTCGGCCAGCGCCAGGACGGTCAATGTCCAAGGCGGGCGATCGGCCAGCCCCAGGGTTGCCCAGTCGACGAAGCGCGAAGCATCGATCCCATCGGCAGGACCGATCGAGCAGACGCGAGCCAAATTGAAGGCCTCCGGACCTTGTGGTTCGCTGGTCCGCGCGATCAGTTCTTGGCAGAATTGTTGGTATCGTGGCCGATCGTCCAAGAGCAACAAGATAGCGGCATATTCAAAGCTTTCATCGCTCAGTGGTCGGGCGTGAATCACCTTGGCATAATCAGTCGCCGCGCCGGCCCATTGGCTGCGTAGCGCTCGGTATTGAGCGCGGCCAATCCACAGCGTGGTTTCCTCCGGCCGAAGCTCGGCGACTTTCTCGAAGACCTCGCCCCAGCGGGCAAGTTCTCGGCAAGTGGTCTTGCGAGGAGAGAACCACCAGGGCTGGTCGTCGGAGAGGTCGATCGCGTGGAGGAAGTCGGCGGCGGCCTCGTCCGTTTGGCCCAACGCGGCATGAACCTGGCCCCGCACCTGCCAGGCCTTCGCGTCGTTCGGCTTGACGTCCAATAAGGGTATCAGTAGCGACAATGTTTCTTGTCGACGCTCGGCAACGTCGATCTGGCCCAACACTTCCAGCACGCGAACGCGAAAGGCAGGTTCATTGGGAGCCAGGCGAACCGCGGATTCGGCCGCGTCCAATGCGTCGGGAAGGTTATGCTGCCGGTCCAGTATGTCGCTGAGCGTTCGGTAGGCGCCGCTCAGATAGTGCGGGTACTTTTTCTCCCCTGGTTGGTCTGCGACAAGTTTTCCGAACAGTTTCACGGCGGTCCGGCAATGGGGCAGCGCTTCGTCCAGCCGGTTGGAGCCGAATTTAATCGAGCCCAGATTTTGATGGCAGTGCCCCGCGTGTTCCGCATAGGCATAAACGTCTGGGAACTCGCCAGACAACTCCGAAAAAAGGGTCAATGCCAATCGATATAATGACTCGGAAACTGCGGCCCGATCCGATAACGCGGGAACGCGCTCGGCAACGTAAAAGCAGCCGAAAGCCAGTCCTTCGCGGGCGTTTCGTTCTTTGGAACTCGCGGCCGCTCGAGATTCCAACCCTTGGAAGAGCTTTTGCAAGACTTCGACTGCCTTTGCGTGATTGCCTCGTGCGTATTCGAATGTCGCCAATTGCACTCCGGCCGTCGTCCAATTCTCCAGATAGAGTTGGTGGCCGGGAAACTCATCGAGCAGTGATTGCGACAATTCACTGGCGCGGTGATAGGCCTTCTCGGCTTGTTCGGGTTGGCCGCTCGCGGTTCGATCGCCCAAACCGACGAGGCTTGCCGCCAGGCCCGCACGGTACGCCGGAGCCGTGGGGAACTCGGCAACCAATCCCTCGCCCAGCTCGGCAGCCCGTCGGGTCAGCGCGAGAGCCTCGTCCACAAGTCCATTTGCCGACTGGTTGGCGGCCAATTGCAGGCTGACGTCCGCGAGGGCGGAACGATACTGGGGCACGGCCGGATCGTCCCGGACCATTTTCTCGCCAATGGCTGTGGCCTTTTGGAGGTACTTGGAACCCTCTTTTTGACGTCCGCTCCAGTGCAACAGCGCGCCAATCGAGCCATCGATGGCCGCCAGGTCGGCCTGGAAGGCGACGGTCGTGGGATGTTCGGCCGCGAGCTTCTCCCACATGAGCTCCAAGCGCAACAGCGTCTGGAAGGCTGTCAGCGGATTGCGCGGAACGACGGTGCCTCTTTGAGCCCAGCGACGATCCGTACAGAAACCGGCCAGCTTGCGCTGGCTTTCAGTGTCGCTCGGATGCTCCCGGCGCAGTTGCTCGACGATGTCCAGGGCCTGGCGAACCGCGACAATCGCATCATCGTTTCGATCCAATGCGCTGTTGAGCTGACCAATTCGCAAATACGTCACGGCAACGTCGGCCAACACGCGCGGGTCGCTGGAGCGCTCGAAAGCAAAGTCCCGATAAAAACGCAGCGCGGCTTCGAGCAGGTCCTTGCGCAGAGGCTGTAGCCCAGGCACGTCCAGGAGTTTGCTCTCGCTGACCATCGTGAAAGACTCATCGACCGCCGCTCGAGCCTTCTGCAGATTCGCCTCGGCCTGCTCCCGTTGCTTCTGGGCCTCGTTACGCTCCTGTTCGGTCGCCTGTCGTCCTTCGGCTTCGGCGGCGAGGGCTGTCTCGGCCATACGCTCGGCGCGCGTGGCGCGAACGGCCTGCCAGGTGCTGGCCACGGTGCCGACAATCAACGCGACCGCGACCAATACGGCAGCGAGCAAAGCAGCCTTGTTGCGCCGCGCGAGTTTGCGGAAGCGGTACGCCGCGGAGGGTGGACATGCCAGGACCGGCTCATCGGCCAGATACCGCTGGACATCCAACGCCAGCGCGTTGGCCGTCTGGTAACGGCGCGCGCGGTCCTTGTCCAACGCCTTCATGACGATCCAGTCCAACTCGCCACGAACAAGGGCCGTCAAACTTTTCGGCTCGGTGTGCCGCTGGGCGGCAATCGATACGAGGGTGCCGCTGCTGCTCAAGCGCGTGCTGGGTCGGGGCGGCTCTTCCTCGCGAATGATCCGCAGCATCTCGTCCAGGGCCGCCGCGTGCAATCGCTTCCGCTCGAACGGCGTTTCACCCGTCAATAGCTCATACAGCAAAACTCCCAGCGAGTAGATGTCGGTCCGCGTGTCGACATCCAACTGATTGAGCTTCGCCTGCTCCGGGCTCATGTAGTCGACGGTGCCGACCAACTGGCCGACCTGCGTGAACATCGTCTTTTCGGTCAGCCGCTGGCCAATCGCTTTGACGACGCCAAAGTCGATGATCTTGGCGACGGGCTCTTCGTCATATTCGGCGACCAAAACGTTCGACGGCTTGAGGTCGCGGTGGATGACTCCTTTCTGGTGGGCATGCTGCACCGCAGGGCAGACAGGCACGAAAATCTCCAGCCGCTGCCTGGGGGTCAATTGGTGCTGATCGCAATACTCGGTAATGGGCACGCCGCGGACCAGTTCCATCACGAAAAATGGCCGCCCCGAATCCGTCGTACCCGCATCCAGCACCTTGGCGATATTGGGATGATCCATCAGCGCGAGCGCCTGCCGCTCCGCCTCGAAGCGCGCGATCACCTGCCGCGTGTCCATGCCTGGCTTGATGAGCTTGAGCGCCACGCGCCGTTCGACGGGGTCCTTCTGCTCGGCCATGAACACCACGCCCATGCCACCCTCGCCAAGCTCTTGCAGAAGCTTGTAGGGGCCGATCCGCCCGCCGAGTTGTTCGGTGACGGGCTGGTCAACCGTGAAGATTTCGGCCGCTGGCGACTCCAGGAAGCCTGGTTGCTCGGCTTGAACCCGCAATAATGCGGCGACGCGATCGTGAAGGTCTGGATTGTCGCCACAAACCTGTTGCAAATAGACGGCTTGCGCTTCAGACGAGTTGATTTCGCGGGCGACTTTGAAAATCGCTTCTTCGTCCAGCTTCTGGCCGATCATACAAATTCTCCACCACACGCAGCCGCGCGTAACACCCTCTCTAGGACAGTGCGAGGAAATCCACTTTTCTACCCGACTGGCCTTGCCGGTTCTTCGGAAAAACCTGGACCTCCTACTCGGACGCTGGCGCATCTGACATGGCGATTCGCAGCCAGCTCTTGGCGTATGCCCAATCCGCGTCGGCAGTTGAAGTGGAGACTCCGAGCGCCTCGGCGACCTGTTCAATCGTCAGACCGGCGAAAAAACGCAACTTTACCAACTCGGCCTTGCGCGGATCTTTCGCGGCCAACTTGTCGAGCGCGTCGTTCAGCTCCAGCAGATCAACATCGGGAGTGGGCAGAAGTGGTTCGATTCCAGACAGGCTAATTTGCTGAAAGTCCCCGCCAGCCTTTGCGGTGCCTTTGTGACGGGCTTGTTCAACCAGGATTCGTCGCATGGCCTCGGCCGCGGCCGCAAACAAGTGCCCGCGGCTGTTCCAATGTTGCACGCTATTGGTGTCGACAAGTCGGATGTAGGCCTCGTGGACCAAGGCCGTGGCTTGCAGGGTCTGGCCGGGGCGTTCCAGAGCCATTTTCTGAGCGGCCAGTTTACGAAGCTCGTCGTAAATCAGTGGCAAGAGCCGCTCCGCTGCGTGCGGGTCGCCTTGCTCAATAGCAGACAGGATCTGGGTCACTTCGCTCATCGGTTTTGCGCAAGCTCAAATGGCCGTCAGGAAAGTTGCCATTATAGACCAGACCGAGCGCGGCGTTTGAACGACAAAAGGCCTGTTCAGCAAGCGATCTGCGGAGTCAGCAAAAAGGTTCTTCGGCTGAGCGGGACGCCGATTGAACTCGGCCCGACGCGAGAAAATGGCCCGAAAGCCAGGCAACACAGCCCATCGACGCGCTCGTCGTATGACTCGGTCGAATTCAGTGGACGTGATTGGATTTGAACTCCGTCCGGAACAAGTTCGGCGGACTTCCCGTTGAAACGCTTCAGTCAAGGCGGAACGGTGCAAAATGACTTTGCACCTACGCAGGTCAGATCAATCGTTCCATTTGCGGGGAATTGCCCCTGCCACGACCCCCTCCGCCAAACTCACAGCGAAGCGTTCCCAAGAGCTCTTCTCATGAATCAAAGTCCGAGGTCGCCCTAAAACTCTCAGTGTTTAGCAAGGGCCGCTTACCTTCTAGTTTTCCAGCCGTCGCTTCCAGTCCAGCCAACCATCCAACGCGGCAGCTGGTCGTTCAGGTCTTGCGACAACTCACCTCAATCAGCAACTGAAACAACGGATCTCAGCCGACTAGCGATAGCAAGTATGGATTCGGCCGGACGCCTACTCCCGGTGTGATTCTCGATCGACGTTGCTTTCGCTCCGACTTGACGCGACAGGGTGCGTCGGCGCGAAAATCTCAGCACTTCCCCGCAAACATGTGCCTCGTCGCGGCGCCCTCTACGGCCGAGCCCAGGCCGTCCCTTCACCTTTACTATTGGAGACTATCGATCTATGAGTTCCCTACTCGATGAGCCGGCCAGGGACCAAGCCATATCCCCGGCAACCCGCCTGCGAGTCACCATGGCCGCGGTGCGTCTGACTTTCATGTGGTTCGGAGTCCGCAAGAGCCTTTCCGCGGAACAAAAATCCCAGGCTGCCGACACGTTCGGCGCCGCGGGCAATTACCTGTCGGCCGGCAAGAAGCTGTTCGACACGAGCCACCCGGCGTTTCGCGCGGTCACTGCCGTACGCAGCCGCGCGGTGTCGCTATGGCGGGGCATGAGCGTGCCGTATCCAGAACCAGGCATCCGCCTGATTCGCCAGGACGACATCTCGGCGTTCGACGTGCAGATGACGTCGCTACGTGATGAACTGCAAGAAGCTGTAATGGCGCTCGACCAGCATTTTGGCGAGCTTCAGTCGGCTGCTCGGGAGCGGCTGGGTCGGTTGTACAATTCGGCCGACTACCCGAGTTCGCTACGCGGACTGTTCAATCTGGAGTATGATTTCCCGGCGGTCGAACCACCCGACTACCTGCGACAGCTGAGCCCGGCGCTCTACGAACAAGAGAGAGCTCGCGTGGCGGCTCGATTCGACGAAGCCGTGCAGATGGCCGAAGAGGCGTTCACCAGCGAACTGGCAAGGCTGGTTTCCCACTTGACCGAGCGGATCTCTGGCCAGGACGATGGCAAACCGAAAATCTTTCGGGACTCGGCCATCGCCAACCTGACCGAATTCTTCCAGCGATTCGGCCAACTCAATGTGCGCTCCAACGAGCAACTGGATGATCTGGTTGCCCAGGCCCAGCAGGTTGTCCGGGGCATCGAGCCGCAAGCACTGCGCGACAGCGCGAACTTGAGGCAGCATGTGGCCACGCAATTGGCGGGCGTGCAGTCGGTCCTGGATGGCCTGTTGGTCGATCGCCCGCGCCGCAACATCTTGCGTCGCCGGCAAGAGCAGGTGGCCTGATGGATCTCATTGTCCACTCCGACGGCCGCATCGTGTGCGTTTACAGCGAGGCTCTGGATCTTGCCAGCTTGGGCCGTCTCACCATCCGGCGAGCCAGTCACGTTGAGCCTGATGCACACGGCCAGTGGTTGGCCGATCTGGCGCCGGTCGGCGGGCCCAAGCTCGGGCCCTTTAACCAACGCAGTTGTGCACTGGCGGCCGAACAAGCCTGGCTTGTTGAACATTGGCTGACTCGGCGAGCGTAAACGGCCCTCGTTGCGGCAAGCCCATCTGCCTGCGCTTTCTCTTTGATTTCTCTCCCACGGATGCCGCGCGCTTGCAGCATCCGTCGTCTCCCTTTTTCAAAGGACTTCTTCCTATGACCCAGCATGAATTGGAACGTGAACTGGCCCGCCACACGGGCGACTCGCTCTCGACCATTCGTCGGCATGGTTTCAGTCTCGTCGAACCGCTCGCACTGGAGCCGCTGGCCGTCGACTGGGACCAGCTCGATGCCGAGCGAGTGCGAATGCTGCCCGCCAAGCGCGGCCGATCTCAGGCGGCCTGAGCAACACTCGACTGCGAAGTTTCTCCGCCTGGGTCACCGGGGCCGCCGGGCCCTCGGTGGCTCTGGGCGGCCCAATAACCCAGGAGGACGCCGCATGCCGCCGCCTCACTTGAGACCCCCGATCGGTTTCCATATCACGACGTTCGTGGGTGCCTTAATGAGCACTTATCTCTGCGGGTGCTGGCCCCTGGTGGGCTGGTTTATCGGCACCGTTTATCTGCTCGGACTGTTCGATGGCCAATCACCCACCAAGCACGACCCGCCGCCTAAGCAAAAACGCTGTCCCTGCAACCGCCAACAATCCCGAGGAAGACATCGATGATCACTGCGCGGATGTGTTCGTTAAAGGAAATCCCCTCCGGCACCGCCGCGACGGACGAGGCGGCGAGAGCGAGCAGGACGGAAAGTGTGCGGGTCATTGTGATGGGAATACCCGCTCGCTCCGGCGATTCATAGCGGGGAAATGCGCAGCCTCCGGCTTTGACCTCCCCTCATTCATCCGCCATCGTCCGCGCATGACCGCCACGCTCGAACAAATCCATAACGATCCGGCGATTCTGGATCGCGCCATTTCCCGGCACGAACAGCTCGACATTGTTTCCGGCGGAGTGGTCGCAGAGACACTCACGCCCGCGCAACCGCCAGCCAGCGCGCGTTTGTCCCCGGTTGAACTCGGGCGACTGGCCGACCAACTGGCAGACGCGCCTGATGAGAAAACCGCCACCACCATCCGTGAAGCGATGATCAAAG
>JANNTE010000409.1:0-9722 GCA_031403365.1 Betaproteobacteria bacterium | reverse complement strand
TTGACGGGCCAAAAGGGCTGTTGAACAGTGCAATCCAGGCCACCAGTGCGACTCCGCCCAGGGAAGCGGCGATCGGCAGGGCAATCCGGCGAACACGCGCTTGCAGGGGTGCGCGTACATGCGGCGCAAGGACTGTAGGCTCATCGGCCAGTCTGGCATGCAATCTGGCGTTGAAATCCGGAGACAGTCGAATTTTCTCGCCGCGCAGGGTGTCGCCAATCAAATGGTAGGCGTCCCAGGCTGCCCGAGATTGGGCATCTTCCCTGATGTGCGCGATATGACTGGCGCTTTCGGACTCGCTCAATTCACCATCCATGAAAGCAGAAACTTTTTCCATATCTACCACCTCTTGTCCTTTCCAACATCCAAAAGCGGGCGCAGCTGCTGCGCGATTGTTTCGCGTGCCCGGAAAATACGCGAACGTACCGTACCGATCGGGCAATTCATGACCGTCGCGATATCCTCGTAACTCATGCCTTCGATTTCCCGCAGGGTTATCGCGGTACGCAATTCCTCAGGCAACGCATCCATCGCGTGGTTCACTGTGGATGCGATTTGCTTGGTCATCAGCTCGGCCTCCGGCGTATTGACATCCCGAAGCTGATCCGCGTCGTCGAAATTTTCCGCCTCTTCGCTATCGAACTCGGTCGAGGTCGGCGCGCGGCGTCCCATGGCAACCAGATAGTTCTTGGCGGTGTTGATGCCAATTCTGTACAGCCATGTATAAAAGGCGCTGTCTCCGCGAAACGAAGGCAGCGCCCTGTAGGCCTTGATGAAAGCTTCCTGGGCTACGTCCTGCACTTCCGCAGGGTCGCGTATGAACCGGGAAAGCAAGCGTCCAAGTTTTCGCTGGTACTTAACGACGAGCAACTCGAAGGCATGCTTGTCTCCGCGCTGCGCCCGTTCGACCAGCGCCTGGTCAACTTCACGGTCGCCCATCTAATTCCAGAATGTTTTGATTGTTGATTATGAGACATCTTGAAAGGCGCGTAAGTATACCTGTAGCGGCCGGCCCCGGAAATGCCGGGTGTATCGAGATACGGCTCTAGACAGAACCGGGCTGCATTAGTTCAGTGAGCCGGTAAACCGCCTGCGTTCGCGGTGATCGACCGCCTCATTCGGGTAAACTGCCGGCCTTGCACAGCCCGGGGCGCCCATGAAACGATTTGATGTCGCGGTAATCGGCAGCGGACTGGCCGGTCTGAGCGTCGCCTTGCACCTGGCCGACCACCGCAAGGTGGGGATTTTGACCAAGCGCGAACTTCTCGACGGTGCTTCAAACTGGGCGCAGGGTGGCATTGCCGCCGTGCTCGCCAACGACGACAGTCCCGCCGACCACATCCGCGATACCGAAACTGCCGGTGCCGGATTGTGCAAATCCGAAGTCACCCGATACGTGGTCGAGCACGGTCGTCAAGCAATCGAATGGCTGATCGGCCAGGGAGTACCCTTCACCCGTGACGCCTCGGCTGACATGGGCTATCACTTGACGCGCGAAGGCGGGCATAGCCACCGGCGGGTGATTCATGCCGCCGACGCGACTGGCCATGCAGTCCAAACCACTCTCGAAGCCAAGATCAAGGCGCACCCGAACATCACGATTCTGGAACACCATATGGCGGTGGACCTGATTACCTCAGGCAAACTGGGCCTGCCAGGCGACCGGTGTCTTGGCCTGTATTGTCTGAACGAAACCAGCGGCCGCGTGGAAACGGTGGCCGCCGACCAGGTGGTACTTGCCACCGGAGGCGCGGGCAAGGTCTATCTGTACACCACCAATCCGGACACCGCCACCGGGGATGGCATTGCCATGGGCTGGCGTGCCGGCTGCCGCATTGCCAACATGGAGTTCATCCAGTTCCATCCCACCTGCCTGTATCACCCGCATGCAAAGTCTTTTCTGATTTCGGAAGCGGTGCGCGGTGAAGGCGGCATCCTGCGACTGCCCGACGGTACCCGCTTCATGCCCGCGCACGACGCACGCGCCGAACTTGCGCCGCGTGACGTTGTGGCCCGTGCCATTGACTTCGAAATGAAAAAACGCGGCCTGGATTGCATCTATCTTGACATCACCCATCAACCGCTCGCCTTTATCAAGGAACATTTCCCGACCATCCATGCGCGATGCCTGGAATTCGGAATCGACATTGCCCGCCAGCCTATTCCGGTCGTTCCGGCGGCGCATTACACCTGCGGCGGCATCCAGGTCGATCTCAACGGCCTTAGCGATCTTGCCGGTCTCTATGCGGTCGGGGAAACCGCGCATACCGGATTGCATGGCGCCAACCGGCTCGCCAGTAATTCGCTGCTGGAATGTCTGGTGTTCGGCAAGGCCGCAGCAAGCCACATCCTCGGGCAGCCTAAGCCGCCCTCGCCCGCTTTGCCACAATGGGATGAGAGCCGCGTCACGGACGCGGACGAAGAAATCGTCATCGCCCATAACTGGCACGAGCTGCGCCGTTTCATGTGGGACTACGTCGGAATTGTGCGAACCAGCAAGCGCCTGGAACGTGCCGGCCATCGCATCAAACTGCTGACCGAGGAAATCCAGGAGTTTTACTCCAACTTCAGGGTCAGCGCCGATTTGCTGGACTTGCGCAACCTGGTCACCACCGCCGACTTGATCGTGCGCAGTGCAATGGCGCGGCACGAAAGCCGCGGGCTGCATTTCAGCCGCGATTACCCGGGTTTGCAGGAGCAAGCCCGCGATACGTTACTAAAGGGGCCCTGAGACGGGCGCCGCTGGACTAAAGGGGCCCTGAGACGGGTGCCGCCGGGCGTGCGCGATGCCGCAGCCAGACCCGCAGGCGCCGCAGTTCCTCTGCCGGTGCGCAATCCGGCAACAATATGACGGACCGGCCGATGCGCGGGCGTTCCACCGATAGGTTGATGACGATCAGCAGCGGCGAAACATAGGTCGATCCTTTAATCTGCCCGGCCTGCGTCGAACCATCCCTGAGTATCAGCTCACAGCCTGCTGTGTCGTTCAGCAGCATTTCGGTCACGGCCCGGGCTGATCGCTGGAGCGCGTCGCGACGAACATAAAAAACCAGACTTGCCGCAATGGCTGCTCCCGCCGCAACCGGCATCCACCAACCCGGCAGCACCAGTAACGCGCAGGCGAACGCCACGCCGTGAGCCAGCAGCAATAGGCCGGCCAGCAACCGCGAAGCACCTATGCGCAGGCGCAAGACTGCAGGCACGAGCGGCGCCGACTTATAATCGCCGGCAATACATTGAGGACCATATGGGCGATCTGACCGACTGGAACCATGTCATAAGCTCCGGCACTGCGGCACCGCCGCACTATGGCGAGCCGCAGCATGAATTCACGGCACTGCGCACCTCCGTGGCGGTGTCCCCGCTTGCGCAATTCGCTCTGTTGCGTTTCCAGGGCCGGGACGCCAACGCCTTTCTCCAGGGACAACTGACCTGCGATCTCGACCAGCTCACTGACGCTCGCGCCCTGTTCGGCGGCTATTGCACACCCAAGGGGCGCCTGCTCGCCAGCTTCCTGATCTGGTCAGCGCCGCAAGCTTACCTGATGTTGCTTCCGGCCGACATTGCCCCGGGCGTGGCCGAGCGCTTGAGGAAGTTCGTCCTGCGTTCCCAGGTGACCATCGAGCACGCGCGCGACCTGCACATGCTGGGTCTCGCCGGCCCGGCGGCAGTTGCGGTTCTGCAGCAGGAACAGGGCGTGGTGCCACAGGGCCGGCTTGAGATCAGTGCCGCTGCGCGCGCCACGATCCTGCGTCTGCCGGGTGCGCATTTTCTCCTGGTTGCGACGGCAGACGACATGCCCGCACTGTGGCGATCCCTGGCCAAACGCGCACTGCCCGTCGGAACACAATGCTGGAGCGCGGTGCAGATCGAGGCAGGCGTACCCTGGATCAGCGCGCCAACTCAGGATCAATTCCTGCCGCAAATGATCGGGCTCGATGATATTGGCGGCGTGAGTTACGACAAGGGCTGCTATACCGGCCAGGAGATCGTCGCCCGCACCCACTATCTCGGCGAAGTCAAACGCAAGCTGCGCCTCGGTCGCACACCTGGCGCCGTCAGCCCCGGAGATACCCTTTCAAGCGCGGGCATAGCGTGCGGCACGGTTCTCAATACCGCGTCAATTCCCGGCGAAGGACAAACCCTGCTGGCCGTAGTGTCCGAGCCGGGTGAAGCAGTGCAGACCGCCAGCGGCGCGCCGGTGGAATGGTCGCCCTTGCCCGGGAGTTGAAAGCGTTGGCGCTGGCCTATTACATCTACTACCGAGTTGCCCAACCGGCGCGTGCACGGCCGCTGGTGGAAGGCATCCAGGCGGCCGTAGAAACCCGAACCGGCGTCACCGGCCGCCTGCGTTGCAAACGCGATGATCCATCGACGTGGATGGAAATTTACGAAGACGTCACCAATGCTGCAAGCTTCGAAGCCTGCCTCGCCGAAGCTGTACAGGCATGCGAATTCGGCGGAGTACTGAGCCCCGGGTCCAGACGCCACATGGAATGCTTTGAATATCCATGTGCCTGATACTGACTGCATATCGCGCCGATCCGCGCTATCGACTGGTGCTCGCCGCCAATCGCGACGAGTACTTCCGGCGGCCCACAAAAGCAGCCGACTATTGGCCCGAGATGCCGCACATTCTGGGTGGACGCGATCTGGAAAAAGGCGGCACCTGGCTGGCGATGACGACTGATGGGCGCTGGGCAGCGATTACCAATTTTCGTTCGGGCAATGCCCAGCCGGCGGGTGCACGCTCACGCGGCGCGCTGGTTGCAGATTATCTCGCCGGCCCCTCCAAGGCGCAGGCCTACGTCGCAGATGTGGGACCAGACCAGCATGCCTACCCGGGTTTCAATCTGCTGACCGGCGATAACGAAAGCCTGCATTACCTCTCCAACAAAGAAGCTGGGCCGATGATGCTGGCACCGGGCATCTATGGCTTGAGCAATCATCTGCTCGATTCACCATGGCCAAAAGTGGAACTCGGGAAACGGGCGCTCGCGGAATCGCTTGCCGCAGCCGATAAGCCGGACCGTTTGATTGAAACGCTGCTGGCCGCACTGGGCAATCGCAACCTCGCCGAAGACCACGCCCTGCCCAGTACCGGCATCAGCCGGGATTGGGAAAAGCGCCTCTCCGCAGCGTTCATAGAAGCTCCGCACTATGGCACCCGGGCATCCACGGTGCTGCTCATTGACCGCGAAGGCGAAGCGCATTTCCGCGAACGCTCTTACGGTGAGCGCGGCGAACTGATCGAGGATCGGCGTTACCGGTTTACGCTGACGGCGCAAAGATCCGGGCCGACATTCTAAAGATCGCGCGCCATGCGGCGATGGGCAATGCCCGCGTCCAGGAATTCCTCGCCTTCAATTTCAAAACCATGGCGCCGGTAAAAGGGCAAAGCCTGCACCTGCGCATTGAGCAGCACGCGGCGCATGCCGAGCGTGCGCGCGATCTCGACCAACGCGCCAAGCAACGCACTGCCAACGCCCAGGCCACGCCACTGCCGCAAAACCGCCATGCGACCGATATGGCCATCGGGCAGCAATCGGCCTGTGCCTGCCGCAGCCCCGTCTACCCAGGCCAGAACATGGCGCGACTGGGCATCGAATTCATCCCACTCAAGATCGATCGGCACCGACTGCTCAATAATGAAAACCTGTTCGCGAATGGCTCGGAGAATCTGTCGATCGACGCACCAGTCCGCCGGCAGCACCGACACGTTCACGGGCTTCACAAGGACTACAGACCTGACTCGGTAATTTCGACCGGCGTTGCAGCCGCGACCAGATCGAACAACTCAAGCAGGTCCTGGTTGTGCATGCGAACGCAGCCGATCGAACCCGGCCTGCCCATCACCGCGGAATCCGGGCTGCCGTGAATGTAGATATAGCGGCGCATGGTGTCCACGTCGCCGAGGCGGTTGAATCCCGGCTCGCACCCCGACAGCCACAGCAGCCTGGTCAGCATCCAGTCGCGGCCGGGAAAGCGGCTGGCGAGTTCGGCGTCGTAAATCTCTCCGGTCGGCCGGCGCTTGACGAACACGGTGTTGACCGGTGCACCGGCACCAATTTTTGCGCGGATGATGTGCCTGCCGCGCGGCGTGCAGAAGCTGCCATTCTTTTCTCCAACTCCGTTTTTCGCAGTGGAAACCCGGTAGCGCTTGAGCGGCTTGCCAGCTTCGCTCAGTTCCAGCAGTTGATCGGCGATGCTGATGCGAATCGATTTCATCATGTTGGTTCTTGCGACGCGCCCCGGCGCTCGCGAAAGAAATTCGACAGCACCTCGCCGCAGCCTTGCGCCAGCAAGCCGCTTTCTACCCGGGTGTGATGATTCAACTGCGGTTCGGCAAACAGGTCAATAACGCTGCCGCAGGCACCGGTCTTCGGGTCCTTCGCACCGAATACCAGCCGGGCAATGCGTGCATGCTGGATCGCGCCCGCGCACATGGCGCAGGGCTCCAGGGTTACGAACAAAGTGCATCCGGTGAGACGATAGTTGCCCAGCATTGAAGCCGCGGCGCGCAGGGCCTGGATTTCCGCGTGAGCGGTCGGATCGTGCCGGCCGATCGGAGCATTGAAACCCGTCCCGATAATTCGGCCAGCTTCCACCACGACAGCTCCAACCGGCACTTCGCCAACTGCCGCCGCCTGATGCGCCAGCGCCAGTGCTGCGGTCATGAACCCCGCGTCAGAATCTTTATCTCCCGGCAATTGCTCGAATTCCTGAAGTAGGATGGGCGGGGCGCAGCGCTACCCATCGAAGTAAATTGACCTCATTGCCCCATATCATTGCATTTGACCGATTTGCTCGCGCAGGCCGTTCACGGTGACAGGCTCGCCGCGAACCCGGAAATGCGTGCCCTCGTCGTCAGCGCGCTCCTGCAGCACCTCGCAGTTGGCGAATATTTCCCCGCGCATGCGCTGCGCTGACCAGGGCAGGAAAATCTCTCCTTCGACCAGTCCTTTGCGGAAAAACCCGCGGATCGCCGCATGCAGTTTCGCAACATCGCTTTCGCGGCGGGCACTCATAACCATGCAGTCCGGATATTGCAGGCGCAGCGCGGCTTCGCGCACCGTTTGCGCTTCGGCGTCGCCGACGCAATCTATTTTGTTGAACAAACGAATGCGTGGCACGTCCTGCGCGCCGATCTCGCTCAGCACCTGGTCGGTTACCGCGAGTTGCCGTTCAAACCCGGGGTCGCTGGCGTCGATAACGTGGATAAGCAGCGAGGCCTCCACCGCTTCTTCAAGTGTTGACTTGAACGATGCAACCAGGTCATGCGGCAGGTTCTTGATGAATCCGACGGTGTCGCTGACCAGCACACGCGGCACGCTCTCCGGGTGCAACGCACGCACTGTCGTATCCAGTGTCGCGAACAGCTTGTCGGCCACCAGCACCTCGCTCCCGGTGAGCGCGCGCATCAGCGTGGACTTGCCCGCGTTGGTGTAGCCCACCAGCGCCACGCGCGCGAGGCCCTGGCGCTCCTGCCGACGCGCACGCTGAGTCTTGCGCTCGGCATCCATCGCGTCGATTTCCTTCTGCAGCTCGGCAATGCGGTCACGGATCTTCTGGCGGTCCAGCGCGCTGTGCGCCTCCCCTGCCCCGCGTCCGCCGGTGCCGGTGCGCTGCCGCCCTTTCGGCCCCGCCAGCTTCGCCTGTTCGCGCAACCGTGGTGCCAGGTAACCGAGACGCGCAATTTCCACCTGCGCACGAGCGGCGCGCGAGCGTGCATGCCGGTGGAAGATCTCGAGGATGACCATGGTGCGATCCATGACTTCGCAGCCCACCTCGATCTCGAGATTGCGAGCCTGCGAAGGAGAGATTTCGTGGTCGACGAGAACGATGTCGACGCGGCGGGTTTCCGGGTCGGCCTCGGATTTTGCGGCCTCCTTGGCGCGAGCCGCCCCGCTCTTTGCCGCCGTCCGCGCGATCTCGGATGCCGCTGACTCATCCGTTTCCTCTTCTGGTGCGGCTTCGTTCTCCACGAAGCGCCGCATCTCCTGCCGCTTGCCGATGCCCATGTACGCGGTGGTATCGAAATGATCGCGCTTCTGCGTGAACGTGCCCACGAGCTCGAATCCCAGCGTCTTCGCCAGTTCGCGCAGTTCGTTCACCGAGGAGTTGAACTCGATATCGCTCACCCCGCTAAGTTGCACCGCGGCGACCATAGCCCGCGGGGGTTTCTCCTGACCTCCTGTTCCCATCGGGCGATTGCTCTCTTCAAGGTGCGAGCGGTATTTTGCCGGAGCGACCGGACGCCTCACTCCCATTCGATCACCTTGGACGAAGCCAGGTTGGACTTCACTGCAATCCTGCCGACGCCGAGACCGGCTGTCGTGTCGAAATGGTCCCGCTTCTGCTGGAAGGTGGCGGCGATCTGGATGTTCAATGTATCGGCAGGATCAAGTAACTCGTGTGCTGACGGTTCGATTGCAACGCCGCTCACGCCACCCAATTGTACGGCAGCCGCAACTGCGGCCACGGGCTTCTTTCTGACCTCTTTTGCCATTCGAAGATTATTTCTTTCAAGTGAACCGGCGCGAATAATACCCGCCCGGATGAGCCGTTTGCCGTGAGTTTGGTGTCCACATTGCGGATTGCCGGCTCAAAAGAACGGAGTTTCCAGGTCGCCCTCACTCGGGCGTCCGGTTAAATGAATCTTATCGGAAGTGTCCGGTAAACCTGCTGGAGCTCCGGGATGACAGCGCGATGGGCGAGCGTTGGTCGGATCGCACCACCCCAATGACAGGCATTCGACGGCCGGGGCAAGGCGCGGGCGAGCGCTGCACCCGGTTCAAATCGCCTCCAGAAACCTCAGTAACGACACCCTGTCCTGCTTCGGCAACTTGCGGAACGCCTCCTTCGATCCTTCGGCCTCGCCGCCGTGCCACAAAATGGCTTCCGTCACACTTTGGGCGCGGCCGTCGTGCAACAGAGCATCGTTGCCGTTGACCGTCTTCGAGAGCCCCAGCCCCCAGAGCGGCGACGTGCGCCAGTCGCGGCCGCCGGCGCCAAAGTCGGGCCGGTGGTCGGCCAGCCCCTCGCCCATGTCGTGCAAGAGAAGGTCGGTGTAGGGGTGTATGGTCTGCTTCGACAGCTGGGGCAGGCGCGGAAAGTAGTCTACCGTGCGCAGCGCGGACACGTGGCACACGGCGCACTGCAGCGTCTCGAACAGCGCTGCGCCGCGCTGCACCTCGGGGTCTTTCATGTTCCGGCGCGCGGGCACGCCCAGCCCGAGGGAGAAAAGTTCCAGGTCGTCCCAGGCGGCGGCGCTCAGTTCGGGATCGTTGCCGGGCACCTCGCGACCGCATGCGACCTGGACGGGCGGACAGTTCTGCTGCGGGAACACGCTGGAGGTGGCGCCGATGTCGTGCAGTGCGGCCGCAACGATCTGCTGCCGCAGGGTGGGTTGAGTCGCCTTCAGACCGAAGCGCCCGAGGGTCTGGCGGCCGGAGAACGCGTCCCAGGCGAAGT
Organism: Betaproteobacteria bacterium; assembly: GCA_031403365.1. Classification (GTDB taxonomy): domain Bacteria; phylum Pseudomonadota; class Gammaproteobacteria; order Burkholderiales; family JACQAP01; genus JACQAP01. The sequence goes on along the minus strand of JANNTE010000409.1, from coordinate 248 downwards.
TGGGGCGGCCGTTGAACCCGAGGGCGCGCTGCCGCTCGGCGATGGCGAGGATCGCGTCCTCCGGCACCGCCTCCAGCAGGCCCAAGCCGAATACGGGCGACGCCTGCCGCAGCGAAGTCATCGTGTCGGGCGGCAGGTCGCCGAACGCGGGATTCTCGATGCGGAGCCAGGGCTTTCGGAGCGTGACTTCCGTACCGTCGGTGAACTTGACGATGTGCTCGTCCCAGTCAATGAACAGATCGGCCTCG
>JANNTE010000408.1:0-12635 GCA_031403365.1 Betaproteobacteria bacterium | reverse complement strand
ACATCGATGATCTGAAAATCCATGCCTTTTTCGTACAGAACGATCCGGCAACGCTGGCTGAATGGGCAGGTGGTGCCCGAGTAAAGTGTCATCATTTTTTAAGGTCCTGTTTGGGATCAGTGCACGTCTTTCCAGTACTCTCTCTTGAGCAGCCAGGCTGGCACCAGCATGAGGAGCAGGAAGAGAAGCACCACTACGCCGATTTGCGAACGCGTAGTTCTGTCCGGTTCGGCCATGTAGGACAGGAAATTCACCAGATCGCGTGTGAGATTGTCATATTCAAGTTTGGTCAGGCTGCCCGGCATGTCGAGCACCAGAGTCCTGTGTTCGACCTTGTGGCCGCCGCGCTCTTCAACCTCGACCTTGAGCACCTGGGAACCCTGCAACTGCCAAAGCGCGTGCGGCATGCCGACATTCGGAAACGCCAGATTGTTCCAGCCGCTCGGGCGCTTGTCGTCCCGATAAAAAGTGCGCAGATAGGTGTAGAGCCAGTCGGTGCCGCGCGACCGCGCGATAACCGAGAGATCGGGCGGCTCGACACCAAACCACTTGCGCTGGTCTGTGCGGCTGGCGCTGATATTCATCAGATCGCCTACTTTTCCCGCGGTAAATAACAAATTTTCCTTGATCTGTTGTTCAGTCAACCCCAGATCGGTCAGCCGGTTATAGCGCATCGCGCTGGCGGAATGACAATTCAGGCAATAGTTAACGAAGGTGCGCGCGCCGCGCTGCAGTGACAGGGCATCATGCTCATCGACATTGGCGCGATCCAGCCGCACATCGCCTCCCGCCGCGAACGCAGCGAGCGGCGCAAACAAGGCCATGAGGCAGAGTTTTCTCATGATGTCAGCCTTTCCGGCTCCGGCTTGGTCTTGTCGATCCTCGTGTACCAGGGCATCAGAATGAAAAACAGGAAGTAAATGATTGTGAAAATTCGGGCGACGACGGTAGCGCGCTCGGCGCCGCCGAGCCAGGCACCAAACTGGCCCCAGACATTCGTGGGAACGGTGCCGAGGTAGCCCAGAATGAGGAAGGATGCGACAAACAGGCCGAGCGCACTCTTGTAGATCACGCCGCGATAGCGAATGGACTTCACCGCGCCGCGGTCCAGCCACGGCAACAGGAAGAAGATCATGGTCGACAGACCCATTGCCATGACACCCGGAAACTGCGACCCGAACAGCGGTGGCACCGCCCGCAGAATGGAATAGAACGGCGTGAAGTACCAGACCGGCGCGATGTGCGCCGGGGTTTTCAGCGGATCGGCGGGAACGAAATTATTGTGCTCCAGAAAATATCCGCCCATCTCGGGGGCAAAGAACACGATGGCGCTGAATACCATGAGGAAAACAACCACCCCGACGATGTCCTTGAGCACGTAATAAGGATAGAAGGGGATGCCGTCGAGCGGAATTCCTGTTGCGGGATCTTTCTTTTTCTTGATCTCAACGCCATCCGGATTGTTCGAACCGACTTCGTGCAAGGCCACCAGATGCGCCGCCACCAGACCGAGCAGCACCAGCGGAACGGCGATCACGTGAAAGGCGAAGAACCGGTTCAGGGTCGCATCCGAAACGACGTAGTCACCGCGGATCCACAGAGAAAGGTCAGGCCCGATGAAAGGCACCGCGCCGAACAGGTTCACGATCACCTGGGCGCCCCAGTAAGACATCTGGCCCCATGGCAGCAGGTAGCCAAAGAAGGCTTCCGCCATCAGGCACAGATAGATCAGCATTCCAAACAACCACAGCAACTCGCGCGGTTTGCGGTAGGAACCGTAGATCAGCCCGCGAAACATGTGGAGGTAGATGACTACAAAGAACAGCGATGCGCCGGTGGAATGCATGTAGCGGATGAACCAGCCACCCGGCACTTCGCGCATGATGTATTCGACCGAAGCGAAGGCCTGGCTCGCGTCGGGCTTGTAGTGCATGGTGAGCAGAATACCGGTGACGATCTGCAGCACCAGAATCAGCATCGCCAGCGAACCAAAGAAATACCAGAAATTGAAATTCTTCGGCGCGTAGTACTCGGAAAGATGCGTCTTCCAGTTGGAGGTGAGCGGAAAGCGCTCGTCGATCCAGCTCAGCAGGGCTTTTGCCTTGTTCATCACCTTATGCTCCCTTGCTGTCCGAACCGACAATCAGACGCGTATCGCTCAAATAAGCGTGCGGAGGTACTTCCAGGTTGCTCGGTGCGGGCGCGCCCTTGAACACGCGGCCAGCCAGGTCGAACTTTGAACCGTGACAGGGGCAGAAAAAACCGCCGGGCCAATCGCCGCTCATACCATCGCCTACGCCGGCCGCGAGTTTCTGCGAAGGGGAGCAGCCCAGGTGCGTGCAAATGCCGACCAGTACCAGATATTCAGGCTTGATCGAGCGTTCTCTTTTCCGGGCATATTCGGGCTGCATCGGAGAGGAGGACTCCGGATCCGCCACTTCGGCATCGATTTTCGGCAGACTGGCCAGCATTTCCGGCGTGCGGCGCACGATCCATACCGGTTTGCCGCGCCATTCAATGGTAATCATCATTCCGGGTTCGACGCTGGAGATATCGACCTCCACCGGCGCACCCGCTGCGCGTGCCCGTGCACTGGGATTCATGCTCATCGCAAAAGGCACGGCGACTGCCAGCCCTGCCACTCCACCCGCTACGCTCGTTGCGGCGATGAGGAAACGCCTCTTGCCGCCATCCACATTGCTTCCAGCCATATGCCAGTCCGTAAAGGTTTCGAAACACATCATCTTATCGCAAGTCGCCCACAGAATTACAGTCTGTATGACGTAAATACTTGTAAAAATGGGCTAAATTGTAGAATATCGAGCGCTCGTGGCAAGGTCGGGAGCGGCCAGTTTGTGCGCGAGGCATGGAGTCTGCCGCAGTTTGTAGATCATTTTTTGCAGGTCACCTTGACGACTTCGTCGCCCAATGAAAGGTCCGAACACCAATGGATTTCACCTCCCTTAAGGCATTGAGTTATGCCTTGCTGCCTCCTCTTAATTTGCTGTTTTTGGGGTTTCTGGGACTTCTGATTCTTTCCTTCCGGCAACGAACAGGGCTGATCTTGATCACGGTCTCTTTGGCGGGTCTTTCCCTGCTGGCCACGCCGGTTGTCGGGGGCTTTCTGACCTCGAGGATCGAAACTGCCCCGCCCGGCCCTTCTGCAACGCTGGATCACAGTCAGGCGATCATTATCCTGGGCGCCGGCAGTTATCCGGAAGCTCCGGAATACGGCGGCGATACCGTGAGTTGGGCCAGCCTCGAACGAGTACGCTGGGGTGCGCGGCTGCATCGGCTTTCCGGCTTGCCGATCATGGTATCCGGTGGCAGTCCGTTCCGAACACGAACCAGCGAAGCGGCGCAGATGGCGGCTGTGCTTGCTCAGGATTTCATGGTTCAGGCGAAATGGTTGGACGAGAAATCCTTGAATACATTTGAGAGCGCGCTCAATGCGCGCAATCAATTCTCAGAATTGAAAATCGAGCGCATCGTGCTGGTTACGCATGCCTTGCACATGCGGCGCGCGCGCTGGGTTTTCGAGCAAGCCGGATTTCAGGTTACCGAGGCTGCGACCGGATTCTCCACCCAGAGCCCTCCCAGTATTCTGAATTACCTTCCGACTTCGCATGGACTTGAAGCAAGCCGGGCCGCACTTCACGAGATGATGGGAATCGGCTGGTACCATTTGCGCTTTGCCGCTCAAGCACAAAAGCGAGGACCATGATGAAAGTCAGGCTGAAATGGATCGAGAACGTGGCCTTCGTTGCCGAGACCGAAAGCAACCATGCCATTGTGATGGATGGCGCACCGGAAGGCGGCGGGCGCAATCTCGGGCCGCGCCCGATGGAAACCGTACTCGCGGGGACCGGTGGGTGCACCGCCTACGATGTTGTTTCGATACTGAGAAAAAGCCGGCAGGACATCAGCGATTGCGTGCTGGAAATCGCGGCGGAACGAGCGTCAACGAATCCGAAAGTGTTCACGCGCATTCACTTTCATTTCACCATCACTGGACGAAACGTCAAGCGCGAGCACGTCGAACGCGCCATCCATTTATCGGCGGAGAAATACTGTTCGGCTTCGATCATGCTCGGCAAGACCGCCGAGATCACCCACGACTTCGAGATTGTGGAGCTGCCCTAGTACAACAACCCGTGAGTATCGCTGTGTTCTGCGCACGGATTTGAGTCCCGGCGTATACGCAGACTTATGGGTTGTTGTACCAGCCGTCAAATCCAGTAGGTGGACTGAGTCATCACCCGGGAGGCGGTCCGCATCACCTTGCGCGCCGGGACGGGAAGCTCGGCACCGCCCTGCCCCAGGGCCATGCGCGCATGCTGGGCTTCGTCCTCCTTCATCTGCGCAACAATCGCCCGGCTCTTGAGGTCGTGTTCCGGCAGGCGAGCGAGGTGATCATCGAGATGACCCTCGACCTGTCGCTCTGTTTCCGCCAGAAAACCCAGATTCCACCTGTCGCCCAATAGCCCGCACACAGCCCCGATCGCGAACGAGCCCGCATAGAGCAGCGGATTGAGCAGGCTTGCCCTTCCGCCCAGTTCACCAATGCGCTCGCCAGTCCAGGCAAGGTGCTCGGTTTCCTGTCTCGCCGCGTGTTCGAGGGCTTCTCGCACGTCCGGGCTGCGTGCCGTTGTCGCCTGGCCGTGGTAAAGAGCCTGAGCACATATCTCCCCCGAGTGATTGACTCGCATCAGCGCTGCCGCGGATCTGCGGTCCTGTTCGTCGAGTTTGCTCTCGCCGATGTCCGCGCCCGGAACTGGACGCACCGACGCCGCGCGAGCACACAGCGTACGCAGGGCGCGGTCGATATGAATGATAAAGCCGTCGATCTGGGTCATTTCCGCTATTTCTTCCGCATCATGAACACGAATTCCCCTTCGCTTTCGTCTGAAACCAACAGGGCGTTGCCGGTCTGGCGGGAAAATGCCTGAAAGTCACGCACTGATCCAGGATCTGTTGCAATGATTTTCAACACCTGACCCGACGTCATGTCGTTCAGGGATTTCTTGGTCCGCAAGATCGGAAGTGGGCAATTGAGGCCACGCGCATCGAGTTCGCGATCATGGTGAATTTCGGTTTCCGCAGTCATTGCTTCCGGTCTCTGGTTGAACTGGTATCGCTAAATGTTCCTTGGACGACCTGGGTTCCCGGGCGGTCGGCCTTTGCGCTTGAGCCTGATGCCGAGTCGCCCGACGCAACGGCAAACATGATAGCGCGTCGCAGCAGCGTTCAGAACAAGGTCACGTTGCGGTCGAGCAACAATTGGGACAAACGGGTATTGGCGGACTCCAACCGTCCCACCAGGAGTTCGAGAAACGCCGCGTTAAACGCGCTCCGGCAGCCCTCGGTCGCCCTGGCCAGCGCTTCGGCGCTGATCTCGATCACCGTGATATCACTCACAGCGGTCACGCTCGCCGTACGCTGAAAGGCGCGTTTGCCAAGATAAGCCATTTCGCCGAAACATTCCCCGGTGCGCAGAATATTCAGCAGCTTGCCCTGCTTGGTCACTTTGACCTCGCCGGCCGCCAAAACGAAAAATGCCGTGCCAACTTCGCCTTCCGCAATAATCGGTCCGCCGGCCGGATAGCGCACCCAGCTTGCTATCCTCAAGACCTGCCACAAATCCACATCCTGAAACGGCTGGAAAAAATCCAGGTTGCGCAGGACACTGAACTTTTCGGCTTCCGGAACAATCTCCTCGGGCTTCTGCAGCGTGCTGAAAGTGTCTGCCAGCGCTTGCGCAAATTCTTCCCAGGTCTGGAAGCGCCTGGCGATATCCTTCTCCAGGGCGCGTTTCACGATGGCATCGACGGCGGCGGGCGCATCCGGACGCAACAGGCTCGCCGGTGGCGGATCGACGTTGATGATCTGGTACACCATGCTGTAGTTGTTGGCCGCCTTGAACGGCAGCGTGCCGGTCAGCAACTCGTACATCACAACGCCCAGTGAGAAAATATCGGTCTGATGATTCAGCGTCATTTCCTGCAATTGCTCGGGCGACATGTATGCCGGTGAACCGATCCCGGTCACCTGGGTGGTTTCAGCCGAGACCGAAAGCGCGGCGCCAAAATCGGATACCTTGATATCGGTCTCGCCCGACAGAAGGATGTTGGCGGGCTTGATGTCGCGATGAATGATGCCATGCCGGTGTGCGTAGTCGAGCGCTTTGCAACACTTGAACGCGACTTCGACGATATTGTTGATTGGCATCAGGTTCGCAGGCTGGGTATGGCGTTCCAGCGTGCCACCTGCCACGTATTCCATTACAAGATAACTGCCATCCTCATCCGATACCGCGTCGAAGATCGTAACCAGGTGGGGATGGGAGAGTTTGCCGGCCAGGGCCGCTTCGACCAGAAACAGCTTGTGAAAACGCCGGCCCTGTTCTTTGTCGCCGAGCGCGTCGGCTCGCACCAGTTTGATGGCGACCTGACGGCCTGCGAAGGCATCGTTGGCAAGATAAACCGCGCTGGTCGCTCCTCTGCCGAGCTCCTTGATGATCTGGTATTTGCCGATCTTGTCCATGAGCGAATCCCCGGGGGATTCAGGCGTGAGTACGGAGGGCCGAGCTATGATATGAAAACCGGGGCAGAATGGCGAGTCTCTTCACTTGAATAAGCACTGGCGCCAGACTAACAGCAGACCACGGCACGCCGGCAAACCGCGCAATCAGGGTTGGCGTCGATTCTCCGTATCCAGCGCCATGAACTCCTTGAGGCGCGCTTCGACGCTGGATTTCTGGTAAAAATCTCCATCCCCGGCTTTCTTGGCAATCTGAAGTTGCTCGATCGCCGCCACGAAGTTTCCACGCAGAGCATAGACTTCCGCCACCGCGCGATGCTGAAGCATTTTCTTTCCCAGCGCTGCATAGGCGCGCGCTTGGAATTCATAAAGTCGCGCGTCACCGGTGCGCCCCGCCAGTCTCATATCCAGGAATTGTAACGCCTCGGTTGCCTTGTTCGCGGACAATAGCGCGTCGGCATATCCGTAAATGAGCGCCTTGCGATCCGGGTTTGCATTCATTGCGCTTCGGTACGAGGCGAGGCCCTTTTCCAGATCTCCGGCTGCAATCAGGGTTTGCGCCGACAGCGCGTCGATCATCGGACTTTTCGCCTTCAGGCCGTGCAACAGGGACATTTCTCTGCGCGCGCGCACATGGTCGCCGACGCGCAGCAGCGCAACGACCAACCCGTAACGAGCGGCGGCTTCGGTGGTGAATTTGCGCGTTTCGAGCATCTTGTCCAGATTCGCCACTTCTTCCCGGGCATTTCCGTCCTGAGCCGACAATCGCGCGCGAACCAGTTGAAACTCCAGGCTGTCGGGGATCTGGCGGAACGCGATTCCCTGAATGCGGCTCTCGACATCGGCGATGCGCTCAAAGGTCAGCGGGTGGGTGCGCAAATAGGAAGGCGCACCATTCTCGTACACGCGCGTGGCTTTTTGCAGCCGCTCAAAAAAAACCGGTGTCGCATGCACATCGAAGGCCGCTTTGTTCATGATCTGCAATCCGATACGATCGGCCTCGCGTTCATGCTCGCGCGTAAAGTTCAGTTGCGACTGGATCGCCCCCGCTTGCGCCGCTGCGATGGCCGCCGCAGATACCTGGGAATTTGAGCGCGCCGCAAGAATGGCGACCGCCAGCGCTGCCATCGAAGCCAGGCCCACGCGCTGCTGGGCGGCGATCAGGCGCGCAATGTGTCGTTGAGTGACATGCGCGATTTCGTGCGATAACACGCTGGCCAGTTCCGACTCGCTTTGTGCCGCGAGCAACAATCCGGCATGCACGCCGACAAATCCACCGGGCAAGGCAAAGGCGTTGATGCTGTTGTCGGCGATGGCGAAGAATTCGAAAGGCCCAGCCGGATCGGGACTGTTCGCAACCAGCCGGTAGCCGGTCGTATTGAGGTAGTCGGCGACTTCCGGATCATCGAGATACGCAGGACTCGAGCGAATCTGCGCCATGATGCCTTCACCCAGTTTGCGTTCCTGGGCAGGCGAAAGCGCACTTTGCGAACTGTCTCCGAGGTCAGGAAGATCGTCGGCCCACGCCCCACTCGACACCAGCAACGCTACCAGCAAAGTCTTGAATTTCATGATGCTATGATAGCCTCATTGTCAGACGAGTTCCGCGTCGTGAGGCGACCGGATCAATTCAATCAGGACTAACGATGGGCGAACTTACTCATTTCAATGCCGCCGGTCAGGCACACATGGTCGACGTGGCGGAAAAGCCGGACTCGCATCGCGTCGCTATCGCGACGGGAAGAATAACCATGCGGCCGGAAACGCTGCAAAAAATCGTGCAAGGCAGCGCGAGCAAGGGCGATGTTCTGGGAATCGCGCGCGTGGCAGCCATTCAGGGCTCCAAACGAACCTCGGACCTGATCCCACTGTGTCATCCGATTGCGCTCACCAGCGTCAGTGTCGAGTTCAAAGTCGTGGCACCGGACAATGCGGTGGAATGCGTTGCGCAAGCGGAAACCGTCGGCCGCACCGGCGTGGAAATGGAAGCCCTTACCGCAGTCAGCGTGGGTTTGCTGACGATTTACGACATGTGCAAAGCAGTGGATCGGGGCATGCAGATCGAAGGCGTGCGCCTGCTGGAGAAACGCGGTGGCAAGTCAGGGCTGTGGCGGGCGAATCCGCTGCCCTGAACCACTGACCGCTCCCGCGGTCTGACGTCGTATCTGGAGATCGAATGAAACCCGGCAAGTATTCAGCAATGCTCGTTTTGGCTGCGTCGCTGGCAGGTAATTTTCCGGTGCTGGCCAGTCATATGCCGGAAACAACGGAAGGTGCGCGCCTGGCTCATGAGGTCGCAAAGGGAAATTGCCTTGCCTGTCATGCTATGCCGGGCGACGCAAGCGCCATCACTTCCGCCAACATCGGACCACCGCTGGTTGCGATGCAATCGCGCTTTCCCGACCGGAATACACTGCGCCGTCAAATATGGGATGCCAGACTGATCAATCCGGACACGGTGATGCCGCCATTCGGCAAGAACCGTATTCTGACGTCCGAAGAAATCGAACTCATTGTCGATTACCTTTACACACTCTGAACGCTACATGAGCATGCGACCATCGGAAGAAATCCGTCCGCGCAGAAAGTTTCTGTGCACGCTGGCACTGGCAGGCGCGTATGTGGCAGCCATCGCGGCGGGAACGCTGCGAGCCGGGCGCGTGGTGGCCGCGCCATGGAACCAGGCCGCGTTCGATGCCCGGGCAGTAGCGGCAGTACTCGATAATATCGGAGCGGTTTCCATATCCGAGTCCGGTCTGATCGAGCTGAAAGCGCCGGAAATCGCAGAAAATGGCGCTATCGTGCCGATCGAAATCACCAGCCTGATTCCGGGTACGCAGACGATTTATATCATCGCCGACAGGAATCCCCAGCCTCTGGTCGCGTTTTTCGACATCAGTCCTCACTTGGAACCCTTTATTTCCACCCGGATCAAGATGCGCGAATCCTCCACGGTCCGGGTTCTGGTCAAGGCTGGTGGAAAATTTTATGGTGCCGCGCAAGAGGTGAAAGTGACGATTGGCGGTTGTGGCGCATGACCCAGCTCGACAAACAGGGGGCCTCACAGGGCAATGGCTGACGCAATGAAAATCCGCGCCCGCATTCAGGGCGATTTGGCCGACATCAAGGTGCTGATGTTTCACCCGATGGAAACGGGCTTGCGCGAGGATCCGGTCTCCGGCGTATTGATACCGCTACATTTTATTCAGCGCGTGCTTGCCACCCATAACGGAAAACTGGTTCTGGATGCGCAATGGAGCCAGGCGGTATCCAAGAATCCATTCTTGAATTTCCGGATACGCGGCGCCAAACCGGGGGACAAAGTGACTGTGAGCTGGGTGGACGACAAGCAGGAAAGCGCGAGCATCGAAACCACGCTCGAATGACGCCGTTGAATCCAGGAGGCCTGGTTAACGCAATACTGGTTGTAGGTCTGACGATGGCCTGCGCCGCGGCACCCTGCCGTGCGTCGCCGGAGCAGGATCGCGCGGAAATAGTCGCGTTTTTTCAACAGCGATTTCCTGACGTCCCGCTGGACGACTATATCAACGGTGCGCTCGCGCTGTCGCGCGACGCCAGGGCGCAGTTCGACAGCATCATGGAGTTCCCGCCGTTTCAGGGCGAGATTGACCGGGGCAAGCGCTTGTGGGAGAAGCGCTTTCGCAACGGCAGGACTTTCGCGGATTGTTTCGCCAGCGGCGGGCGCGGCATCGCCGGCAACTATCCTTACCATGACGGAAACAGCAACCGGGTAGTCACCTTCGAGATGGATATCAACCGCTGCCTGCGCGACAACGGCGAAGCGGAGTATGACTACAACGACAAGGCCACCATGGGACTGATGGGCGCCTACGCGCGCACACTCTCCGACGGCATGCGGGTCAACGTCCGCGTCGAGGGCAGCGCAGCGCTGGCGAAGTATGAGCAAGGCAAGAAACTGTTTTTCACGCGCACCGGTCAATACAATTTTGCCTGTGCCTCTTGCCACATGTACAACGCCGGAAAGATCCTGCGCACCGAGATTCTTTCTCCCGCTCTCGGCCATGCCACGCATTGGCCGGTATTTCGTGGGGGAGATGATTTATACACCCTGCACATGCGCTACCGGCGTTGCCTGGATCAGATGCGCGCAACCGTGTTTGCGGCGGGCAGCGAAGAGTTGAACAATCTGGAGTACTTCCACTCCTATCTGAGCAATGGCCTGTTGCTAAGGGCGTCCGTGTATCGGAAATGAGGATTTTATCTTCGCGCTTTCCATGCGTCTAAGGTCCATATCGACCCCGGACAGCCCACGCTTCGAGGCTTGACGCAGAATTTCAATCGCTTCATCGCCCCGGCCCAACTGTTCCAGGGTCGACGCCAGACGCAGATGAGCAACCACGCTATCGGGTTTGAGCGATATGGCACGCGTCAGATAGGGTAACGCTGCCGCGTAGTTTCCCAGACCGGAAAGCAATGCGCCTTTCGCGAAGTGGCAATGATAGGCATCGCGGTACTCCGACATGCAGCGCTCAACAATTTCGGCTGCCTTTTCGGGCTTTCCGGAGAAAACATACTCCCGAGCGAGGTTGTGCAAAGTCCGCGAACCCCAAGGCACGGGCTTTTCAGGTAGTTTCGCGACCGCGTCCTGCCACAACAAGAATGGGTGCGAAAACGTGGTCAAGCGATCATGAGCCTGGTAAAACAGGATCGGACCAGCAACAATCATGATCACCCAGGCCGCGCGACGCGGAAAAAAACTCAACAGGGATACCAAGATCAAGATGATGCCGGGCGCCCAAATGTAACTGCGGTAAAGAACAAATGGCTCCTGAAACCGTACCGTACCGAACTCGATCAGGAAAAGAATCCAGCTATACAACAATCCAAACCCGAACAGCCCGAGCCTGCCCCGTCTGAGCAGCAGCGCGCAACCCAGTGCTCCGTAGAGGACGAAAGCGCAACCCTTCAAAACTCCCAGGCCCGTCGACGCAGTGTCTGCAAAGGCCACGCGAAGGTCCACAGACATCGACCGTACATCGGGCCAAATCCAGAGTAAAACATACTTGAAGTACAACCCCGCTTGCGTAGCAGCACTCAAAGACCAAGACGTGGCAGCGCCATGGACCAAGGCAGTGTCAATTTGATCAGTAACCGCCCCGGAGTCCGGTTCATAAGCGGATCCGATAACCCCTTTGCTCAGCAGCGCCAGCTGGATCGCTGCCGGAGCGCACAGAGCCAGGTAGATGACGCAGTGCCGAAGCGCGAAGCGCCGGTCCGTTGCCGCCAGGACCACGGTCATCGCGGCGATCGCGGGCAACAGCAAGCTGTGCTGTTTGCTATAGACCGCGACGGAATACAACAGCGCGGCTGATACCGCGTCACGGTGGGCGCCGCGCCGCAAGCCACGCAGGAACATCAAGATCGACAATATCGAGAACAACGTAGCCAGCACAATGCTGCGCTGGATCAGGTATCCCGCGCCGTATACAGCCACAGGATGAATTGCAAATACTGCGGCCCCGGTCAGCGCCCAGATTGTCGCGGAACGTTCGACCTCGGTCACAAGACCCGCGGGACTCGCTGGTGCGACCAGTCTGAGCAAGTCGTAAATCAACCTGAAAATTGCGATTGAGCAGGCAAGGTGCAGTGCCAGACTGATGACGCGCTGGACCGGCATGCCCATTCCCTGGGTATAGGTAAACGCCAATGAAAAATAGGGTAAGTTTCGAACCCTGAAGAAATCGAAGGGATGGGTGGCGAAGTAAGCGAAATCAGAGCCGCCAAAGAGCGTCCAGTCATCAAATACCAATGGATTGCCGAGGAAGGGCAGGTACAGGGCGCAGGCAAGCAGGGTAAGGAAGCCTGCGCCGGCCCGATAATGGAACTTGTTCACTCTAATCGCTTAGCCTTGGTATTGCCCAGCCCAAAAAAAAGGTACCCCGAAGGGTACCTTTTCTCCGCAGCCCTGTGGCGACTTAGCCGCGGCAAATGATGTGACGACTTAGGTGCCGCGGCAAGTGCCCGGCAGGAACTTCAGCGGCACGGTTGTGCCCGTGCCACCGCAAATCCATCCGAAAAGACTGCTGCCCATGTCGGTCGCCGTAGAGGCCGGG
>JANNTE010000407.1:0-2907 GCA_031403365.1 Betaproteobacteria bacterium | reverse complement strand
GCAGCAACTGCGGCGCGCACCTGGGCCATCTTTTCGACGACGGGCCGCAACCGACCGGTCAGCGCTATTGCATGAACTCGGCGTCGTTGGCTTTCGAGAAGCAGCCCGAGGGCGAGCCGGACAAGAATTCGGACGGCCCGGCGAAGAGTCCGTAGCGTTGCTCGTCGCTAACAACGACGAAGGCAGATTGCCGCCGAGTTCACAGAGGCTTCGGCCGTGAGCTCCCCTCGGCCTGACTTCGGCGAGCTCAGTCGAGCCAAGCTCGGGACGAAGGCAGCCGAACGGACGCGGAGGGGGTTGTTAAGAATCCCGGTGTACTTTGTGAACTCAGCGGCTGCATTCGTATTTTCGTATGCCACTCGCCTAACTACTGGCGCTGCGATAGCTCAGCATCGCCCGGCGGAAGATGACCCGCGAGACCCACAGAGAAGCGACGGCCGCGAACAGAGCGAACACTGCCAGCGGCCACGACTGGGCCGCCAGCGGCTTGGCCAACAACTGCGCCGGCACGTTGACGACGACCAGCACGGGGATGATGAACGTGAAGAACAATCGCAGCGGATCGCCGATCGGACCGCGATAAATCTCCATCGGGTAGCGCGAGAAGTTGGTGATATAAAACCAGAAATCGTACAGCGTCTGGTTGCGGCCCAGCCAGACGCTCGTCGCCGACAGGGTGATCATCAGGCTATACATGATCGCCACGCCGCAGGCCAGGTACAGCGGATAAAGGGCCATCGGCAACAGTCCGGGCCACTCGGGCAGGTTGGCCAGCGAAAAGGCCAGCAAGGCCGCGGCGAAGAAAAAATTCGACAGCGCAGACCAGTCGATCTTGTGCAGCGAGATCAGGAACTGGGTATCGATCGGCTTGAGCAGCGCGAAGTCGAGCCCGCCGGTGCGGATCAGCTCGCTGAACTCCTCGCAATTGGGCATGAAGAAGGCTTGCACGATGCTGTTGACGAATAGCGTGGTGGCCAGGAACACGAAGAACTGGAATTTGCCCCAGCCGGTTCCCTCGCCGATCGTGGTCGTGAACTGAAAGATCAGCACGTAGTAGCCCAGGTTCATCGCCATCCAGGACAGCGACGTGACGCACTCGAGGATGAAGTTCCCGCGGAACGTCATGTCGCGCACCAGGCTGTTGCGGGCGAACGCGAGAAATACGCGCCAGTAAGAAGGGTGAACTGGCGCAACTGCGGACGAGGCATCGACGACTGGATCGATCATGTTGCTATCCGCCATAGCCGCTGTAACGTTTGACGCCGCGGTGGAACGTGACCCGACAGATGATGATGAATACCACGACCCAGGCGGCCTGAACCGCCAGACCCCAGGCCAGGTCGACACCTTGGATTTTTCCTAGGAACACGGCCGCCGGAAAATAGGCCAGGTATTGCAGTGGCACGGCGCGGACGAACGTCGCCCAATGGCCCGGCAGCATGTCGATGGGAAACATGTGCCCAGATAAAAAGAACGAGAACAGCATATAGACGAATAACAGCGAGCTGACCTCCAGAAACCAGAAGCCCAACATGCCCAGCGTCGCTTCCATGAAAAAGCCCAGCAGAAACGACATCACCAGCGAAGCGGCGAACGCCAACAGCGTGATGGCGTCGGGCCATCCGGAGAAGAAGCCCCGGCACAAATAGAACACCAGTGCAAACGGCCCCGCCGCCACGACGTAGTAGACCAGCTTATGGGCCAGGCGATTCAACAGCAGAAAGCCGATCAGGTCGACCGGCTGCACCAGGTACTTCTTGATCTCGCCGTTGCGAATCTGCAGGGCGATATTGGTGGCCAGTCCCGGCATGCTGGAAAAGGCCCGGCTGACTTGCGTCAATAAATAGTAGGCGACCATCTCGCCGTAGGTGTACCCCGCCACGGTGCTCATGCCGGTGCTGCCGCTGACGGCTTCGAAGATGGCGCCCCACAGAAAGACCTGGGTCACCAGCGGCAAAAAGCGCATCAGCGTGCCGAGGGCGAAATCGCCCCGATAGACTAGCCGCTCCTCGAGCGAGATCCGCAGCACGGTCCACCAGGTCATCACCCGCCAGCGCCAGGCCAGCGACGTTACGGCATAGCTGGTTTGATCGAAGTTCGCCATTCGCCTGCCCTTTCCGCCGTGCCGTCAACCCTGGGTTTTGATCGCCTCGGTCTCGGCCTGTTCGGACGACAGCGCGAACATCTCGGCAATCACTTCTTCCAGCGGCGGATCCTCGACGCTCACGTCCTCGACCGTATGCTGCGCCAGGATGGCGGCCAGGGCCGTGGCGATGCCGTTGCGGTCCACCCGCAATTTGACCTTGGGGGCCTGCTCTTCCAGCACCTCGCCGAAACGGGACAGCCCGTGCGGCAGGCTCTCGCCGGGGAAGACCAGCGTGATGATCTTGTGCCCGCTGAAACGATCGATGATCCCGCTCAACGAGCCGTCGTAAACGATCTGCCCGTGCGCGATGATGACCACGCGGCGGCACAGCGCGGCCACGTCCTTCATATAATGGCTCGTCAGCAGCACCGTCATCTTCCGCTGCTGCTGGTAGTGACGCAGGAACGCCTGAATGTTGTGCTGCGCCACCACGTCCAAGCCGATCGTGGGCTCGTCCAGAAACAGCACCTCGGGCGAGTGCAGCAGGGCCGCGATCAACTCCATCTTCATCCGTTCGCCCAGCGACATCAGCCGGTGTTTTCGTACATCAGCGGGCCGCCCTGGTTGCTGCCGTGGAACATGAACACCACCGGGGTGGGCGTGCCGGGGTCGTAACCGGGCGGCACGTAGACCAGGAAGATGCGCGGCGCGTCGTCTACCATGATGACGTAGTCATTGCGGCCGGTCTCAAAGCTCAGCGGGCCGATGGCTGGTTCGGTGGGGGCAATGGTGGCGGTAGGCTCGCCCGCGGTGGGGGTCGG
>JANNTE010000406.1:0-9111 GCA_031403365.1 Betaproteobacteria bacterium | reverse complement strand
CACAGTACCAGCAGGACGATCGCCGTCACCGGATGGAACGGATGCACATAGCCACGGTTGATGGAGCCCAGCGGCCATTTATTGCGGAACTTCATCATGTTTATCGATATGAACGTGTAACCCAGCAGGCCGGACATGATCGAAAAACCAATAACCAGATCGAGTTTATCGACGAAGATGATGGCAAACACGACTGCGATCGGAATGAGAAAAATAATCGCCCGGTACGGTGTACGGTAACGCGGATGCACTGCACCGAACCACTGCGGCATGTAGCGGTCGCGCCCCATGGAGAACCAGGCGCGCGAAGCATCGTTGATGCAGCCATTGGCGGAAGCAAGCGCCGCGAACAGGGTGCCGATGAACATGATTGCCTGCAGCGTTCCACCGCCGGTTAACTTGGCCGCGTCATACAGCGGGGTATAGGCTTGGCCGAGGTACTGCCATGGCATCAGACCGGCCGCGACATACCATGTCAGCGACGCGGCGATCAGAAGCGTGATCATGCCGCTCATGGTGCCCAGCGGAATGGATCGCCCCGCTGAACGCACTTCCTCCGCGGCCTGGGTGGTTCCTTCGATGCCCAGGTAATACCACATGCCGAACTGCAAGGCGCCGAGCGCACCAATCCAGCCGTACGGCAGGTCGGTAAACAAATCCTTGTGCAGCAGCACCTTGCCCGGCGAAAACGGCGAAACGCTGAAAAACAGCACGATGATCGTAATAAAGGCGATGGCGGTAATGACGAAATTTACCGTGAGCGTGGCGTACACCCCTCGATAATTCAGCCAGGCCAGCAGCGCAATACTCAGCACGATGAACGGCCTGGTATCGAGATCGGCGTGGCCCATCTCGCCTGCCAGCGACTTGAGCAGGTCGCCGACGACGATCGCGTTACTGGCCTCCAGCATCGTGTAAGCCATGACCAGGTACAGGCCGACATTGAAGGCCATCAACGGGCCCACGATATGTTTGGCCTGGGTGTACTGGCCGCCCGCCGCCGCCACAGTGGAAGTGACTTCGGAGTCGATCATGGCCACGCAGGTGTAGAGCAGCCCGATGTACCAGCAGGCGATCAATGCGCCCCAGGCGCCGCCTTTTGCGAGCGAGAAATTCCAGCCGGTAAACTCGCCGACCAGCACAATGCCCACACCGAGTGCCCAGACATGGATCGGGCCGAGCACTTTCCTCAGGGAAATGCGTTGCTGTCCCGGCCCTGCAGCGGTTGTTGTAGCCATTGTCCCGTCCCCTCCTGTCGATTTGTCCGAGCCGGACTATTCCTCGCCTTCGCGCGAACTCATAAGGTAGTCCTCGCCGTACTGTTTGCTTACCCCCACGGCATCGAAGACCATCCAGACAAACAGCAGGCCCGAGATGATCCAGGCCGCCCAACTCAACATGTCCCAAAGCGCCATGCCAGCTCTCCTGTGATGCGCGCTAGCGCGAGTTGCCGAATTTCTCTGCGACGACTTCCCGGTACTCTCGATCCGAGATGCGCAGGAGAAAGAAAAAGTACCCGATGATGACCAGTATGGTGACGGGCAGTTTCCAGGAACGCAGGTCGGCATCGAAGTCGAACTGCGTTTCAATCAGCCCCTTGGCATCCGACGGTTTTTTGCCCAGCTTCTCCCATTGCGCGGCCTGGACCGCTGTCTGATTCAGTGCTTCCCAGGTTGGCTCGGCTTCCTGTGCCGCCGCTGCCGCGGGGGCTTCGGCAGCAGTCGCGGCAGCCTGCTTCTTCCAGAGAAAAGGCACCAGCAGGCAGATAAAGAGCAGAACGAGAATGATCAGACTGTCGATCACCTGGCCGATGCCGGCCTGTTTCGGTGGGTTGTATGCCATGTTTCGCGCCTCCTCAGCCAAGCCGGTTTTCGTCGAGATGTTTGATATCGAGGCCGTAGATGTGGTCTTTGTCCTGCGCGTAATGTCGGATCATCGCCAGCATCGAGGCGGTATTGAATATGAGCAGCAGCAAGGCACCGATACTGAGCACGACGCGCATGGCGCCATCTTCGACAAACCCGAGGATTGCAAAGTACACGAAGGCGATGCTGACCCAAAGCAGTACGATGAAGACCCAGGCCATCGCTTTATCGCGAGAAAACATGGCGTCAATGCGCGTGCGCACGTCCGTATTCATGTTTGATACTCCCCCTGCGTTATTGTCGGACTCGAAGCCTGGCCCGCTTTTTATTACACGCCGCCACGGGACGGCTGGTGAGAAACTTTATAATCAAGGTAAACAATGTTTCTCCACAGTTAATCTAAACCCGGCGCGTTTCCGATGTCAAGAGAACGTTTTCAGTGGATGACTTGAAGCGGGGCAAGGTGGTGCGTCGCGTCATAAAACTGGTCGATACGAGGAAGACGATTTGAAAACGAAGAAGCATCCCGAGGCCGAAGTTCGGCAAAGCAGCACCCTCGATAAACATCTGGGCGCAACGCTGCGCGAATTGCGACAGCGCCACAATCTGACGATAGCCGACGTTTCGGCGCGTGCCGACATCAGCCGGGGCATGCTGTCCAAGATCGAGAACGGGCAGTCATCAACCAGCCTCGATACCCTCTCGCATATCGCTCAGGCGCTTGGAGTTGCGCTGGCGAGTCTGTTCCGCGATTTCGACGCGCCCGTGGGCGGCGCACAGTTGGTCAAGAAGGGCGAAGGCATGGAAGTGGTGCGGCGCGGCACCAGGCGCGGACACACCTATCATCTGCTCGCCTACGATCACGGTCCTAAAAAAATATTCGAACCCTTCCTCGTCACCATGAACGACGAGAGCGAAGTGTTCCCGACCTTCGAGCATCCCGGCACGGAATTCATTTATCTTCTGGAAGGCAAACTCAAATACCGCCACGGCCGGCAGACTTATCTCATGTCACCCGGCGATTCCCTGACCTTCAAGGGCAGCGTGGCGCACGGACCGATCCAGCTCATCAAGCTGCCGATTCGAATGCTGGCCATCATTCTTTACGATGACGAAGGTGAAAATCACGCGCGGCGATATTGAGCGCGCGACTCACCGGCGAAGCACTCTGGATGCTGCCCACCCGGGGCGAGACTATACTGTCTTGCCGGATCGCTCTGCCAGTTCGGCATCTTTCCTATCCTAAACACTCCCGGAGAAACGTCATGAAGAAATTGTTACTCGCCGTCGCCGCCGCGTTTGCCGTCACCGCGTTCGCGGGCCAGGCTTTCGCGCAGCAAAAGAAAACCGTGTTGAATCTGTCCACCGCAAAGAAAATGGCCGAGGCCTGCGAGGCCAAGGCCAAGGTAGCCGGCTGGAAACTCAATATCGCCATCCTGGACACGGGCGGTGAACTGAAGTATTTCCTGCGCATGGACGATGCGTTCATGGGCAGCATTCAGATATCGCAATTGAAAGCCCAGACCTCGGCCTCGTTCCCGTTCTCCACCAAAATGCTGGGCGAAATCGCGCAGAAGATTCCGGGCATCGCGTTTGTCCCCGGCCTCGTGACCTTTGAAGGTGGATTGCCGATCGTTACCGGCAGCGGCGAACACGTCGGCAGTATCGGTGTCAGCGGCGCGAGCGCGGAAGACGACGGAATCTGTGCGCAGGCCGCGATCGATGCGGTAAAGAACGACCTCAAGTAAGACCTGCCGCGGGCCAGTGCCGCCCGCTTTCGGTTGACGGCCCTTGAATCAATGCGCCGGAGATGTTGCGCGCCATCTCCGGCGCTTCCGGATTTATACCCGGACGACGATCTTGCCGAACTGATTATTCGATTCCATGTACCGGTGCGCCTCGGCGATGCGATCCAGTGTAAAGCTGGCCGGATCAATGACCGGCTTCAACGCGCCGGAAGCAAGGCCGGAAATGATGAACTCCTTCGCACGGGCCAGCGCCGCCGGTTGCAAGGTGAATTCGAACAGCGCGAACGCACGAACCCAGATGCCTTTTTGAAACGACGCATAAAGCGGAAACGGCGTCGGGCGCGCGTCCAACAAACCGTAGATAAAAATTCTGGCATCATGCGCGGCCGCCTGGGCCAGCGTATCTACATAAGGCCCGCTGACTGGATCGAAAATGATATTGGCACCCTTGCCGCCGGTCACTGCCATGACACGGGCGGGAAGATCTTCCTGCTCGGTCACCACTACATGATCCGCGCCCGCCGCGAGGAGTCTGGCTTTCTTGTCCGGTTTGCGTGTCGCCGCGATGACCTGTGCGCCCCCGGCTTTGGCAATCTGGAGGGCCGCCAAACCAACACTGCTGCTGGCTGCGGTAACCAGCACGGTCTGGCCTGCTTTCAGTTTGCCCAGCTCGATGAGCCCGCACCAGGCGGTGACGTATTGCATCCAGATTGCCGCGCCCTGCTCCGCGCTCAGGTTCGCGGGATATGTCGCAACGGCATGAGCCGGCATGTTCACCAGTTCACCATAGCTGCCGTACTGTGTCATGCCGAACGCAGGAATGGTACTGACCCGATCCCCCACATTGAAGCCCGCGACACCGGCGCCGATGGACTCGACGAAACCAGCGCATTCGTAACCGATATGCGAGGGAAACTGCGGAACCTCCAGATACTGGCCGGCCCGGAACATGCACTCGGCCCGATTCAACCCCACAGCCTGCACCTTGATGCGTACCTCGCCCTGTTTCGGGGCCGGCACATTGATGTCTTCAACCTTCAACACTTCCGGACCGCCGGTTTGAGCAAAACGAACCACACGCGCCATGGCATTCATCCTTGGAGAAATTCGGACGCGCAGTATAAGCCACGCGCCGCGATAGAGTTCTATGCCGTATTGCGCTGGCGAACTGGAAAACGTCGGCGCAAAAAGTTCTGAACGCCAACTTTCGCGTCGCTGGAACGATGGTTGGCCAGGTGCATTACACCTGCGTTTTGCCGGCGGCCCGGTGATCGATCTACGAAGTGAGCGAGGCGATCAGGACAATCTCCAGACGCCCTGCCCGGTGGGAGGGGCAACGAACCGCCGATCGACAAATTCACGAAACATGGGTTTCCCCGCAGCACACCGGACTCAGGCAGCCACCATCGCCGCGGCCTGCGTGGTTGCGAGCAAGCGCTTGAAGTCTTCGGCGGGCAAAGGATAACTGAACTGAAACCCTTGCCCTTCTTCGCATTGCTCTTTTTGCAGGAACGCGAGTTGGTCGCGCGTCTCCACTCCCTCGGCAACGACCCGCTGCTTGAGTTTCTTCCCCATCGCGATGACCGCGCTGACGATGGTGGCGCCGGCCCCGTCAGTAGCGATGTCGTGCATGAACGACTGGTCGATCTTCAGGGTGTCGATGGGGAAGCGTTTCAGATAACTCAAGCTCGAATAGCCTGTACCGAAGTCATCGATCGCAAGCCCCACTCCCATGGCCTTGAGTGCCTTAAGCAACGACTCTGACGATTCGGCGTCCTGCATGAGTATGTTTTCGGTCACTTCCAGCTCGATATAACCCGGCGGCAGGCCTGTCTCCTTCAATATCAGTGCGATGCCCTCAAGAAAGCCCTTGTCCCTGAACTCCGTTACGGAAACGTTGACCGACACCGGAACCGCCGGAAGGCCCGCATCCAGCCAGGCCCGGATTTGGCTGCAAGCCTCGCGCATTACCCAGCGTCCGATCGGAACGATGAGTCCGCATTCTTCCGCGATTGGCACAAACTGCGCCGGATAGACGAGCCCGTGCCCCGGATCCCGCCAGCGGATGAGCGCCTCGGCGCGCGTCATCGCGCCTGAAGCAAGATCGATTTGTGGCTGGTAGTGCAGCAGGAACTCCTCGCGCTTCAGGGCGTGGCGCAGGCCCCGGTCGACCATCAGGCGGCGCACCGCGCCGGTACTCATTTTCGCCCCGAAAAACTGGTAAGTATTGCGGCCGCTTGCCTTGGCGTGATACATCGCGGTGTCCGCACTCTGCATCACGGTGTCCGCGTCGATGCCGTCGTCGGGGTACATGCTGATGCCCATGCTCAAAGTGACATGGAGTTCATGTCCGCCGATAAGGTGCGGGGGGGCCAGCACGGCGTGCAGTTTCTCGGCAAAGTTGGAGGCATCTCGCCGCTGCTCGATTTCGTATAGCAGTATCACGAACTCGTCACCGCCCTGGCGGCACACCGTGTCCGTGGTGCGCCCACACGCCCTCAGGCGCTGCGCAACCGAGCGCAGTAGCTGGTCCCCGATCGCATGCCCCAGGGAGTCGTTAATGTGTTTGAAATTATCCAGGTCCAGAAACATAAGTGCGACCTGCTTACGGTGCCGGTTTGCCTGCCCGATTGCCTGCGAGAGCCGTTCCGTGAGCAGCACTCGATTCGGCAAGCCGGTGAGAAAGTCGTGCTGGGCCAAGTGGGACATCTTCTCTACCATGGCCCGCGATTGGCTGACGTCGTGGAAGACGATCACCGCTCCGGCGGTGTTGCCGTCCCGGTTGTGGATGGGAGCCACGGAATCCTCGATCGCGCACTCGAACCCGTCCCGGCGGATCAATACCGCATTCGGGGCCAGCGCCACGGTCTGGTCCTCATCTATGGCGCGCTGCGCTGGAATGGCAGCCGGTTGGCGCGTTGTGCCGTCGATGATCTTGAACACCTCTGCAAGCGGGTGTCCCATTGCGTCCTCTCGACACCAACCCGTCATCCTCTCCGCCACAAGATTCAGATAGGTCACGTTGCCTTGGATGTCGGTGGCCAGGACGGCGTCTCCGATGGAATTGAGCGTAACCTGAGCACGCTCCCTTTCATCGAACAAGGCCACTTCCGCCGCCTTGCGCTCGATGGCGTAACTCAAAGCACGCGGCAACCAGTGCGCATCCAGATGATCTTTGAAGAAATAGTCATGGGCACCGCGCTGCACCATCTGGCGCGCGGCATCTTCTCCGCCCGCCGCGCTGAGAACGAGAATCAGGGAATTCGAAGCAGCCTTGACCAGTTGATCGAAAACCTCGATGCCTTGGCCGCCGAGCAGCGTACCGTCAAGCATGACTACATCGATACCTCCCTTGAGAAGGCGTTCGAGTGCATCGGAGAGGCGGCTCACCCGCTCGACTCGAAACGGTCTATGTCCGCTGCCTGCGAGCGCCTGCTGGATAAAATTGGCACAGACGGGGTCCTCTTCGACGAGAAGTACGCTGGTCCTGGCATCGTTCATGGCATCAGCGTTGGTGCGGACGGTTTGGGTCGTCACCGGCGGATCGCAGCAGGCCTTCTGCTGCGGGTCCGGGGAACCCGGCAGATCATTGGCGGCGGCCAATCCGTCATTTCTCTGGCGCTCCAATTCCTTGGTCTCATGGATCATCGCTGGACTGGCCCGGTAATTGCGCTGGCGCACTAACACCGGCAGCGCAGAACTTCAGTGTGGGTACGACCGAGTTCAAGGACGCTCCCGATGGAAAAACCAAGATAGCGGCATGGGCATCCGCCGTCTGAGTGGTAACGCACATAAGGCGATGGCGCGGCCAGGCGGGCACTTCACTGGCCGGCGACTCCCTGCGTCGACCCCTGCGTGACACCTGGGCGCTGCCGACCATGCGGCAATGCACACAAAGGGGCCGGGAGTCGCGCGTGGCTGTGCGTTCGCTGTCGCACAGACCGCGCAGGCACGACGGCACACGCTCCCGGCTCGTCAACGAACTTGACCACGCCCATGACGACGGCGCCGGGGTGCGCAACGTCGTCAACAAGATGAACCTCGTCTATTGAACCGAAAGGCCATCATGAGCAATCCAGAATCCCCATTCTTCGTTTTTGACACCCATGCCTCAGCCGACGAAGCGGTCCGCATGCTGGGTCAATCCGGTTTCGACATGACGAAGTTGTCGCTGGGACGCAAGGGCTTTCACAGCGAAGAAAAGCAAAGGGGCTTCTACACCCCCGGACTTCGCATCAAGGCCTGGGGCAGCATCGGGGCCTTCTGGGGCGGCGTCTGGGGCCTGCTGCTGTCCCCGGCCGTCTTCATGCTTCCGGGCAGCGGTGTGGTCGGTATGGCCGGACCCTTCGTGGCCACGCTGGTCGGCGCGCTGGGAGGTGCCGTCGTCATCGGCGGCCTGTCGGCACTCGGTGCCGCTTTGACTCAGTTCGGCGCGCCCAAGGACCAGATCAACAAGTCCGAAGCGGCCGTGAAGTTCGACCGGCACCTGCCCGTCGTCCACAGGATTGCTGAAGACCAGGACTGGACGCGCAGCGTGTTCGCTCAAGCAAAGACCACATTCGCCGCCTGGAATCGCGCCCGCGTGCGCACCGCGTCACCCGACAAATCGGCGCGGCGCAACCAGGCAACCCTTGAATCAGGCTGAGTGTCAGGCTCACCGTAACGCGCCATGGACATAATGACGCGCGCCGCGCGCATCGTCGGCACGGTCTCCTACCAAGCGGGCACCGGGCGCAGGCAGAACATCCCCATCGGCCCCTGCCTGGTCGAGAGCCTCGGCGGACGGTCGATCGACATCATCTGGGGTGCGCGTGGACAGAGTTCTGTGGCGCTGCCTGTTGAAGAGATCGAAGCGGCCCGGAACCAGGGGCGCCTGGTGCTGCTGGATTGACGAATCAGCGCTGGATTTTCTGTTGTGCCGGGCGCGCGCAACGTCTTCAACATTACGTCGGTCTGCTGACCCACTGAGTCTCTACTGAACACCGGGACAAGGGGCAGTTGGGCCTGAATAGGGCGGAAACGCGCCGGTTGCAAGGCGACGTTGCGAGCAGCCTGCTGATGGACCGCCGGTTAAATTACTACGTAGCCGCTGTCCTTGCGTGTCGGTTTCAAAAAAGTCGACCGGCCGGAATCGTCCGGACAAAGATCTTTCCGCCGATCACCCGCGACGTGACTTGGCACAAAGCACCGGAGAGCACCCCACTGGGTTGCTGTGCGAATCGGCCCGCCTGCCGCGCCGATCCGGCACGGGCGCTGACGCGCTGGAGGCCTTCACCGTGCGGCCCGCGAGTCTGTACTATCCGATAGTCGCCTTGATCGCGCGAATTCTTGCGTCATGGGCGTCCCTGAAATGATGTGTGCTTGAGGAAAAATCATGGATCTGACGAAACGACTGGAACACTGTTACGCCGCCGCGGTACACGACGTGCTGCGCGCCATGGGTCACGGCAATTGCGTGCTGCCGCACACCATCAAACCGCTGGACCCGGCGAAAAAAC
>JANNTE010000405.1:0-2499 GCA_031403365.1 Betaproteobacteria bacterium | reverse complement strand
TCCTTGTAAGCGACCTGCGGCTTGCCGACGCTCGCTTCGACCGCAAATTCGCGCTTCAGGCGATCGACGATGATTTCCAGGTGCAGCTCGCCCATGCCGGAGATCACCACCTGGCCGGTCTGCTCGTCGGTGGCGACCCGGAAGGTCGGGTGCAGGTCGCGACGTCGCGTCTGCAACACCATGACTTCGCCATCGGCCTGCATGGCCGCCGCGCCGGAGATTTCAATCAGTCCGAGCTGGATATCCTCAAGGCTTACGTTATGGCTCGCCTGTTGATAAAAGCGCTGCAGCGCATCGGCCGCCAGGCGCGACGGGGCGAGTTCACCGGAAATGCTGAAATGCTCCCCGCGCCGAGCGATCGACACGTCGAACTTGCCCTCGATTTGTTTGAGATTCTCATCCAGCGCGCCACATAGATTGGCAAGGCGCTGGTTGTCGACCGGGGTAAAGGATATTTCCAGGGGAATCAAGCCGGCTCTGTCAGACGAATTTCGCCGCGCAGCGTGTGCGCCATGGCGGCGGCAATGTGAACATCAATGAATTGGCCGGCCATGCGTCCCGGCCCGGCGAAATTCACCACGCGATTGTTGCTGGTGCGCCCGGCCAACTCGGCCGGATTTTTGCGGGAAGGGCCTTCGACCAGAATGCGCTGCACGCTGCCGACCATGGTCGCGCTGATGGCTTTGGCGCTGGCGTCTAGCACGGCCTGCAGCCGCGCGAGCCGTGCCTGTTTGGTTGCGAGCGGCACCTGATCGGCGAAGTCGGCCGCCGGAGTACCCGGGCGCGGGCTGTACATGAAACTGTAGCTGTCATCAAAACCGACTTCTTCGACCAGCTTCATGGTCTGCGTAAAATCCTGGTCAGTCTCGCCGGGAAACCCGACGATGAAATCCGTGGCAATCGACAAACCCGGACGTGCCGCACGCAAACGGCGGATGATCGACTTGTATTCCAGGGCAGTGTAGCCGCGTTTCATCGCGGACAGGATGCGGTCCGATCCGGACTGCACCGGAAGGTGTACGTGATCGACCAGTTGCGGCAGGCTGCGGTAGGCGTCAATCAGGCGCTGGGTGAAATCGCGCGGATGCGACGTGGTGTAGCGCAGGCGTTCAATTCCGGGCATCTGCGCGAGATACTCGAGCAGAAGGGCAAAATCCGCTGTCTCGCCATCGGTCATGGCACCGCGATAGGCGTTCACGTTCTGGCCAAGCAGGGTGACCTCTTTCACGCCCTGGTCCGCGAGACCGGCGACTTCAGTGAGCACATCGTCGAGAGGCCGGGACACTTCCTCGCCGCGGGTATACGGAACGACACAAAAGCTGCAGTACTTGCTGCATCCTTCCATGATCGAAACAAAGGCGGTAAATCCGTCGACTTTGGCCGGTGGCAGTGCATCGAACTTCTCGATTTCCGGAAAAGAGATGTCCACCTGGGGCTTGCCGCTGCGCCTGCGCTCCTCGATCAGCTGCGGCAGACGATGCAGGGTCTGGGGACCGAACACCACATCGACGTAGGGCGCGCGCTCGACGATGACCGATCCTTCCTGGCTGGCCACGCAACCACCCACGCCGATAATGAGTTCCGGCCTGGCCTCTTTCAACGGGCGCAAGCGCCCAAGCGCGTGGAACACGCGTTCCTGCGCGTTTTCGCGCACAGAACAGGTATTGAACAGGATGACATCGGCTGCAGCCGGGTCTTCGGTTTGTTCAAATCCATCGGACGCCTTGAGTACATCGGCCATCTTGGCCGAGTCGTACTCGTTCATCTGGCAGCCGTAAGTGCGAATATAAAGTTTCTTCATGCGCGGCGGCTACTTGGCCATCCGGATCCTTTTGGCTTCTTCCGCGGTCAGCAGCCACACCTTTGCCAATTCCCCACCCATGTCGAGCATATACATTACCGGTGCGCTTTGAAGCTGCAGCGTTGCCGGCATGATGATCATATTTTGCTCGTTGATGATGCGGCTGCCCGGTGAAAGCCGATAGGTCTTGACGCCGATTTTCATCTCCGGGTATGCGTAGGCTTTGAGTTCTCCGCGTTTGGCCTGTTCCGGAAAAGTGCGCTCGGCATGCGCGTGCGTCACCGCCATCAGCAGAAAAAAGCCGGTGACGCAGGCGAACCGCAAAATTTTCATGAACATCACTCCGGGATGTGCCGACGCCGGCCGGGCCGAACGAGTACGCAAAATGCCTGCCGACATTGTATCGCGCCAGCACAGTACACAGGGCTTGCAGCGGCGCAGGGGCCTTTGGTTGCTTACCCGCGTTTGCGTGGTGGTGATAGGTGGACTTGAACCACCGACCCCAGCATTATGAGTGCTGTGCTCTAACCAACTGAGCTATATCACCAGAAGTCCGATTGTTCTTCCCTTGCAAGGCTTTGCCAGCCCCCTGCAACAGGGTGCGGAAGATTACTGACCACCCCTGGCAATGTCAAGACTGAGCCTTGTCCAATGGGGTTTGAGTCTGAACGGCGGACGTGATTCCAACGGGGTTTGAG
>JANNTE010000404.1:0-14647 GCA_031403365.1 Betaproteobacteria bacterium | reverse complement strand
GCCGGCAGCACCAGCGGCACCACGGGAGCGCCCTTGCGCCTGTATCAGGATCTGAACGCCATCAATCGCGAGAACGCCTTCGTCTGGCGGCAGCTTGCGTGGGCCGGTCTGCGCCCGGGCGGGCGCCGGGCGTGGATTCGTGGTGACATGATCGTGCCCGCGACCCAGACCAGAGCGCCATTCTGGCGTCTAAACCGGGTCGATAACATGCTGATGTGTTCGTCGTACCACCTGTCCGAATCGACGGCCGCGCAATATGTTCGCGCTCTCGGCGATTTCGATCCAGTGGTGATTCAGGCTTATCCGTCTTCAATCGGATTTCTCGCACAATGGATGCGCAGCACCGGGGTTCAATACTGCGGCCGGTCCCTGCGCGGGATTGTCACATCATCGGAAACCCTGTCCGTTGATTCGCGCCGCGAGATCGAGCGCGTTTTCGGTTGCAAGGTATTCGACTGGTACGGCCAGTTCGAGCGCATAGCCGCCATAGGCACCTGCGAACACGGCAGCCACCATCTGTTGTCCGACTATTCCTTCGTGGAAATGCTGCCCGTCGGCGATGGGCTCTACGAGTTGGTCGGCAGCGGATTCAATAATCTTTCCATGCCCTTGATCCGTTACCGGTGTGGCGATCTGGTGCGCCCGGCGCCGGCGACGCAGCGCTGCGCCTGTGGCCGTTCATTTCCGGTGATTGAACAGGTTTTCGGGCGCATCGACGATGCGGTGAAGCTAACCGACGGGCGCTCGATCGGACGCCTGGACCACATTTTCAAGGACGTCGAAGGTGTACTCGAGGCACAGATCCGTCAGGACCGCCTTGATGCCGTCACCATCCTTGTGGTGCCCGCCTCGGATTTTGGCGAGCACGCGCGCACGCGCCTGCATAGCAACGCCCGTCAGAGGCTTGGCAATTCGACAGCGGTCGAAATCCATCTGGTGGACGCGATTGCGCGAACGGCGAACGGAAAACTCAAGGGCGTTGTATGCAACGTCTGATCTATCCGGTTCCTGCGGGTTTTGAAGGCCGCGCTGTGCGTTCGTTCCTGCCGCCGCTTGCTGCGCATGGCGCCGGCGTCGCAGTTTGAGTCGAGATGAAAGGAAAATAGCGTCATGTGCGGAATCGCTGGTTATCTGAAGCTGCGTCCACACAATGCCGCGCCGCTGTCAGCGGAAGTGGCTGGGCAGATGCTGGAGGCAATCCGCCGGCGCGGACCGGACGGGGAGGGCCAGTGGCGCTCGGCCGATGATCTGTGCTGGTTCGGACACCGGCGTCTGGCCATAGTAGATCTGCATACCGGTGACCAGCCGATGTGCAACGAGAACGCGACGGTTTGGACTGTCTTCAACGGCGAAATTTACAATCACCTGGCACTGCGCTGCGAGTTGGAGACGAACGGACATCGATTCAAGACTCAAAGTGATACCGAGGTTCTGCTTCATGGTTACGAACAGTGGGGCGCGCGCGGCCTGGCCGTGCGATTGCAGGGCATTTTCGCGTTCGCGATATACGATGTCGCCGCACGCGTGCTCACGCTGGTGCGCGATCCGATGGGCGTCAAACCGCTGTATTGGTGGAGCGACGGCAATGCACTTCTGTTCGCCAGCGAGGTCAAGTCGCTGTTGTGTCACCCGGCATTGCGTCAGCGCAAGGTCAACCGCGCCGGCGTGGCGCAGGTTCTGGTTACCCGCTACGTGTCCCGCCCGGCGACGATGTTCGAAGGCGTATGGCGTGTGCCTGAAGGCAGCTTCCTGCAATTCGATCTGCGTGGAGGCGAGATGCCGACACCCCAGCGTTACTGGGATGTGCGTTTCCGCAATACACACATTGGTATCGACGAAGCGGTGGATCGACTCGACGCCTTGCTCAAACACACAGTGGACATGCAGTTGATGTCCGATGTTCCGCTCGGCGTACAACTGTCCGGCGGCGTGGACAGCAGCATCGTGGTGGCCATGATGGATACGCTGCGCCGGGAAAAAGGCAATTCGGCCCCAGTCAAGACTTTTTCGGTGGGTTTCGACATTCCCGAGTTCAGCGAGCTCGGCTATGCGCGCCAGGTGGCCGAACGCTACGGCACCCAGCATCACGAGATCACCGTGGGGTTCAAGGATTTCGCGGAACAATTGCCGCTGCTTGCCTGGATATACGATGAGCCGATGGGCGAGCCTTCGGCAATACCCACCTATTTCATGTGCCGTGAGGCCAAGAAACACGTCTCGGTGATGCTGACCGGGGAAGGCGCTGACGAGCAGTTCGGGGGTTATTCGAAATACGTGTTCGAGCAGTTTTCCGCGGCCCTGAACTGGATGCCAGGCGCGGTACGCGGTCCACTTCTGCGTGGTGTGGCGAGCGCAATGCCGTTCGCCGGGCGGCGCCTGCGCAGCATGGCAGAGATTCTCGCGATAGGAGACTTGCCCAGCCGTTTTGCTTCCTGGAGTGGGGGGTTCGACACCCACATGCAGCCGCGCGTTTTGTCCGATGCCATGCGCAAGGATTTCGGCGACGGGGCACTGGCGCAGACGTTCCAAACCATCGTCGAGGGCTGCGACAGCCAGGGTGCTCTTGACCGGTTTCTGTACTGCGATATGCATACACGGCTGGTCGACAACCTGCTCGTCAAAGGTGACCGCATGAGCATGGGCGCCGGCATCGAGGCGCGCGTGCCGTTTCTCGACCATCGCCTGGTTGAGTTTGCCGCTGGCCTTCCGCAATACATGAAAGTCAGTGACAGGCGCTCCAAGGTCGTACTCAAGCGGCTCGCCGAACGCTATCTTCCCGAGGACGTCATCTACCGCCGCAAGGTCGGATTCACCGTTCCCCTGACCCGCTGGTTCAGAGGCCCCTGGCGTGGCCTGATTGACGAAGTGCTGCTTTC
Source organism: Betaproteobacteria bacterium (assembly GCA_031403365.1). Lineage (GTDB taxonomy): Bacteria > Pseudomonadota > Gammaproteobacteria > Burkholderiales > JACQAP01 > JACQAP01. The sequence goes on along the minus strand of JANNTE010000404.1, from coordinate 11,771 downwards.
CGATCGCAGTCTGGATCGAGGTTACTACAATGCCGACGTGGTGCGCAGCATCGTCAAGGATCATATCGATGGGCGCATCGATCGCGAGCAGGGAATCTGGATGCTGCTGTGCCTGGAAATATGGCATCGATTGTTCGTGGACGATGATGGCACCGAGAGCGCCGTCGCAAGGGTGCAGGCGGATTTCTCCCGCTGTCTGCACCAGCAGGAACTGGCGGCCTGAGACCCGAAGCAACCGATGGATAATCAACCCACAGTTGCCGTCAGCAAGCACAAGGTCGTGCTGTTCGGTCCGTCCCTTGATGCGGTAAGCGGCGTGTCCACTCACGTTCGGATGCTGTTCGCGTCGGACCTTGCGCGTGATTACGAGTTACTGCATTTTCAGGTGGGCAGCGAGGGACGCCGGGAGGGCGCGCTGCAGAAGATCATGCGTTTTACGCTGAGTCCATTTCAGCTCGTGCTCTTTCTGGTGCGCACCGGGGCCGAGGTGGTTCATTTGAATGCCTCGCTGGACCAGAAAGCCTATTGGAGGGATCTGGTATACGCAATGGTGGCGCGCGCGCTGGGGCGGCGCGTGGTGAGTCAGATACATGGCGGTGCGATGCCCCAGGATTTCTTCCGAAGCAATGCGATACTGACATGGGTGTTGCGGCGGTTTCTGGTGAAAAGCGACGTTGTTACAGTGCTTTCCAGCGCGGAACTCGCGGCGTACAGGGCATTTGATGAGCGCATCAGGGTTCACCTGGTACCCAACGCCATCGATCCAGCGGGGTTCGCCGGTTGCGTGCGCACCCATAACACAAACGCGCCGCTGAAGCTGGTTTACGTGGGCAGGCTGGTGCGGGCCAAAGGGCTGTTCGAAGTCATCGAGGCAATGCGCGAGCTCAAACGCGCCGGGCGCGAGTTTAGCCTGAGCATCGCAGGCGACGGTCCGGATCAGCGCGCATTGATGGAGTTTTCAAAGCGGGCGGGGCTCGGCGACAGTATCCGCTTTCTTGGCCGTGTGCTGGATGCCGATAAATGGCGTCTGTGGTTCGATTCCGATGTCTTCGTTTTTCCGTCTTATATGGAGGGGCTTCCGTATTCCCTGCTGGAGGCGATGGCGGCGGGCTGCGTGCCGATCACCACGCCGGTCGCTGCAATACCAGACGTCATGCGCAACCGGGTGCACGGCTTGTTTATTCCGGTAAGGAACGCGTCGGCGCTCGCGCTGGCAGTGGCGCAGCTCGATGATGATCGTGCCGGCCTGCGGCAGATGGCAGAAGAGGCCCGGCGACGCGCTTTGGAGCATTACACGCTGACCCGCCTGGCGGACGACTTCCGCAAGCTCTACCAGTGCTGCCTCAATTGAAACACGCTGTGATCCGCAGGCCAGGCAGGGACAGTGCGGCCATCATTGAAAGCAGCGTGGTGAAACTGCGCTGGTCTGATTGGATCAGATCGAGGCACATAAAAAATGAGCCGCATGTCAAGTTCACTGCGCAACATGGTCCCCACGAAATTCCGGAAGGTCGTGAGAGACATGCACTCCATCGAGGTCAATTCCCCATTCATTCTTGCGTCGTGCGGGCGCAGGCCGAGCCCGTCTGGCGTGCCTGTTCCTGGCGCGAACGGTTTCGTCTGCGTCTGTCAGACAACGGTGTGCACGCTCAAGTGGTCCGCTTACGTACCTGAGGCGGGCGATCGGTTCGTCCGCAGCGCTCTGAATACTTGAACAAATGAGCCATCCCTATTTCAAGAGCAAGTTATGCGCGGCGGTCGGCGACGCTGGCGGGCACGGGTACTCCACGGGCAATGCGGGCATGGCGCAGCGCCTGCGCTGGCGCATGAACCGCTTGCGTTGCATGACACCTTCGGAGATCTCGCACCGCGTTGTCCGCGCGCTGACCACTTATGTGGAGGGGTTGGGGCTGCTCGGGGTGCAAAAAGTGCCCGTTCCCGATCTGGCAGCAACTCCGCGTCACTGGATACATGCCGCGGTAAACGTCGATTCCGGGCGCTATCTTGCCGCCGCCGGGAGTATTGTGACCGGAAAGCTGGACATATTTGCCATGCATGACGCAGATCTGGGTTCGCCGCCCCGGTGGAACCGGGATCCCAAGACGGGGGTGGAGGCGCCGCTTCAATTTGGCAAGCGCCTCGACTACCGGAACACGCTGCTGGTGGGAGACATCAAGTATCTCTGGGAGCCCAATCGTCATCTGCATATCGTGACCCTGGCGCAAGCGTTTTCGTTGAGCGGCGACGCGCGATATTTCCATTATCTGAGAGGGCATCTGGAAAGTTGGTTTGCGTTGTGTCCCCATCTCAAAGGGCCCAACTGGACGAGTTCACTTGAGGTGGCGATCAGACTGATCAATTGGTCTGTAGCCTGGCAATTGCTGGGCGGCGCGAAATCGCCCCTGTTTCAGAGCCCCGAGGGCGCACGCCTGCGCCGGTGCTGGCTCGAATCGATTTATCAGCATGCGCAGTTCGTGCGCGGCCATTTCTCGCAGGACTCCTCGGCCAATAATCATGTGATCGGTGAAGCGGCGGGCCTGTTCATCGCGGCCCTCACCTGGCCCCACTGGCCATGCACGCGCGAATGGCTGGGTGCTTCGAAACCGGTTTTGGAGAAGGAAGTCTTGCTGCAAAACGCACCGGACGGTGTCAACCGGGAGCAATCCACGTCATACCAGCAGTTTGTGCTTGATCTGCTGCTGTTTACTTTGCTTGCCGGCAAGGCGAATGGCCAGTGGTTCTCCGTTGCTTACGAATCGCGCGTCGAGACGATGCTCGAGTATCTTGCCTCGATCATGGACGCGGGAGGAAACGTCCCCATGTTCGGAGATTCAGACGACGGACTGGTGGTCAGGTTCGCCGAGGGCGGTGAGTTTTCAGCGTTCCGGTCTTTGCTGGCGACAGGGGCGATCTTGTTCGGCCGCGGCGACTTCAAGATCAAGGCGGGCGTCCTTGATGACAAAACGCGGTGGCTGATGGGTGACACGGCGGATGCACTGTTCGATGCGCAATGCACGACTGACGCGCGGCTGCCGGTGCGGCGTGCGTTTTCCAAAGGCGGTTACTACATACTCGGATGTGACTTCGAGAGCGCGCAAGAGGTTAGGCTGATTGTGGATGCAGGGCCGTTGGGCTATCAAACGATAGCCGCGCACGGACATGCCGATGCGCTTGCGTTCACGCTGTCAGTCGGCGCAATGGAGTTCATGGTCGATCCCGGAACCTTTGCTTATCACACCCAGGGGCAATGGCGGCAATACTTTCGCGGTACCAGTGCCCATAACACGGTGTGCGTCGATGGCGAGAATCAATCGCAGTCTGGCGGCAATTTCATGTGGCTGAGGAAGGCACACGCCGACTGCGTGCATTGGTCTTCCACAGCGGCCACAGACGCGTTCGAGGGTTGGCAGGATGGATACATGCGCCTGCCGGACCCGGTAAAGCACCTGCGCAGGATTGTTTTCGACAAGGCAGCGCGACGGGCACTGATCGACGATACCCTGGAGATGGCCGGCGAGCACGAAATCAGCCTGTTTTTCCACGGCAGTGAGCACTGCGGAGCCGAACTCACGGCCGATGGTTTCGAGTTGCGCCAGGCTGGCAGAACAGTTTCGGTGACGCTTCCGTCGGTCGAAGGTGCTTCAATCCGGATTTTTCGCGGCAGCACGGATCCGATCCGGGGCTGGGTATCCAGATCATTCGACGAGAAGCTGGTTGCCCCGACCATTGAATGGCGCGCCCGGATCCTGGGCAATGTGGTCCTGCGCACACAGATCGCCTGCTAATCCGATTGGCCTATGGCGCAGAGCGCGCTCAGCACACCAGCGTAATTGGAGCCTTTCTATGCTTGCATTCAAGGTCTGCGCAAAATCCTTTGGCGCGCGGCGAGTGCGTTTGAAAGGCAAACATGAGAATCAGTGTATTGGGTCTCGGCTATGTCGGGGCGGTATCTGCAGGCTGTCTGGCGCAGGAAGGCCATGATGTCATCGGTGTCGATCCTGAATCGCGCAAAGTCGATCTGATAAATGCCGGCAATTCGCCCATTATCGAGAAGGACATCGGTCCGATGATACAAACGCAGACTGCGGCAGGGCGTCTGCGCGCGACCACGGATGTAGCCGCCGCAATCGGGCAGTCGGATATTGCGATGGTGTGCGTCGGAACACCGAGCCGGGCCAACGGCGACATCGAACTGGGGTTCGTGCGCCGCGTATGCGAGCAGATCGGCGCAGCCCTGCGCCAGCATCACGGCGCACCGGCCGTGGTGTTTCGCAGCACCATGTTGCCCGGAACAATGCGCGAGGTGGTGATTCCGGCGCTTGAAGCCGCTTCGGGTCAGCGCGCGGGCACGGATTTCGGGGTTTGCATCAACCCCGAATTTTTGCGGGAAGGTACGGCGGTATACGACTACTTCAATCCGCCGAAGACGGTCATCGGCGAACTCAACCGTGCCAGCGGCGATCTGCTTGCAAGCCTTTACACCAGACTGGCTGCGCCGCTGATCCGCACCGATATCGAAACAGCCGAGATGGTCAAGTACTCGGACAACGCATGGCATGCCCTCAAGGTGGGTTTCGCCAACGAAATCGGCAACCTGAGCAAGGGACTTGGCGTGGACAGTCATCGCGTGATGGACATTTTCTGCCAGGATACGAAACTCAATTTGTCACCGTATTACCTCAAGCCAGGGTTCGCCTTTGGCGGCTCCTGCCTGCCGAAGGATTTGCGCGCGCTGCTGTACAAGGCAAAAACGCTCGACGTAAGCGTCCCTATTCTGTCTTCGATCCTTCCCAGCAACGAGCAGCAGCTCGAACGCGGCGTGCAGGCCGTGGTCGAGATGGGCAGCAAGAAGGTCGGAGTACTCGGCTTCAGTTTCAAACCGGGTACCGACGATTTGCGCGAGAGTCCCGTGGTGGACCTGACCGAGCGCCTGATTGGCAAGGGTTACGACCTGCGCATCTACGACAAAAACGTCAACCTTGCCCGCATTCATGGTGCGAACCGGGATTACATCCTTAACTCCATTCCCCATGTTTCGCGGCTGATGGTCTCAAGTATCGACGAGGTTCTCGATCACGCCCGCACTGTCGTTGTCGGCAATGCGGCGGCGGAGTTTCGCGACATTCCGCGGCGTCTGAGAGAAGGTCAGACCATGATCGATCTGGTGCGCGTTACCGACTCACGCAGCGTCAGCGGAGTGTATGAGGGAATCTGCTGGTAGTGACGGAAAACTCACTCAAGAGACCCATGTCGCGCTCGCGCAGCAACGCCGGTCACCACAATCGACCGCGGGTCGCATGCGCAATGGATTCGGCGGGGCACAGTGGTGTTGCTCGCACTCCAGGGCAGATTCGCGCGGGCACGATTTCGCCAGCCGGTGGCGGGGCGGGACTTCGCGCTAAATGGTCGTAACCCGGGAGCATCCCATGCCGTCGAAAAAGCGCGTCCTCATGTTGGTTGAGAATCTGCCCAGTCCGTTCGACCGTCGGGTCTGGCAGGAAGCCTGCGCCCTGCGCGACGCGGGCTACGTGGTGTCGATCATTTGCCCGACCGGACACGGTTGCGAAAGCCGATTTGAGGCAATCGACGACATTCACATATACCGTTATCGGCTGCCGCTGGAAGCCTCCGGTGCGAAAGGTTATGCAATCGAGTACGCGTTCGCGCTGGTATCCAGCTTTGCACTGTCCTGGCGGGTTTTCTTCGGCCGCGGATTCGACGTGATTCACGCCTGCAATCCGCCGGACCTGTTTTTCCTGATCGGCGGCTTCTTCAAGTTGTTTGGCAAGAAATTTCTGTTCGATCACCATGACCTTAATCCGGAATTGTACGAGGCGAAATTCGGCCGGCGCGATTTTTTCTATCGCCTGATGCTTACACTCGAACGCCTTACCTTCCGGGTGGCCGATGTGTCGATTGCGACCAACGAATCCTACCGGCGCATCGCAATTGATCGCGGCGGCATGAGCGCCAGCCGGGTATTCGTGGTGCGCAGTGGCCCGAGCCTGGACCGCCTCAGGATCGTGCCTGCGCAAAACCAGCTCAAATGCGGCCGTCGTTACCTGGTGGGCTATGTCGGCGTAATGGGCAAGCAGGAAGGAATCGACTATCTGTTGCGAGCCGTGCATCACATTGTGCACAAGCTCGGACGCGGCGACATCCATTTCGGCCTGGTCGGGGGCGGTACGTCGCTCGATGCGATGAAGGCATATGCGCAAGAACTGGGTGTTGCCGGTTTCGTGACATTTACCGGACGCGTCTCCGACGAGACCATGCTGGGCATGCTCAATACCGCCGATGTTTGTGCAAACCCCGATGTTGCCAATGACATGAACGATAAATCCACCATGAACAAAATCATGGAGTACATGGCGCTGGGCAAGCCGATCGTGCAGTTCGATCTCGTGGAAGGCCGCGTTTCGGCACAGGGCGCCTCGCTCTACGCCAGAAGAAACGATGCCGTGGATTTCGCACTCAAGATTGTCGATCTGATCGATGACCCGGTGCAGCGCATACAGATGGGCCAGTTCGGACGCCGGCGCGTCATGGATGAACTCGAGTGGCAATTCGAGGTGCCCAAATTGCTCGCCGCCTACAGTGCGCTCTGGCAGAGCTCCGCGGCACAGGCTGCGGCGCGGGTGGCCACCCCGGTTGGCGAGAATGCTGAGAACTGGAGGCGCCTGTGATCGCCTGGACTGGCGGCGACCGGCCAACGCACGACGGACCCGGGACGATCAGCAGCAAGGGGCGCGCATGAAACTGCTAGCCCTGGACAATCAAGAGATTATTGAGCTGGCGGCAGGGTGGCTTGCGCTGAAGGAGAATCACCAGTGGCTGGACTTCGGCAACGGCAGACAGATCATTACCCCCGCGCTGCTGAAAATAATGGCGCAGCGGCCGGCTCATTTCATGCGAGCGTATACCTCGGACCGGGATGACGAGCCCATCGGCATCTGTTGTCTTAACGCGGTGGATCTGAACTTCGGGAGCGCGACGCTATGGGGTGCGGCCGGTCAAAAAGCCTATCGCAGCCGCGGCCTCGGAACACTGGCTGCATCGAAGGTGCTGACACTGGGGTTTCGCGAACTCGGATTGCGCACCATCAATACCTGGGCGGTGGAGAACAATACCTCGATTCGCCTGATAAAGCGATTGAAGTTTCGCTACGTCGGGCGGCAACGTCAGTGCCATGTCATCGACCGCCAGGTGTACGACCGGTTGCTGTTCGATCTGCTGGCCAGCGAGCATGAAGAAATCGCCGGCGACGAATGGTCCGGCAGCGCAAAAGTGCGGTACAGACCGGGAGCTGATGCAACAAGAGCACCGGGCATCCCTGCAAACGGCGCTGTCCGGCAAATTCAAACCGGGTGATGCAGGTGGATGCGAAAGTCAGACAGAAGGCGCCGAGGATGCCGTCGAATTGCGCGTACGTGTTGACCGCGCGCAACGAGGGTCTCTATGGCGCGGCGAGCGTGATCTGGGTTTCGCCGGTGTCCTTCTGGCCGCCGTTGATCATGGCGGCATTGAGAAGAATGTACCTGTTGATTGTGCTTGCAGCGCTCCCCGGGTGCGGCAGCGACGCAGACGTTGCAACCGCTGCGTCGCCGGTGCCCGGCAATGCGCCGCGCTTTGCCTATGTGACCAATGCCGACGGCGTGTGGGCCTATTCCATCAACGACGAGACCGGCGCTTTGTCGGAGATCGCAGGCAGCCCGTTTGCGGCCGAAGCCGGGCCCGGTTCCATCAGCGTCGATCCCGCCGGCAAGTTCGCTTACGTGGCGAATGAGGGATTGACCGACGTCTGGGCCGACAGCGTCTCGACCTTCGCCATCAACGCCGCGACCGGGGTGCTCACTCGCGTCGGCGCGGCCACGGCGGCAGGGGCTCATCCCCGGTCGGTCATCGTGGCCCCCTCCGGCAGGTTCGCCTATGTCGCCAATGGTGGCGACAAGAATTCGTCCTCGCACAATGTATCGGCGTATAGCATCGACGCGGTGACCGGCGCGTTGTCGGCGCTCGTGGGTAGTCCGTTTGCGACGGGAAACAATCCCTCCTGCATTACCGTCGACCCCTCCGGCAAATTCGCCTACGTATCAAATCAGGCCTGGCAGGAGGTTTCGGCCTACACCATCGACGCTACGAACGGTGCGCTCACCCGCGTGGGCTCCGCCGCGGCAGGGAACGCTTACGCAGTCGTCGTCGATCCTTCCGGCAAGTTCGCCTACGTCGCCAAAGGCAACACCGCCAATGTCTCGGCCTACACCATCGACGCGACGACCGGTGCCTTGTCGGAGGTCCTGGGCAGTCCGTTTGCGGCGGGACGCCATGCGGTGTCCGTCAGCGTCGATCCCTCCGGCAGATTCGCCTATGTGGCGAATTTCAATTCCAATGACGTTTCGGCCTACGCCATCGACGCCGCAACCGGGGCACTTACCCCGATCGGTGCCGCCGTCGCGGCGCGGCCCGGTACCCGGTACGTCCACGTCGATACCTCCGGCAAGTTCGCTTACGTGAGCAGTAACGAGGGCGTCTCGGCCTACGCCATTGATGCTGCATCCGGCGCGTTGACGCAGGTCGTTGGCAGTCCTTTTGCAGCAGGTAAGCCTGCCGGCTCCATTGCCACGACTGGCGGGTTGCGCTGATGTCGTCGGCGGCTGCGTTGTTGCGACAACGCGGGCTTCGCGGAGTTGCAACTGTCCTGGCCGGCAGATGCGCCCGTTTCGCAAAGCGCGTGCGAAGTCATCTACCCGCAGCAACGCTGATCTGTGCGTGGGCTGCGACCGGCATGGGCAACGCCTCTGCAGGCGATGCGGCTGCGCCGCCTGACTTTCCCCGTCTGATGGGTATGAACATCGGAGCAAAGAACTATCAGGACCCGGTCTACCAGCGGGATCTGGCGCGTCTTGATGTGGTCATACTCGGCTTCTACCGGGGATGGCAGCCAGCGGGTTACGCCGCGAGCGCCACCGCGGCGATTCGCAAGGCAGTTCGGGCGATCAAGGCGCGAAACCCGAAAATACTGGTCGGCCAGTACACGGTTCTCAACGAGACCTACAACGATCGCGCGGATGTGGCGACGCTGGATCTGCGCAACAAGCTGGATACCGCCGGATGGTGGCTTCTGAACGCAGCGGGACACAAGGTTCAATGGACCACCGACTATGGCGCATGGGAAGTCAACTTTACGACCGGGGTGCGGCCGGATGCCGACGGCAAGCGCTGGCCCGAGTGGCTGGCTGCGCGCAATGACGCGGTTTACTTTCGCGATATTCCGGAGTTCGACATCGTCTATCTGGACAATGTCATGATACGGCCGCGCGTGACGGCGGACTGGAATGCCGACGGTGTCAACGACGACCCGCAGGGATCGGCAACGCACTCCACACATTACGCCGGACATCTTGCGCACTGGCGTCGCATCCGCGAACTGCAGCCCGAAGCGTTGCTGATCGGCAACACCGACGGCGATCTTGGCGATGCGCAGTGGCGCAACCGGCTCGATGGCGCTTTCCTCGAAGCACTTGTCGGCAAGCACTGGTCGGTGGAAACCTGGGGTGGATGGCCGGCGATGATGGCGCGATACCGCGCTGTGCTGAGGAACACGAAGGCGCCGAAAATCGTCGGCTTTAATGTGGCAGGTTCCGCGCACGATTTTCGGCTGTTCAGGTACGGGTATACGTCCTGCCTGCTCGATGACGGCTATTTTTCGTATACCGACGAGGCCGCGGGCTACAGCAGCGTGCCGTGGTTCGACGAGTACGACATGGAACTTGGCCATGCGCTCTCGGCGCCACCGGCCGCTGCCTGGAGCGAGGGAGTATGGCGCCGCGATTTCCAGCATGGTGTCGTGCTCGTCAATCCGACGAGCGCGACCAAAATAGTGCAGGTCGAGTCAGGGTTGCGACGGCTGGCCGGCAATCAGGACCCGGCTCTAAACGATGGATCCCTCGCCAGTCGCATACGCATCGCGCCCAGGGATGGCATCGTTTTGCGTCGCCAGCCGGGCAGCAACGCCACCCGCCGGGACGCCGGCGGGGTTGCCTCCATCGACTGATCTTGCCCGGCGCCATGCCTCGCGCAGTGGAAGCCAGACACGCCCGCGCATCGTCAACGGCACGCCAAACTGGAAAGAGCGCACCGGCTGTCCGCCGAAATCGCGCTTGAAATTGTTGATGCCGGCACGCTCCGGGGTGGATTCGTCCTCGAACATGCCGCCCCAGTCGTAGCGATCCTTGCCGGTCTGCTTGAAATGCAGCATGTCTTGCCAGTGAAGCCAGCGATTGGCCCGTCCGACCAGCGCTCGATAGTCGCTGTCCCTGTCTCTGAAACGCGACGCGGAGTATTGAAGTCCGGCTGTTTTTCCGGACAAGACATGCGCGTGCCAGATCAGCGCTTCACCATCGCGCGAAATCAATGAAAGCGTGAGTTGACGCGCGTTGCACGCGGCCGTCAACCAGTGGCGATCACACAGGGCTACCGATTTTTGCGTGGCGAACACGTCAAAGAAGTCCGCAAATTCTTCCAGTCTGTCGCGCGGTTCGGCGATGAACTCGATCTGAAGCCCGTCCCTTGCTTGCGCGCGCCTGATCTTGTAACGGCAGTCCTTGCCGAACTTGTCCATGATGGCCTCCGGCGCGGGCGTAAGCTCGCTCACCAGCGAAAGAAAAGACGTGTGCCGGGCCTGCGCGATAAGTACCGGGCTCTGACGGTACTGGAGGATATCGACGCAGGGCGCACTTGGCGCCGGCTCGTCGAACCAGAGTTCCCCGTAGATTGCGCCGCGCCCCGTGAGGCGGATCATTCAGGTTCTCGCCAGTTCAGGATTGACGTCAGGCTCGGACGCGCTGTCAGCGGAAACGCCTGACCTGGACTTGCCATACGACTCGGCGAACTGCGCCGAAAATTCCGTCAGTGTCATGCCGCTGCAAAATGACGAAACTGCCTCGAACACTATTTCCATTTCGACGTACAAACGCTCGATGGCCGATTCGTCGCGGTAATTTTCGCTTCCACCCGGCATGAGCTCGGAAGAATGCAGCATGAACTCCAGATGATCGACACCATCGGTGTGTGCTTCGTAGACCACTTGCAGCATCGATTCGAGGCTGCTCTGTGACGGACACAGCCACCTGAGTCCCGGTGAAACCATGTTCGCGAACCGGCGCAGCAGCGGGGTTTGGTACGCGAACAGCGCCCTGCGGTGCAGGGCGCTGGGACGCACCGTCACCGGCACTTCGAGCAGTCCACTTTCAGCCTTCCGCGAGATGTCTGCCTGGTCGAGAAAATACGGGCGTTCTGGAAAATCTCTGTAATCTGAGCCGCCGCTCGCGGCGGGATTGCCAAGGTTCTTTCGCCAATCGATGCCAGGGGTCACGGAGCAGTCCACCCGGTATCCCTCATTGAGCAGCATGGCGGCATAACGCGCGTCAAATGCCCAGCGTCCGGCCCGATGGCTGAGCATGCGCCGATCAAACCGGTCCTCGAGAAGACGCGTGAGTAAGTGAATTTTTTCCTTCATCACCTGATCCGGGTACACGCTCGATGGCATGACCCGTCCGGTCGATACCGGCTTCCTGGTGTTGAACGATTGGACGTACCCGAATCTGAATGCGCTGTTTGTGAACCTTGGCATCGAACTGGCCGACTCGGATATGTCATTCGGCGTGAAGCTGATGGATGAGTGCGGCCGCGGCACACTCGAATGGTGTGGATCGGGCAATCCGGCGACGGTATTCGCCCAGCCCGCCAATCTGCTTAAGCCCGCGTTCTGG
>JANNTE010000403.1:0-6800 GCA_031403365.1 Betaproteobacteria bacterium | reverse complement strand
TTGCGTCGGCAACGGTCTTTACATCTTCTGGTTTCATCGGCGTATCCAATCCGGTAGCAGGGAGCGGAAGATTTAGGCAACGCCATCATAACCGCTACCGGCGGGTGGTAGCGATAGCCTTGGTGGACCCTCTTGAGATTTAAGCGCCTGAGCCTGGAATCCCTTGCTCTGGCAAAATCAGGATCTCCAACGTGTGTTGAATCGAAATCTCCCGACGATGAATCCGTCACGTGCTCATGACGCCGCGCGTCTGATCGCGCAACACCGGTTGACTGTCAGGCCGTTACCTTCCCTGGATATCGATCTGCGTCCGGTTGATGCGACCGAGGGCTACCGGCTGCAACAAGAAGTTCACCGCATTTTGGCCGGATCGAAACTCGGCCCCGCCACCGGCCACAAGATCGGCGCCACGAATGTGCGCATTCAGGAAAAATTAGGCGTGCTCCACCCCTGCGCCGGGCGAATCTACGCCAATACGATTCACCACGGCAGCGCCACGCTGTCCATGAGCGACTACGTGCGGCCGGGCATCGAGTGCGAGATCGCGTTTCGTCTGGGGTTTGATCTGCCGGCGCGCGCCGCGCCCTACGTTCGTGAGGATTTGTTCATGGCGATCGACGCCTGCATGGTGGCGATGGAAATCATCGATGATCGCTACCAGGATCTCGCGCATATCCATGTACCGACGCTTATCGCGGACGACACGCTGGATGCGGGAATCGTTCTCGGAAAGCCGTTCACCGGCTGGCGCAGTCTTGATCTGCCAGACATCACCGGTACGATTGACGTGGACGGTGTGCAATTCAGCCGAGGCACCGGTGCCAATGTGCTCGGCAATCCGCTCGAGGCGATGGTATGGATTGCCAACTTGTACTCGAGTCAGGGTCGCGCGTTGCCGAAGGGAGAATTTGTCTCGACCGGCAGCATCGCTGACATTTATTGGACGGGATCCGGAAACCGGGTTGTCGCGCGGGTGGAAGGATTGGGGTCGGTCGAAGCTGTTTTCAAGTGAAAGAAAAGCTCTCCGCAGCGAATGCGTATCTAGTCTTGAACGTCAAATCGACGCGTATCCACCCCGACCTTCTTCGCCGTATCCAGAATCGACTGCCAGGTCTCCTCGGCCAGCGGTATGCCATCGGCCAAACGCTGCTTGCGCGAGCGCTGTTCCGGCTCGCCGGGAACCAGAGTCTCGCCGCCGGACTCGTCCGGCTTTGCTGATTTGATCCAGGCGACATAACGCGCTGCCTCCGGAGGAAAAATCGATTCGGGGTCCATTTTCGCGGGATCGATGTAAATCGACAGCATGCCGTTGGCAAACGGCCCCTCGCGGGAGGAGCAGCCGTTGCCGGTCAGCGCACCGCCGAGAATTTCGCACATCAGGGCAAGACCGGAACCCTTGTGTTCGCCGAAGGCGCGTATCGCGCCCTTGCCTTGCCGGAAGTCGCGCTTGCCCGTGGTGGGGTAGTCACCGTAAATCAGTCGGGTGTCATCGCTCACGCGGCCATCCGGCCCGATCAACGCATCGAACGGAATCGGCTTGCCGCCCTGACTCGCGACCAGCACCTTGCCTTCGGCGACCAGGGAGGTGGCGAAATCCAGCACCAGTGGAGAACGGCCCGCCAGCGGCACGCCCACGCAGTAAGGCGCGGTCGAAAAGCGCCGCTCCACGCTGCCAAAGGGCGCCACGAATACGCTGCCGGCGCCGTTCACAAAATGAATCGACACCAGTCCGGCTTCGGCCGCCATTTCGGCCCAGTCACCGATGCGCCCGAGGTGGCCGGAATTGCGCAAACTAACCGCAGCGAGTCCCATCGCCTTGCATTTGTCGATGCCGATGCGCACCGCCTGCGGGCCGACGGTCTGGCCGAAACCGCGCCTGCCATCGAGCGCACTGAGCACCGGCGTATCCACCAGAGCCGACACCGTCTGATCCGCCACGATAATGCCGTCGAGTTTTGCCTGAACATAACGCGGCACGCGAATCACGCCATGACTGTCGTGCCCGGTCAGATTCGCCCCCAGCAGGTACTTCGCAATGCGATCCGCCTCCGCAGCGGAGCAGCCGATCGCGCTGAAAACATCGCGCGTCAGCGTCTGTAAATGGTCGGCAGTGATGGTTGTCGATTTCATGGTCTTTTCCGATGGTGTGAAGTATTCAGAATGGATTGTCTTATGATGTGGCCTTGGCAAACAAGGGGAAACGACAATGAGAGAGAACACCATCAAGTCGATCTGGGAAAAAGGCGGCGCCGTCATCAATGGCTGGCTGGGTATCCCCAGCTCGATCGCTGCGGAGAACATGGCTCAGGCGGGCTGGGATTCACTGACCGTGGATTTGCAGCACGGCCATGTGGATTATCAAGTCGGCGTCACCATGCTGCAGGCTATTGCGACCACGAAAACCATGCCCCTGGCGCGCGTGCCCTGGTGCGAGCCGGGCATCATCATGAAGATGCTCGATGCCGGCGCCTACGGCATCATCTGCCCGATGATCAACACCCGCGCGGAGTGCGAAGCATTCGTCGGCGCCTGCCGTTATCCGCCGCGCGGTTATCGCAGCTTCGGCCCGGTGCGCGCAACCTGGTATGGCGGCGCGGATTATTTCAAGCACGCCAATGACACGCTCATCACCATGGCCATGATCGAAACCAAGCAGGCCATGGACAATCTGGATCAAATACTCAGCGTGCCCGGACTCGACTCGTTGTACGTCGGCCCGAATGACCTGGCGATTTCGCTTGGCTTTCCGCCGTCAGGCGTGCCCACCGATAAAGTGGTGCTGGATGCGATCCGCAGCATCGCTGCCGGCGCGAAGAAGCACGGCGTGGCCGCCGGCATCCATTGCGGTTCGACAGCCATGGCGAAGGAGATGATCGCGCAGGGTTTCCAGTTCGTCACGTTGATGGCGGACAACGCTTTTCTGGCTTCGGCGGCTAAAAGCGCGGTGGCGGAAATGCGGCAAGGAGGCAGTGGTGGCGCGAAACCGGCCGGATCGTATTAGCGCATCGCGCAAGTCAGACTACACAAGCACCCCGGTTGGGCTGAGCGCATGCGAAGTCCAACGTAATCCACTTTCCACGCGGCCGCGACCGGGGTCAGGCATTGCGTTTTGCCTGCCCCATCCGTTCTATAAGCCAGCTTAACTTGGAAACCGACCGTCCGAGTTGCCGGGCGATCTGCCGCCGCCGAAATGCCCCGAGCGCGTGCCATGAGTGGTGATCGGGATATTGTCCCAGGCAAACAACGAGAGCGTTACATCCGTATTTGTTATCAGCGCTGCCTTGAGTCTTGCTATTGCAGCCCGGCCAAAAACCGGCTGATCTCATTGGACACGAAGCGGTATTCGGCGCTGTCTTCGGCCCCCGGGCAGCAGGCGATGTGGCCCAGGGCGGAAGGGATCTCGACATAGACGGCATCCTTTACGCCGCGTTCGATTTCGCGCGCCATGTAGGGCGGCAGTGTGCGGTCGGTCATGCCCGGCATGATGAGCGCTTTCGCCTTGATCCGGCGCAGTGCGGCCGTCAGGTCGCCGCCATAAGGTTTGGATACGTCATGGTTCATCGTCGCCTGATAACGATAGATCAGGCTCCTCGCGTCCCAGGCCTTGGCCCATGCGGCGCCGAAGCTACGCTGAACCTTGCGGTATTGATCTTCGGTCGCGAGCGTATTGAGGTAGTCGTCGCCGTAGAGCCAGGGAAAATAGATCAGCCCCGCCGCCATGAGACCATCAACCGGATTCTCGCTGTAGGCGCCGTTCTTCCATTTGGCATCAAGCGTGATGGTGCCGATGACCGAATCGAATATCGCCTGCACATGACGATCGCTTCTGGCGCTGGGCACGATGAGCAGCAATCCCCTGGCGAAATCCGGAAAGTGAATGCCCCATTCCAACGCCTGCATGGAACCCATCGACGGCCCGCCCACCGCGACCAGCTTCCTCAAACCAAGTCCCTTGGTCAGCAACTGGTGCTGCGCGCGCACCATGTCGCGGATCGTGTAGGCAGGGAATTCGGCACCCAGTCCGTCGGCGGGCTTGCTCGATGCGCCACCGCCGATCGCATCCACGGTAACGACAAAGTACTTATTGGTATCGAAGGCCTTGCCGGGTCCGATGAAAATCTTGTAGCCGTTGCGTCCCTGGCTCGCGCCATGCTCCACCAGGATCGCGTTGTCTCCGGCGGAATTTAACTCGCCGTAGGTATCGTAGCCCACCTTCATGTCGGCGAGCCTCTGGCCGTTCTCGAACTGGAACTCAGGGATGGTAAACACCCTTGCCTCCTGGGCAAGGGCAGGCATCGCGAAGCACAGCGCTGCGACGAAGCCGGTTATGCGCATCCGCGGACGGTCGGTCATGGTGTTCTTCTTTCGAGTGAATTCATCGGGGCCAACTGGGGTGAAAGATTACGCTTGCGCGGAATCCAGAACAAGTGTCGCCCGGCCATGTGCACGCAGCCTCATCGGTAAAGGGAGGCGTCCCCTTGCCTGGCTTGGGCACAACCTCGCACTTGCGGGCCCATTCTGCCCGTGAAAGATTCTCTGCCTTCTTGTTCCGCACCACTTCGGCCCTGAACTCGATCGTGAACACACGGCGTTTCAGTTGCTCTTTCTTGATGACTCCCAGTGCAGCATTTTTTTCCTGCTCTCATGATTCCGCCTTCGTGAAGTATTCTACGAAAAGCTCGCAGGATCATTCACGCTCCCAAAAACGTTCGACCGATTGCGCAATGAAATCCACTCGTTCACCAGGTATCCACGAAAGGCCGCTTCTTTCCGGAGCGCTGTGCGACCGGGGGCAGTGACCGCAGGCCCGCCACGATCCGTGTGCGGGTGTCAGCGGGGTCGATCACGTCGTCTATCTCGAACAGGGCCGCGGTGCTGAGCGCCTTGCCGCGCTCATAGGCCTCTGCCACCATTTCGTCGAACTTCGCTTTGCGTTCCGACGGATCGGCGATGGCTTCCAGCTCCTTGCGAAAGCCGAGTTTCACCGAGCCTTCCAGATTCATTGGCCCGAACTCGCCGGTGGGCCAGGCCACCGACAGGAACGGCAGGTGAAAGCTGCCGCCCACCATGCCTTGAGAACCCAGTCCGTAAGCTTTGCGCAATACGACTGAGAAGATCGGGACGGTCATGTTGGCGCCGATGACATACAGGCGGCAGCAATGCCGCACCAGTGCCGTGCGTTCGGCTTCCGGGCCGACCATGTTGCCGGGGGTATCGCACAGCGACAGGATCGGCATGTCGAACGCATCGCAAAGCTGCAGGAAGCGCGCGGCCTTGTCCGCGGCGGGCGCATCGATGGCGCCACCCAGAACCATGGGATTGTTGGCGATCAGTCCCATGGGCCGGCCTTCGATGCGAACAAAAGCGGTGACCATGTTCCTGGCGAAATCTTCGCGCAGTTCCAGCACCGAATCGGTATCGGCCAGCAGCTCGATCACGCGATGCACGTCGTAGACGCGTAAACGATTTTCCGGAATCACGTCGCGCAATTGGTTCTGATCGGCGCAAGCCCACCCGGGGACCGTGCCCTGGAAATAGGAAAGATATTTCCTGGCGACCCGCACGGCTTCGGCTTCGTCGGCCACCACAATGTCGATCACGCCGTTGCGCCTTTGGACGGAGACCGGCCCGACTTCATCGGGATGAAACACACCGAGCCCGCCGCCCTCGATCATGGCCGGACCGCCCATGCCAAGCGAGGTTTTTTCGGTGGCGATAATCACGTCGCAGCATCCCGCCACCACTGCGTTGCCGGCGAAGCATCGGCCTGAAACGATGCCCACCAGCGGCACCAGACCGCTTAACTTCGCCAGCAAGGTGAACGCCTTGATGTTCAACCAGCCGGCGGTGATGAAATCGACGTCACCGGGACGCCCGCCGCCGCCTTCGGCGAACACCACCAGCGGCAGGCGCCATTGCGCAACCAGCTCGAACAATCGGTCTTTCTTCTGGTGATTCTTGTGGCCCTGCGTACCGGCCAATACCGTGTAGTCGTAGGCCATCACCGCGCAGCGCGAATCCGCGTCCGGGAAGAGAGCGCCGTTTACCTGGCCGAAGCCCATCACCATGCCGTCGGCGGGTGTGCGCGCGATCAGGTCTTGCATTGTGCGGCGACCGCGTTGGGCCGCGACCGTGAAAGCGCCATATTCCTGGAAGCTGTCCGGATCGCACAGGTCGGCAATGTTTTCACGCGCGGTGCGCAGCCCCAGCTTGTGGCGCTTGTCCACGGCATCGGGGCGCGCCGCGTCGAGCGTCAGTGCGCGGCGTTGCGCAAGTTCCGCCAGGTCGGCACGCGCGCGATTGGAGTCCGCGATCTGGCTGAGGTTCGCCACTGGAAGCGGCTCGGCTTGCGCGTCAATGACAACCAGCGCCGCGCCTTCCTCCACCGTTTCCGCGCGCTGGATGCGCACTTCGCGCACGATGCCGCTCGCGCTGGCGGCGACGACGTGCTCCATTTTCATCGCCTCCAGAATGGCGATCTGCTGGCCGCGAACAACGCGCTCACCCGCCACGACACTGATGCTTACCACGTTGCCCGAAATCGGTGCAGGCACGGCATGGGCCCCATCCGGAATCGGCAAGCTGACGGCCGCGGCGTCGCGCTTCCCATGCGCCAATATGGCGAGCGGATCCGACGTCTGGCGAGCCACGGTTTCCGGTTCGGCATGCAGGCGCGGATGCTCATTCGAGGCACATAACGCCGACAGATTGGCTTCGATCCAGCCGGTGTGCCAATGGCCGCCCACAAACTCCGGATGCGCCAGAAGGTTCAGCAGGAAATCGCGGTTGCTCGCCATGCC
>JANNTE010000402.1:0-11992 GCA_031403365.1 Betaproteobacteria bacterium | reverse complement strand
TGTGCCAGTGCCTTGATCTGCTCATCGGTCAGGTTTTTAGCCGCCGGTCCCATAGTCTCGCTGACTCGAGTCCCCTCGCGGTAAGCCTGCAGTTGCTTGACAATGTACGGGTATTTTTGCCGCGAAACTCGCGGAAACTCGTTCAGCCCTTTGAAATTCGGTTGATGGCAGGCGACACACTGTGCCTCTGCGGCAATTTTTTTGCCCAGTTCAATTGTGGCCGGATCGGTCTTGGTGTTGCTGCGAACCAGGCTCTGCGCGCTATAAAAGTCCGCCAATTCCTGCATATCCTGATCGGCCAATACCGCGATTGCCGGCGACATCATCGAGTTCTTGCGCTGCCCTTCCTTAAACGCCTTCATCTGGCGGACAAGATACTCTCGTGTCTGGCCTGCCAGACTGGGGTAAGCGCTGGATGGGGAATTGCCATCTGTGCCGTGGCAGTGCGCACAGGAATCGGACTTTGCTCCGCTCACCGTCCCAATGGACAGCAACGAAGAAAGCATCATGACGGACGCGCTGGCCAGAAACCTGAGATTCATTTTGTCCGTGGAAAGCATGGTTGTTTTGAGGGCAACAGGATAGCAATAGTTGTTGAGTACGAACAGGGCATCGTTCTTCGAGCGCGGGCATTGAATCCCCGATATGTCCGGCAATGTAAACTCCCGAATCTTCAGGTACCCGCTCATGATCGCCCCATCCCTGTCCGACCGACGTCACGTGCTGGATTTTTACAGCTGCCACCCAATTTCCCGCGACCAGATTCTTGCGCAGCTCGGCCTCCGGCGCGGCCATCTGGACGGGCTCGCGCCGGAAGATCTGTTCGACTTCGATCAGGATCACTATGGCGGCCTCGCCGTTGTCGATGCGCTGGCTCGATGCGCGCACATCCGTGACGGCAGTCATGTCGCGGATTTCTGTGCGGGCCTGGCCGGCCCGGCGCGTTACCTCGCGCACAAGTACAACGCCATTGTGACTTGCATAGAATTGAACCCGCATCGTGCGCCGGGCGCTGCGGATCTCACGCGACGCGTTGGCCTGTCGCAGCGCGTTCATGTCGTTCGCGGTGACGTGATGCGCGCGCCGCTGGCGTCGCAGTCCATGGACGCGGTCATCAGCCAGGAAGCGTTGTTGCACGTGCCGGACAAGCGAGCCGCCCTGTCCGAGGCCTATCGGGTGCTCAAGTACGGCGGATACCTTGCTTTCACCGATTGGGCACTGCACCGGCCGCTGGCTGCAGCGGATTGCGAGCAGATGTGGCAAGGCATCGCTGCCCAGTCTGTGCAGAGTTTCGACGGTTACACCCGGATGCTCGGAGAAATCGGGTTTCGCAACGTCTCGGTCGAGGACGTGAGCACTGACTGGGGAAGCATTCTGGAGGAGCGCTTTGCCATGTACCGGGAACTGAAGGAAGCAACCCTGCGCCTGGGCACGCCATCTGGTGGCCTGGAGTTTTACCGCGCCTACGGGCGATTGGTCGCGCTGGTCCAGGAGGGCACGCTGGGAGGCGGACGCTTCACTGCTGAAAAGTGAGTGCATTGCGCGCGCCTGGTGCCGCCGCTCTTGTTGCTGCCTGCAAAAGTATAATTCATCAATGAAGCCACGGAGGAAGCATGCGCTTGTGCACCATTGACCGCGACGCCCGGGAGCAGGCTGCGGTCGTCACTTCGTCAGGCATCGTCCCGGTCTCGGCCATCAACACCCATTTGCGCAAATCCTGGCCCGAGGATCTGCATGCCCTTATCGTTCAGGGCCTCGACCGGCGCATTCTGGTCGACGCCGAACAGACGCCGGCCAAGCTCGACCCGGCATCGGTGCGGCACCGGCCTTTGTACCGGCACCCGCGCAAAATACTGGGCATTGGCCTGAACTATCGCGACCATGCGGCGGACCTGAATGCGCCGTATCCGACCGAGCCAGCCTCGTTCATGAAATGCGATAACACCATTATCGGACCCGGCGATGAAATCGCGCTGCCGCCGCAGTCCGAACGAGTGACCGCGGAGGCCGAAATCGGCATCATCATCGGACGCGAGTGCTATTGCATTTCCGAACAGCAGGCGGCGCAGTGCATTGCCGGCTACTGCCTGATACTGGACATGACGGCAGAAGACATCCTGCAGAAGAACCCGCGATTCTTGACCCGGGCCAAAAATTTCGACACATTTTTCTCGTTTGGGCCGGAATTGATTACCCCGGACGAAGTGCGCGACCTGCTCAAGGTCAAGGTGGGCACCTACAACAACGGAAAGTTGCATCGGGAGAACGTCGTCTCGGAAATGGCCTTTCCGCCCCTTTATCTGACCTCTTTTTTTTCGCAGGTTTCGACCCTGTATCCGGGCGACATCATCAGCACCGGCACGCCCGGCGCAGTCGTGATCCGCGATGGTGACTTGGCCGAATGTCGCATTGAAGGTCTGGGCCGCCTGGCGAATCCGGTGCGCAAGCGCAGGGAATCCGCTATCGTATGAGCGGCGTGATCTGTCGCCGGGCAACTGGCGACGTAAACGAATGCGACGCGACGGCGTTCAAGGCAGTGCGATAATGGAAAAGGCCGGTCACAGCGCGGGCAATGGCGCGCGGCAGCAGACCATGTGTCTGGATCGAACCTGAAATCAAACCACTTCACGGGGGAGCAAACATGCAGGTCGGGAAAGTTTTGCGCGGTGCTTTTCTATTGCTGGCGATGTTGCCGTTTAGTGCCGGAACGCGGGCCGCGGACACGATCAAAATCGGTTATCTCGATCCGCTGTCCGGACCGTTCGCCAATGTCGGCGAGCATGGCGCACGCGAGATGCTGCTGGTTATCGAAGCGGTCAACGCTGCCGGCGGCGTGCTGGGCGGCAGCAAGTTCGAGCTCGAAACCTTCGACTCCAAGAGCAGCCCGCAGGAAGCGCTGATCTCACTCAAACAGATTACCGACAAGGGCATCCGCTTCTTTTTCATGGGCAACGGGTCGAATGTGGCGATCGCGCTTTCGGATGCCGTGACCAAGCACAACGCGCGCAATCCCGAGCAGACCGTGCTGTTTCTGAATTACGGTGCGGTGGACCCCAGCCTCACCAACGATAAATGCAGCTTCTGGCATTTCCGGTTCGACGCGGATACCGATATGAAGATGCAGGCCCTGACCACCTACATTACCAGCCAGAAAGCCATCAAGAAGGTTTATCTGATCAATCAGGACTACGCATTCGGCCAGGGCGTTTCCAAGGCGGCCCGCGCAATGCTGGCGCAAAAACGCCCGGATATTGAAATCGTGGGTGACGATTTGCATCCGATCGGCAAGGTAAAAGACTTCGCGCCCTATGTTTCGAAAATAAAGGCCGCCGGCGCCGACAGCATCATCACCGGCAACTGGGGTGTTGATCTGTCCTTGCTGGTCAAGGCAGCCAAGGAATCCGGTTTGAAGGCCGATTTCTACACCTACTACGCGGGTATCGTCGGCGGACCGACCGCCATCGGCCAGGCCGGCGAGGACATCCGCCAGGTCAGCATGTGGCACACCAACTATGGCGGCAAGGATTCCGATGCTCTGACCGAGTCATATCGCAAGCGTTTCTCGGATGCCAAGGACGATATCTTTTTCCTGTCGCTGAAGAATGGAGTCGAAATGCTCGCCAAAGCGATGAACCAGGCAAAATCGACCGATCCGGCCAAAGTGGCCAGGGCCCTGGAAGGCATGAAGCATCAGGCGATCACCGGCGAAGTCGAAATTCGCGCCGACAATCATCAGTTGGTGCAGCCCCTGTTCATTTCCAGTTTCGTGAAATCAGGTAGCAAGGGCGCGAAGTACGATGTTGAGCGCACCGGCATGGGATTCAGAACCGAGGGTCGCATCGAGGCGAAGGAAACCTATCTGCCCACGACATGCAAGATGGAACGGCCTTGACGACGTTGTTTCCAGTACCAAAAATGGGCCGCGGCGACGCGGCCTTTTTTATTTTTGACCGAGATCCCGGCGCTTACCCGGGAAAATTATCGCGGCTTAGCAACCACACAATTAAAGATTCAGCCAACTTGGGCGCGATCAAATAAAGCAACGAATGATCCTCGGTTCAAAGTGTTCCGCAGCGGATAAATCGGCACTCGCGCTTACAGTCCACGGCGAAACCACATTCAAACAGTCCCACGCGCACCTCGCCCGACGTACTGGTTCCGCATTCGTCAAACGCCGGCATCTGGTTGAGTTTCGGGCGCCATTCGCAGACATGGCATCCAGCCGTCAATCCGGGCAATTCGAGCGATTCGTTGCGCGGGCCGGGAACCCGGGACGATTCCTCGGCGGTCGCCGCGATGGCGAAGAGCAGCAAAAAGTACGCGGTGCAGACTCGCTTCATCACTGATCCTCCTGCGAATTCTCCGGACCCAATTATACGGCTGCCGGAAAATGCGCAACCGGAATTGATCACGCCGCGATTGCGCCCAGGGTCGACGGAGAATTCCGTTCAGGCCCTTAGCCGCCAGATGCGGAAGACTTCAGGCACGCGCCGCAGGCTGCGCATAACTCCCGCCAGATGCTGGCGGTCGTGCACTTGTAGCGTGAACTGGATCACGGTGTAGGCGCTGGAATCGCCGGGTTCGAGATTTACGTTGTCGATATTCGAGCCGGTTTCACTGATGCTTGCCGCGATTTTGGCCAGAACGCCCCGACCATTCGACGCAACCATTTTGATGTTGACCGGGAACAGCTTGGTCGTGTCCGGATCCCATTCGACGTCCAGCCACTTTGCCGGGTCACCGCGAGTCTTGCGCGCGACTGGACAATCGTGGGTATGCACCACCAGGCCGTGCCCCTTATTGAGGAAGCCAATGATCGGGTCTCCTGGAATCGGATGACAGCATTTGGCGAATTGCAAGGCCATGCCTTCTGATCCGCGGATGACCAGGCTGCCTGGAAGCTTCTCGGCGTTCTCGCCTTCGGGCGTGCCGATGGACAGCAGCTCCCGGGCAATTACGATTGCGAGAAGCTTGCCGAGTCCGATGTCGGTCAGAATTGCCTGGCGGGATTGCCCCCTGTCCTCTTTGAGCAGTTTTTCCCACTGTGCATCGGTCACTTTGTCCGGGTCGGCTTTCAAAGCGGTGAGGGCCTGATTGAGCAGACGCGCGCCGAGCTGATAGGACTCCTCGTTCTGCGTGGTCTTGAGGAAATGTCGAATATGCGAGCGCGCCTTGCCGCTGACCACATAACCGAGCCAGGCGGGGTTGGGTCTGGCGTGCGCCGCGGTGATTACCTCGACACGATCACCATTCTTGAGCTCGGTACGCAGCGGCGCCAGTTCGTGATTGATTTTTGCGGCCACGCAACTATTGCCGATGTCGGTGTGCACCGCGTAGGCGAAATCCACGCAGGTCGAACCGTTTGGCAGCGACAAGATCTTGCCCTTGGGTGTAAATACGTAGACTTCGTCAGGAAACAAATCGACCTTGAGATGCTCCATGAACTCAACGGAATCGCCGGACTCGGTCTGCATTTCCAGCAGGCTTTGCAGCCACTGGTGAGTTCGCAGATGCAGCTCATTAATCTGAGCGTCGGATTCCTTGTACATCCAGTGTGAGGCAACTCCGGCTTCGGCAATCTTGTGCATTACCTGCGTGCGGATCTGGATCTCGATGGGTGTGCCGAACGGCCCGAACAACGTGGTATGCAGCGACTGGTAGCCGTTGGCTTTGGGAATCGCAATGTAGTCCTTGAATTTTCCCGCAATGGGTTTGTAGAGCTGATGCAGGGCGCCAAGCGCCAGATAGCATGACGCTGCATCCCTGACTATGACGCGAAATCCATAGATGTCGAACACCTCCGCAAACGACAGGTTTTTCTCCTGCATCTTGTTGTAGATGCTGTAGAGATTCTTCTCGCGGCCGGTGACGGTAGCCTCCAGACGGTTGTCCGCCAGCTTCTGCTTGACGGCATCGAGAATCTTGTCAACGACCTCGCGCCGGTTTCCGCGGGCCTTGAGCAGGGCCTTGGAAAGTACCGTGAACCGATTCGGATAAAGGTGGCGAAACGCCAGTTCCTGCAATTCCTGGAACAGTTCGTTCAAACCCAGGCGGTTGGCGATCGGCGCATAGATTTCGAGTGTCTCGCGCGCGATGCGCGCGCGCTTCCTTGGCTGCATCGCCGTCAGGGTGCGCATGTTGTGCAGGCGATCGGCCAGCTTGATCAGGATCACGCGCACGTCGCGCGCCATTGCCAGCAGCATCTTGCGAAAGTTCTCCGCCTGCGCCTCTTCCTGCGTCTGGAATTCGATGCGGTCGAGCTTGGATACACCATCGACCAGATCGGCAACGTGCTTGCCGAACTTCACGCTGATTTCACCCTTGGTTATTGCCGTGTCCTCCATCACGTCATGGAGCAGGGCGGCGGTCAGCGCCTGGGCATCGAGATGCCACTGCGCAAGGATCTGGGCGACGGCGATCGGATGGGAAATATAGGGATCACCGGAAACACGGAACTGCCCTTCGTGCGCGCACTCGCTGAATTCATATGCGCTTTGAAGCTGCAGGACGTCCTCCGGCTTCAGGTAGCCGGCCGCGCTCTTGAATAGAAGCTCGGCCTGGGGCATGAGGGTATCAGCCGGTACCGGTGAAAATCGCGAGCGCACCGGTTTGGACGATGGATCGGCTGAGCCTCCTGCGGTGTTCGTGTCGGCCCCGGGCCGTCAGGCCTTGGTCTTGAGGATATCGGCGCCGACTTTCCGGGTCGCGATTTCGCGCAGGGCGATCACGGTGGGCTTGTCCTTGTTGGCTTCCACCAGTGGGGATGCGCCTGTGGCGAGCTGTCTTGCGCGGTACGTCGCGGCGAGCGTAAGCTCGAAGCGATTCGGAATATATTTCAAGCAATCTTCTACCGTTATTCGCGCCATATGCAAATCACTTCATGAGGTTGATCAAATCGCTGTGGCGGGATACTTGTGGCGCGGTCCGCAGTCGAGCCGCTCGCACGACGCTCACCAAGTCTTCGACAGCATCATCGAAGTTGTTGTTGACTATAACATAGTCGAACTCCGCCAGATGCGCGATCTCGCCCCGTGCGGCCTCCAGCCGGCGCTCGATAACCGCCCCGCTGTCCTGTCCGCGATCATTCAACCGGCGCCGCAGCGACGCCAGCGAAGGCGGGAGGACGAAAATGCCGATGACCTCCGGAACCAGCCGGCGTACCTGCTGGGCGCCTTGCCAGTCGATCTCCAGCACGATATCCACGTCGTCTCTGCGCTGGCGGTCGATCCAGTCCTGGGAGGTGCCGTAAAGATTGCCGTGCACTTCGGCGCTTTCCAGGAACTCGCCGCGTTCAATCATGGACTCGAAGGTGGACCTGGATACAAAGTGATAGTCGCGCCCGTCCTGCTCTCCCGGGCGCGGCGCGCGCGTGGTATGGGAGACGGAAAGCTGTGCATTGCGATCGCGTCTGAGTAATTCGGCGACCAGGGAGGTCTTGCCTGCACCCGACGGCGCGCAAACAACAAACATGTTTCCCGTCATCATTCGATGTTCTGAATCTGTTCGCGCATTTGCTCGATCAGCACCTTCAGGTTCATCGCGGTTTGCGAGAAATCCAGGTCGGCCGATTTGGACCCCAGGGTGTTTGCTTCGCGATTGAGCTCCTGCATCAGGAAATCCAGGCGTTTTCCAGCGGCACCGCCTTTATCGAGGATGCGGCGAATCTCGCTGAAATGAGCGGTAAGCCGGGACAATTCCTCGTCAACATCGATTTTGGAGGCAAACAACACCAGCTCCTGTTTCAGGCGTTCGTCGTCGAGACTGACCATGGCATCACGAAGACGCGCGGTGAGCTTCTCCCGGTAACTGGATACCAGTTGCGGCATGCGTGGTGCGAGCTGGCCAACCAGCGCATCCATTGCGCTGACACGCTCAAGCAGCAGATTCTTGAGCTTCTCGCCTTCCCTCGCGCGCGTGGCCGTCAGATCGCCGAGCGCGCGGTCAAGCAACTGCGCGCAGGCTTCCTGCAAGTCATCGAGCACCAGAGCGTCGTCGCCGAGCATTCCCGGCCAGCGCAGAACATCCGAGACCGAAAGCGATTGCGCTGCCGGCAGCGCGTCTCTCACCTGGGTATCCAGCCGTGCAAGCTGGCCCAGCAGCGCGCGATCAATCTCCAGGCTCGACTGGGAGGCCGCCGATTTGCTGATGGCGATTCGAACCTCGACTTTGCCGCGCCCGATTCGGGCGCCCGTCTTCTCGCGTAACACGGCCTCGAGCGGGCGCAGTTCGTCTGGAATCCGGAACTGAATATCAAGATATCGATGATTGACCGAACGCAACTCGACATGGAGCGCGCCGGACGCGAATTCCGCTCCGGCAACCGCGTAACCTGTCATGCTGTAAATCATGGCGTGTGGATGTTCGCCGGAGCGCGAGCTTTACAAGGGCGATGAATTTCACCAAAATTGGCGAGCCCAAAAGATAGCACACAAATCAGGACATTTTCCCGCTTGTGCGACGGCGTTTTGCGTCGTCGTGCAGCCGGAGCACCGCCGGCCCCGATCTCATCCTCCACGAAAGAACCACCATGCGACCGAGCGGACGTGCACCCGATCACCTGAGAAAGTTGTGCATTACGCGTGGCTACACACGCCATGCGGAAGGCTCGGTGCTGATCGACTGCGGCGACACCAGGGTGCTTTGCACCGCGAGCATCGAGGAGAAGGTGCCCCCGTTTCTCAAGGGCAAAGGCCAGGGCTGGCTTACCGCCGAGTACGGCATGCTGCCCCGGTCGACCAATACGCGCTCTGACCGGGAAGCCGCCCGCGGCAAGCAGTCCGGACGGACACAGGAAATTCAGCGCCTGATTGGCCGCAGCCTGCGCGCGGTGACCAATCTGGACGCGCTGGGCGAGCGTACCATTCAGATCGATTGCGATGTTCTCCAGGCTGACGGCGGTACGCGCACGGCGAGCATAACCGGCGCTTTTGTCGCGTTGTACGACGCGGTCAGCTTCCTCAAGCGCCAGCAGCTGATCGCAGCTTCGCCGATCCGCGATTTCGTAGCCGCAGTTTCGGTTGGCATGTACCAGGGCTTGCCGGTTCTGGATCTGGATTACCCGGAGGACTCGGATAGCGATACCGACATGAACGTGGTCATGACCGGCGGCGGGAAACTGGTGGAAGTGCAGGGCACAGCCGAGGGCGAGGCGTTTTCCCGCCACGAAATGAACGCGATGCTCGACCTGGCTGAACGCGGCATCGCACAGTTGATTGCCGCGCAGCGGGCCGCGCTTGAGATGACTGCAGCGCCGTAATCGCGCTGCGGAAAAGCAGGCAAGGGAAACTGAATCGACCAGTAAACAACCCGCATGGGCTTATCTTAGCGATTCCCCGCGGCGCAGTGTTTCAGGGGCTTGGAGTGGTTGAGAAAATCGTCATTGCCAGCAACAATCCCGGCAAGCTTCGCGAAATCGTTCAGATACTCGCGCCCCTGGGCATCGAGGTGCTGCCCCAATCCGCGTTCGCGGTACTGGAGGCCGACGAGCCCCATGGGACGTTCATTGAGAATGCCCTGGCGAAAGCCCGGCAAGCCGCCCTCGCGACCGGTTTGCCGGCGCTGGCGGACGACTCCGGGCTGTGTGTCGACGCGCTGGGGGGAGCCCCGGGCGTACAGTCGGCACGCTATGGCGGCGAACCCCGCTCCGACGCGCGCAACAACGCCAGGCTGCTTGATGCGCTTGGCGAGCGGCCGGACCGTCAGGCGCATTACTACTGCGTCGTTGTGCTTCTGCGTCACGCACACGACCCGCAGCCCTTGGTGTCAGAAGGCTTGTGGCGGGGAGAGATCCTGCGCGCAGCGCGCGGATCCGGGGGATTCGGCTACGACCCATTGTTTCTGGACCCGGCAGTGAATCAGACGGCTGCGGAACTTGTACCGATGCGCAAGAATCTCATCAGTCACCGGGGCCAGGCTCTGGCGCGGCTGAGTGCGTCCCTGAAAGGTTTGCGATTAATCAACTCCGCCGATCCGAAGCGTGCTTAACTGCATGAACCGGCACCTGGATTGCCAGGGAAATTGAACATGCACCGATCAAGGAGGCCATGATGAAAAGCAACACCGTTTCAGCGGAAAAATTGATGGAAGATTTGCGCTTGGTAATGGGCGATGCGGAAGCACTGCTGAGCGCCACCGCCGGACAAGCTGGCGAAACCGTGGCCGCGGCGCGCGAGCGTGCGCAAGCCTCGGTCGCCGCGGCGAAGATGCGCATCGCGCAGGCCGGCTATGCCGTTGCCGGCCAGACGCGTGAAGCCGCGAAAGCGGCTGACGAGTACGTCCACGATAACCCGTGGACAGTGGCCGCAATCGCGGCTGTGGCGGGTGCTCTAATCGGCATGCTTATCGCCAGGAAATAGCAACCGCAAGGACAACCTGCCAGAAGCCAATCAAGAATATGGATGACCAGACCGATCCCGGTCCGTCGCCAGGGGTTTCGCTTGGATTGTTCGCTTCATTGCGGCAGTTGCTGACAACTTTTGTCGCCATCGCGCACACGCGCCTTGAATTGCTCGGCGCCGAAGTTGAGGAACAGATCGAGCGGCTTGCCACGATGCTGTTGTGGGCCATCGTCGCGCTGTTTCTCGCGTTTATCACGATTGTGTTGATGTCGGTGGCCGTGCTGGCTGTGTTCTGGGATACCTACCGGATACTGGCTGCACTGGCCCTGTCCGGCCTGTTTGCCGTGGGGGCATTGCTTGCATGGTGGCAAGTCAGAGCCTTGGCGCGCGGTCGCCCGCCTTTGTTTCAGGCCACTCTCGATGAACTTGCCCGGGATCGTGATCAAGTGGCCGGCCGATCGGTGTCCGACGAATGAGTGTCCGAATGCGTGCCATCGCTGAACGGCGCCGCATGCTGGTGGCGCGGGCCGAAGTGGAGCGCGGCGCGTTGGCGGCGCAGGCCGCGCGCTTGCGAGAGTCGCTTGCCTTCGCCGATCTGGCGGTGCGCGGGTATCGACTGGCAAGATCGCATCCGCTCGCGCTCGCCATGACGGCCGCCGCCCTGGCGGCTGCTGGCCCCGGAAAATGGTTGCGCCAGTGCTATCGGGCAGGATTGATCGTTCTGGGCGTGCTGCGTCTGGTCAAGTCGTTCAAACACCCGCGATCTTGAATTGCAGACGATTTACCGGTTCAGCATCCCCGGTTCAGGATTCCGGCAGGCGCCCGACCCGCGCATCCGGCGCCCAGAGTTCGGCCAGCAAAGCTTCCATGGGCTGAGTTGGCCCGCTTGACCAGAAGCGTTCGCTTCCCGTTGTTGTCCCGCGCGGCGCAGATCCCAGCATCAACTGCCTGGCCACTTCCCGTGCCACGGCGCCGCCATTTTCCACCACTGCCACGCCGGGACCTGCGAGACGCTGGACAATATGTGCGACCAGTGGATAGTGGGTGCAGCCCAGTACGATGACGTCGGCGCCTTCCCGCAACAGCGGCATTACAAACCCGCGCAGCAGGGCCTCGGTGTGCGTACCGTCCAGATCGCCGCGTTCGATGTGCTCCGCCAGGCCGGCGCAAGGCTGCGCGACGATACGCACGCCGACGGCATAGCGTTCGATCAGGGAGCGGTAGCGCGTGCTGGCCAGGGTAGCCGGCGTCGCCAGTACGCCGACGACACCACTGCGCGTGGCGGCCACGGCGGGCTTGATCGCGGGTTCGACGCCGACACAGGCCACTGGCAGTTGCAAGCGCAGGTCTTCAATGGCGGCGGCAGTGGCGGTATTGCACGCGACGACGATGAGTTTGGCGCCCTGCGCCATCAGAAATTCGCCGATGGCGAGCGCGCGGGCGCGAATCTGACCGGGCAATTTCTGCCCGTACGGCACGTGGGCCGTGTCGGCGACATAAACGAGATGCTCAAGCGGCAGCGTCTGCCGAATGGCGCGCAGAACAGTCAGTCCGCCGACCCCTGAGTCGAAGATACCGATCGGATGCTCAATGCCGGCTGGCGTCATGGTGGCAGACATGCAGTGCAAAGCTTGAACGGGCGCGCAGCCGCACAG
>JANNTE010000401.1:0-4801 GCA_031403365.1 Betaproteobacteria bacterium | reverse complement strand
GGGAATGTTCCGGTAATTCGGAAGCACTACCCTAGACAGGGAGCAACGGCGGGCTAAACTGCTTTCCACAGCAGCGAAAGCCCGCTGATCACCAGAAGAACGCTGATAAAGCGGTCGTTTGCTCGCGAGTTAATTTCGCGTGCAAGCGATGGCCAGGCCGACCGGCATCGACGCCAAGCAGCAGCAGGAACGCCCACCAGACCTCCGACTGCAACAACAGGCCGGAAATCAGATAGCCCGTCAGTCGCAGGCCGGTGCTGAATGAGAACACCGCCGACAGCGTGGCGCGCATTTTCGCCGGGTCAGGGATGCGCGCCGTCAGGTAGGTCGCGTAAATCGGCCCGCCCACGCTGAACAATCCACCAATCAGCTCGCCGATGAGTCCGGCCGAGATACCCCACCAATGCGAAATCAGTTTGGTCGCTGGCCTGGTCAGCAGGCGATAGACGCCGTAACTGGTGACAAAGCCGCCCAGCATCAGCAATGACGCTTGTTTCGGCAGCGTTGCCCGCAGCAGCGCTGCCGGACAGAATGCCGGTGATGACTGCCGGGATCAGCCATTTCAGTTCCGCAGTGTCGACATGCTCGCGGAATCTCACTCCGCGGGAGACGGTGCCCAGAAAGTCCACCATGACGACCAGCGGCACAATGGCTTGCAGCGGCAGAAAGTGCATCAGCAGCCCAGTCGTGACCTGTGCCGAGCCAAAGCCGGAGATGCCGAAAATGAGGTAGGCCAGCAGCCCGATGAGCGGCACGGCAAACAGCGGTTCTAGCGCAAAGGGCATGGCGGTCCGCAAGAAAAGAAGGCGCGAAGTCTAGCGCTGCCGCCCCATCTATAATGCGGCGTCAGACGCAGTGCCTGGAGAAAACAAAATGCAGTATCAACGCGCCGTAATCATTGGCGGCGGAACCATGGGTGCCGATGTGGCGGCTATATTTTCCGCTGGCGGCATGGGCGTGGACATTGTGCAAAGGCCGGGCAAGACCCGCGATTCGCTGCGCGAACGCGTGGACCGGTCGGTGCGCGATCTTGGTGCGACCAATTCCGATGTGTCGCTGCATGATGCGGCGTGCGATGTCCCGTGGAAACAAGCCGGCATCGTGGTCGAATCGGTGAGCGAGGATTTGCCGCTCAAGCAGCGCATATTTGCCGAACTCGAAGCCCTCGCACCCGCTGATATTCCGCTGACCAGCAATTCATCGAGCTTTCCGATCAGCCGGATTTCCGATGGGCTGAACAGCGCGCAGCGCATGCTCGGACTGCATTTCTTCATGCCGGCGCATATGGTGCCGCTGGTGGAAGTGGTGCGCTCCGAGGCCACCGATACCGGCATTGCGCAATCGGTGTTTGACCTGATGCAGCGCCTGCACCGCAAGCCGGTCATGGTGGCAAAGGACATTCCCGGTTTCCTCGCCAATCGCATGCAGCATGCGTTGATGCGCGAAGCCTGGTCGCTGATCGAGCGCGGCATTGCCACGCCGGAAGACGTTGACCTCGCCGTGCGCTACGGATTCGGTTTTCGCTATGTTGCCGCCGGACCGATTTTGCAAAAGGAGATGTCCGGGCTCGACGTGACCTATTTCGCATCGAGGGCTTTGTTTCCGGACTTGTGCAATGACATCGAACCGATCGCGGCGCTTGCGGAAAAAGTAAAAGCCGGCCACATCGGGATGAAAGCCGGCAAAGGCTTTCAGGACTGGCCTGCCGAAAAGGTAGCCAAGGCTAAAGCGAGATACCAGATCGCGCTCAGGCGCGCGCTGGAAATATTGGATGCCGAAGATAGCGCCGGTTGATGCTGACCATGTGGTTCTCGTACATGGCCTGTGGCTGAATGCGCTGGCCATGAAGCCACTTGCCGCGCGACTCAACAACTGCGGATTCAAGGTTACCCGCTATGGATATCATTCCGTGCGCCGCGGGCTGCGCGAGAACGTGCATCGGCTCGCGGCCTTGTGCGAACAACTCGGCACTCCGCTTCATCTGGTCGGCCATAGTCTGGGCGGTCTGCTCATCATGACGCTATTGCATCATCACCCACGCATTCCGGTGCAGCGCGTGGCACTGCTCGGCAGCCCGTATGCCAACAGTGCGGCCGCGCAAGGCCTGTCGCGTTCGGCAACAGGCCGCAGAATGCTCGGTCTCACGATTCAGGATTGGCTGCGGCAGCCGCGTCCGCCGATTCCGGCCGGTGTCGAAGCCGGCATCATCGCCGGCAACTTGTCCATTGGCCTGGGCAGATTGTTTGTGCGACTACCAAAGCCAAACGATGGTGTCGTTGTTTTGGACGAAACTTGTGTGCCGCAGGCAGCCGATTCGATTGTGGTCCATACCAGTCACATTGGAATGCTGATTTCGCCGAAAGTCGCGCACGCGGTGTGCTCATTCCTGAAAAACGGCCGCTTCGAGGCATGAGGTTACAAGCTCTGGTCTGCGTGCTTGCGCTTGCCGGTAACCTTGGTGGCTGCTCAAGCATCGGTTACTACTACCAGGCGGTCGAAGGGCAGATGCAGATCTGGAAGCGCAGCCGCGCAATCGCGGAAGTGATCGGGGATGAGAAAACCCCGGCCGCAATGCGCACACGTCTGCAGATGGTGTTGCGCATGCGCGATTTCGCGTCCGCGGATTTGGCCTTGCCCGACAACGGCAGCTACCGCAGTTACGCTGACCTGGGTCGCCCGTTCGTGGTCTGGAACGTCTTTGCAGCGCCGGAGCTCTCGCTCGCGCCGCAGGAGTGGTGTTTTGTCTTCGCCGGTTGCGTGACCTATCGCGGATATTTCAATCAGGCCCGTGCCGAACAATTCAGCGAGGAATTGCGCGCCAAGGGTCTGGATGTCCATGTCGGCGGCGTGCCTGCCTATTCCACGCTGGGCTGGTTCGACGATCCGGTGCTCAATACCGTCATGCCCTATCCCGATACCGAACTCGCCCGCCTGATTTTCCACGAACTGGCGCACCAGGTCGTGTATGTATCCGATGACACCATGTTCAACGAGTCCTTCGCCACCGCCGTGGAGCGCGAAGGCATTGAGCGCTGGCTCGCGAGCGAAGGCGACTCCGCGATGCGCGCAGCTTTCGAACAACACGAGGCGCGCAAGACGGCGTTTATCGCGCTGATGATGGGAACTCGCGGTCGTCTGAGCGCGATATATGCGGGCGCCGCATCCGATGTCGACAAGCGTCGCCAGAAAGCCGCGACATTTGCCGCTCTGAAATCGCAATTCCAGACGCTCAAAACGGCCTGGGGTGGCTATGCCGGCTACGATCGTTTTTTTGCGCAAGAGCTGGGCAACGCGCATCTGGTGCCGATCGCGACCTACTCGGAACTGGTCGCCGGATTTCGCCGTCTGTTGGCCGACAACGGTGGCGACTTCAAACGCTTTTATGTCGCCGTCAGGGAAATCGGCAAACTTCCGGTTGCGCAACGACGGGCGAAACTGAAAGCAGACTGAACCTCGTCGCACCGGTGATAAACTGACGAATTGCCAACCGTCAAGTTCCGCATCACCACAAACGCATGAGCGACTCCACCGACATCAATACTCTGCGCCGAATTCTGCGGCAATCCCGGACCATTGCCGTGGTCGGACTGTCGGCGAACTGGTACCGGCCGAGCTTTTTCGCCGCAAAGTACATGCAAGAGCACGGCTACAAGGTTATTCCGGTCAACCCGTCTTATCCGCAGATTCTCGGCGAGAAATGTTACCCGTCACTGAAGGATGTTCCGGAACAAATCGACATCGTGGATTGCTTCCGCAAGAGCGCGGACATCGAACCGATCGCCGCCGAGGCCATCGCCATCGGCGCGAAAGTGTTGTGGATGCAGATTGGCGTCACGAACGAGAAGGCGGCGGACCAGGCGCGCAAGGCCGGACTGGAAGTGGTTCAGGACCGATGCGTGAAAATAGAGCATGGCCGTCTGTTCGGCGGACTCAACTGGGTCGGCGTGAACACCAAAGTCATTTCCGCCAAGCGGCCAAGGTGGCTTCCGTACTGATGCACTGACCTGGCCGAAAAAAGTCCTCTTTACCCTAGTCCCTCGCCCCTGACCCCTGATTCACCATGGCAGACAAAGAATTCGGATTCGGCACCTTGTGCCTGCACGCGGGACAGATTCCGGACGCGGCTACCGGTGCGCGCGCGGTGCCGATCTATCAGACCACGTCTTTCGTGTTCGATTCCGCGGAGCACGCCGCAAGCCTGTTCAACTTGCAGACTTTCGGCAACGTCTATTCGCGCATTTCCAATCCCACGGTGGCCGTGTTCGAAGAGCGCATGGCGGCACTCGAAGGCGGGCGCTCGGCTCTGGCGGCGTCTTCCGGCCAGGCGGCGCAGATGTGCGCGTTGCTCACCATTCTGCGCCAGGGCGATGAAATTATTTCTTCCAACGCACTCTACGGCGGCACGTATTCGCAGTTCGATGTGACTTTCCGCCAGTTCGGCATTCACACTGTGTTTGTGAATCCGGACGACCCGGAAAATTTTCGCAAGGCGCTCACACCGAAGACGCGCGCCATCTATGCCGAGACCATGGGCAATCCGCAGATCAACGTGCTGGACATCGAAGCCGTGGCGAAGATCGCGAAAGAAGCCGGCATACCTTTGGTGATCGACAACACCTTTGCCTCGCCTTACCTGTGCCAGCCGATCAATTTTGGCGCCGATATCGTGGTGCACTCTGCATGCTTCAGGCGTTGTCAACTACAGGAATCCT
The DNA here is from genome assembly GCA_031403365.1 of Betaproteobacteria bacterium. Taxonomy (GTDB): domain Bacteria; phylum Pseudomonadota; class Gammaproteobacteria; order Burkholderiales; family JACQAP01; genus JACQAP01. Next base: position 89 of record JANNTE010000401.1, on the reverse strand, counting down.
TCCGGTGATCCCCTTAACGTGGCGATTGCCCCGTAACGCCTTTCAGGAAAATTACACCCAGAGGTGGGACAGTCAGGTTCAGGGAGTTC
>JANNTE010000400.1:0-3350 GCA_031403365.1 Betaproteobacteria bacterium | reverse complement strand
CGACGAGACCGGTGAACATCTGTGGTCGTTCCAGGTCGGTTCCGGCGTTCACGGCAACCCGACGAGCTACACCGGACCCGACGGCAAGCAATATGTTGCCATCGTGTACGGCGCGGGCGGCGGCGGTATCTGGCCCCTGTTCTACGGCGAGTACCTGAAGAAGAACCAGAAGGGTGGCGGTCTGATGGTGTTTGCGGTCGAGTAAAACACCAAGCAGGGAATGCCGATCCAGTAATCTGCATCATTAGTGGTATCAAGGGGGGGCAAACAATCTGCCCTCCCTTATTTTTTGTTTAAAAACGGCACAGACCGCTGGTCCGCATGTTCGCGGTAAACCGACAAAGCCTCGAAGACGTTAGCGCAATTGGGCAGGGAACCGAACGGAATGATTTTCAAGGAGTTCACAGTGCTTAAGTTTTTGACACGATCAGGGTTCGCCCTGCTGTTTTTTCTTGCTTCTGCAATCGGTTACGCGCAGGAAGCCGATCCCGACGAAATTGCCGATACCCTTGAGCGTTCCAAAGCTAAAGGCAAGCTGATAGCGTGTGCCGATCCGTACAACTTTCCTTACGCGGCGCAAAATTCGGATCCGCCTGGATTCGACATCGAAATTATTCGCGCCATTGCCAAGCGCGGTGGCATGACGTTGGAGATGTACTGGGCCGATACCGCCACGCGTGGCGGTACTTCACGCGCCTTCCGCAATTCGATTCTGAAGAAGCGCTGCGACGTGTTTCTCGGGCTGTCGGACAGCGGGGATGGTGATGACGACATGCTCATGGGGCAACTGGCATTCACCAACCCGTACGCCGGCCTGGGATACGTGCTGGTGGTTCAGGGCAAGGCCGAAGGCATGAAAAGCGTTGCCGATCTGAGGCAGGCCAATATCAAGGTCGGAGTCCCCATGTCGACGCCGATTGACGATTACTTGTTCACCAATGGTGTACCCAGGGAGTTGTTTCCGGACAACCGTCGCATCATGCAAAGCATGGCCAAGGGCGACCTGGATGCGAGCCTGGTATGGGCAACGGCGATTGTCGTGGCGCACCGGGAGTTTCCGAATACCAAGTTCAAAATGGTTGAAGGCTATGTGCCGGAAGTTGGCCAGCGCTGGAACCTGAATTTCGTCACGCGCAAGCAGGATAAAGCCTTGATGGGTTTTATTAACGATGGAATAGCAGAACTCCTGTCCAGTGGCAGGATGAAGCAGATCTTCGAGAGCTACGGCGTGCCGTTTTATCCACCGTTTTCTTAAAGCGTTAGTTCAGGGAGGTGTGTTTTAAAATGAGCAATTTCAAGTTCGGAGCCTTTTTCGTGCAGTGCACGGCGCTGTCGGCCGCTGTCCTTGCGTTTGGCTTTTCACTGCCGGCGGTCGCGCAGCACAAGTCCAACCCCAACGATATGGAGGTGCCGACCAACAATGCCACGATCGTGCAGCAGGGCAAGGACAAGTACGCGCAGCGCTGCTCGTTTTGCCACGGCGGCGGCGGCAACGGCGGGAAGGGTCCGTGCCTGAACTGCGGTGTGTTCAAGTACAGCGGCAATACCAACTCCGAGATTTACGCCACCATTGCGGTGGGGATTCAGCGTTCATTGGGAGGTACCATGGGCGCGTTCGGAACAACCATGTCCCAGGAGGAAATTGTCAGTGTAATTACCTTCCTGCGCTTTGAGGAGAAGCGCCGCATCGCCGCGGGAGAGATTCCCGATCCGAAGTTGAACAAGGGCGATGAAATGCCGGTTTTCCCGACGTCAAATTGATCAGACATGCCGGGCACAGGCCCCGTCAAGAGCGTTTGATATAGAAAAAAGCCGGCGAGAGCCGGCTTTTTTTGTGCGGATGGACGCGCTCAGTGCTTGCCGGTACTGCCGAATCCGCCCGCTCCCCGTTCGCTCGCGGCGAAGTCATCCACGACATTGAATCCGACCTGCACGACCGGAACCACAATCAGTTGGGCGATTCGTTCCATGGGATTGAGTACGAAGACGCTTGTTCCGCGATTCCACGCCGAGACGAAAATCTGGCCCTGATAGTCAGAATCGATCAGGCCGACCAGATTGCCCAGAACGATGCCGTGTTTGTGACCCAGTCCAGATCGCGGCAGCACCATTGCAGCCAGCCCGGGATCAGCGAGGTGTATCGCCAGACCTGAAGGAATCAACTCGGTCTGCCCGGGCTTTAACTCCATCGGTGCTTCGATGCAGGCTCGCAAGTCGAGTCCGGCAGATCCCGCGGTTGCGTAGGCGGGCAGTTGCTCGCGCAGGCGGGCGTCGAGAATTCTGATGTCTATAGGGCGCACTGGATCCGCGTTGAGTCCTGGCAGTGGGTCAATTCGCGATGGCCGTTTCGCGTGGACGGTATAGCTTGGCGACATGCCGTATCAGGGCGCGCGACAAATGAAGTTTCGACGCGCGCGCAAGCCGGTGAACTCCATCGTCGTCGAACAATACCAATTCGTTGTCATCGGCGCCAATCGCGCTCTGTGCAAGATTCGCCGCGAGAAGCGGAAGGTTTTTGCGGCGGCGCTTGGCATCCGCGTTCAGCTCCAGTTTTTCACTCTCGGCGGCAAAACCGACGCAAAACGGCGGATTGGGTCTGCGAGCAACGGATTCAATGATGTCCGGATTGGGTATCAGCTCCAGTGTCGGAACAGTGCCGCCTTTCTTGATCTTCTGGGATTTGCGATTGCCAACGTAATAATCCGCTACTGCGGCGACTCCGAAAAAAATATCGCAATCGTCAATGTGCGCATTTACCGCATCGAGCATTTGCTGTGCCGTTTCGACGCGAACCACGCGTGCAGATGGCGGTGGCTCGATCGACACTGGTCCGGAAATAAGAGTCACCTGTGCGCCCGCCTCCAGCGCCGCGCGTGCAACCGCGTAGCCCATTTTTCCCGAACTCCGATTGGTAATCCCCCGCACCGGGTCAATAGGCTCATAAGTCGGCCCGGCGGTGACCAGTACCCTGGTGCCCGACAAAAGCCTGGGCTGGAACCAGGCAGACAATTGGCGCACCAGATCCATGGGCTCCAGCATCCGCCCAGGGCCGGTTTCCCCGCAGGCCTGATCGCCCAAGGCCGGGCCGAGTATGGCGATGCCGTCCTGGCGAAGTTGCGCGACGTTGCGCTGGGTGGCGGGGTTTTCCCACATCTGACGGTTCATGGCGGGTGCGACCATCAGGCTACAGTCTCTGGCCAGGCAGAGTGTAGACAGCAAATCATCGGCGCTGCCGTGTACCAGCTTGGCGATAAAATCGGCGGTTGCCGGCGCGATGACCACGAGGTCGCGATCGCGGGACAATTCGATGTGCGGCATGCCGTTGGCTACCCGGGCATCCCACATGTCCA
>JANNTE010000399.1:0-15353 GCA_031403365.1 Betaproteobacteria bacterium | reverse complement strand
GAATTTCGACGCATTTTTGCATGCCCGGTACAAGATGAAAATAGTTGTCGTTCGGGATTCCACCCTGCACATCGAGTACAACGGTTTGCGCGAACTGTTCAGTGGTAATCAACAGAAGATCGCCCTGCGTTTTGGTCTCCTTCCATCGGGCTTCGAGCCCGATTTCGCCGCTGGGCAAGAGGCCGAACTCAAGCGGAAGGTGGATCGCATGCGCTTCGCGTTCTGTCGTCCCGGAATGAAAATGAATCCGAGCAAGTACGATATCGAAGCCTCTGGGGCCAAAACGATAGGCATGGCTCGAATCGATAAAGCCCCCGGTCAGCGCATCGACCGAGGAACTGAAGCTGGAGCGTGGCAAAACCACCAGTTTCGTTAACCGCTCTTGTACCTGAATCCCGTTTATCCGCATGAGGCGGATTTCCAGGTCGGCTTCAAGGCGGGTTTCGCGGTCGTTGAAAACAGCCACCCGTAACCCATTCAGGCCGTCGTCGACGATCGATACAGCGACCGGCGACCATGCGCGCTTCAATCCGAAGTAGGCGGATTTCGGGCGTCCATCCGCGTCGATGACACCCCATCCGGCGCAGTCCCAGGGGTCGCGATGCAACCAGACCAGCGCGCCATGGCATCCCGATGCCGGATCGCGCCACATGGTCTGAACCCGGTGCATCAGTTCCGCGCTTGTCGCGCGGCACAGCGCGGCATCCAGATCCGAATCATGGCGCGCCTGCCCAGCGGCCTGATCGCCGAAGAGCATCGCGAGATAGTGCTGCGTGATGTCCCCGAAGTTCCAGTCTGCTCCACGATCCTGCGGTATGCGGGAAGCTGGCGATTGATCTGCGCCGACGTCCCCGCCCACATTCGACAGTCCGAGACATTCGGTCATGAAACGCGGTCGCGCCAACAGGGCATCGGCCAGCGTGCGGCGATACGCGCCGACTCCGAAGTAATGACTGGTACCGCTGCTGATGTGAAATGGGAGTTCACCGCCACTTGGCGTGCTGGGCCAGTAAGGTACATCGGGCCGGAACTCGTGGCATAACGCCGGAATCAGTTCATCGAACAGAGGGCTTGCCCAATCTTGCGGCGCTAGCCCCAGCATGGCGGGTTGCTGCTGTCCTTCGCTGTTTCCGCAAAGCACGGCAAGGCATGCGCGAGACTGCACACTGTCGAGGAATTGTTCGACTTCGAGGCGAGCACAGTTCATGAATGCCGTGTCGCTAAAAGGGTAGTCAAGGGTGGCGAACATGAAATCCTGCCAGACCAGTAATCCGAGTTCATCGCAGATCTGGTAGAAAACACGGTCTTCGTAAACCATGCAACCAGAGATGCGCAACATATTCATGCCCGCATCCCGTGCCTGCTCGAGAGCGGCTCGAGTTGCTGCCGGCGTGGTGACGAGAGCCAGCGGATCGACCGGGGTCCAGCAGGTTCCGCGACAGAATATCTTCTGTCCATTGACGCTCAATGCGAAGTCCGGACCGGGAGGGCCGGTCAGTTCGATACTGCGGAATCCTATCGGGTCCAGGGCAAGTTGCGATTTGACCTGCGCTTGAGTGACGTGCAGGGTCAGCGCATAGAGACGCGGATGGCCGTGACTATGCGGCCACCACGGCTCAATGCCGTCTAACCGCACCCGACCCGTGACCCGCATGCGGTTGGTACCGGTACGGGTGCAGTCCAGAGGCAATGCCTGGCCCGCGACTTCCAGCAAAACGGACGTTTGTCCACCGGCATCTGCAGGCGACTGGAGTTCGACATCGACGTCGATCCAGCCAATCGTCCCATGAAAAGACGTGGTGATCTTTTTTTCGCTGCACCACATGCGATTCGAAGGGCTGACCACGAGTTCAACTTTGCGCCACGGACCGACCGGAGCGATTAGCGGGCACCATGAAGGCATGCGGCCGAACAGCGTTGTTCGAACAAAGCGCAGATTGCGATTCTCGACCAGTGCGGTGCGCCAACGGCCTCGGGGCCGCTTCAAATTCAGTACGGAGTTGAGTGCGCGAAAGCAAATCCATAGCGCATTACGCCGCGCCAGGCGCTCGGTGATGTCAAATGTCGAACGAACAAACATGCTCTGCGACGTGCCGAGGAGGGCGCCGTTGAGCCAGATCTCACTGATCGTTGCGAGACCGTGGCATACGAGCGTCGCCTGGGATGCCCCTGGATGTGCGAAGTCAAAGTTGCAGCCGAACCAGTAGTCGGCGTCGTCGAGATTTTCCAGCTTTTCAAAATCAAGTGTCCCGGTGTCGCGAAGGCTCGACGCCACCGTGCAGGGAACCGTGGCTGGCAGCCAGTCTCCTTCAAGTGTGTCCAGTGAGTCCGGTGTGTGGTGCGAGCCGGGTGCGAAGCGCCTGAATCGCCAACCGTCGCACAAGGGCGACGCATCAATATCTGCCGAAAAGCGGCCGGCAGCCTCCGGATTCATGCCTGCAACCGTCGTTCAACCTCTTGCATGCCCCGATCCCATGCCGCCGACATCTCCCGGAAGGTGTCGCCGAGGTCTTTCAGATGCCCGGAATGCACGATGCGCGCCATTTTCAAAACCAGCATGCTGGCCAACGAAGATATTCGCCCAAAGGCGGCGGCCCCGTCATTCCAGCCGGGGTCCTGTTGCGCCAGCCAGCGCAGGTAGTCTGCCGTGAAGCCAAAGCAGGAGCCGCACTGGCGGATGGTTGCGAACGCGTAGAGGTCGAAAGCTTGGGGCTGCTCAGATATGAGTTGCGATAATTGATCGCCAACCGCTTCGGCATAGCGCGTGATCGGGTTGGTCTGGGGCCGGCGCGCCAAGTGCATCGCTGCCAGTTCCAGAGAGATATTGCGCAGATCTGCCGCATCCCGCCGGACGATGCGATCCAGTTTTGCGATTTCGCAATACGGGGGCAGGCCCTCCGGCGCCGCGGGCGGATCCAGACGGAAAATCCCACGATAGTCGGCGCCTTCCAGTTCGTAAACGCCGCGATTATGCATATAGCGCAGCGATTGACGCTGCGTATCGATGGCCTGGATTCCGATCGTCGTCTTGGAATGGGCTGCCCGGTAACCCCGTCCGTGAGTGTCGGGGAGATAAAAGGCATCCATTTCGACCATCGGAATGCGTCCGCGCGCCACTTGTTCGACACAGTGCGTAAGGAGGTCTCGCCAGATATTGAGTTCCTCGACCTCGAGTCCATAGAGACGGGACAGATCGGACAGCGGCGGTTTGTAGAATGTCCACTGATCGCCCTCGAAATCGCTGGCGAGCGTGAAGGGCAGAAGCGGGGCGACTTCAAGCCGCGCGGCGTGAAGAATTTCTATCCAGAGATCAACGTAGCAATTGGACTCCGGCCACTCGCGATCAGCAGCATGGAAAGGGTGATGCTCCAGTGGAATACTAGCGGAGGCCGGCACCGTTCCCACCGTGTTCTGGATTACAGGCAAAGGGCCTCGCGAACCGTCGCGGGCCATCGAGCGAGATCAAATCCATGGGTCTTGATCAATGCAAGGCTGGTTCGCTCGAGACCAAAGCCGATACATGCCGTATGCGCGAACTCGCCATCCGGCAGGCGAATGTCAAATATCTGACTGAACTTCTGTCCGTGAAGATTGAACGAGGCAATCGCCGTCGGTTCGCTTTCGGAAGTAATTGGAACCATGATCTCGTACTTCGCGGCATCCGCGAGCTGGTTGGCAGCGAGCAGTCGCCCGCCACGTCCAAAAAACGGGTCGGATGCAGCTTCAAGCGCAACCCGCAGACCGAGACGCGAGAGCAGTTCCACAGCACGGCTCATCCACACCTCCCGCCATGTCCTAACGCTGGTCGTATCGGCGATTCGAACATTCTCCCGCATGCGGAAACACTGGAGCCTGGCAGGGTCCTCGGACGGCTCCGCGCGAAAGACGTAGGAAGAGAGATTGAAAAGTCTGCCACCCTCGGAAAGAATCCCGGTACAGGTCGGGTAGACCGGGTAGCAGGCAGCAGGGCAGAGCGTGAGGGGCATCTGCTCAAGAAACTCGCCCCAGTCTCCACCCTGGTCTGCCCGCTCCACGATTTCTTCATGGCTGGCCCGCGTCGTGCGAAAACTGTGTATCGACCCGCATAGCTCGGGAAAGGACTCCATGTAGGAGGTTCGCCGGATGATTTCGCGATCAACAACTGGAGGAAAATAGATCTTCTCCGCGTCTTGCTGGTTCGCGATGTCCACGACCATGTTATCGATTCCGTTAACGACCGTTTCAAAGGCCTCGGTGCGTCCGAACACGCCGCGCACACCAGTCGGAATCCAGAACCCGTGCTCGATCAAACCAAGGGCAAATCGCTGTTGTTCTGACATTATCGATTACCGGACCAGCCGCTCTCTCAGCGTCCCTTGTAAACCAGAAGAAGATCCGCGTTTGTCCTGCGAATGCGGTCGTTGTTGATCATGAGCGGCGCTGAATGCGCATCGCGCAGGTGACGGCCAAGGCTGAACTCGCCCCCATTCCTGTAACTGGCGATGCCGCAAATCTGAATCGCGTCGCTCACGATCCTGATTACATCCTCGGACGCCGCGAGCTTCAAGTAATTCATGCGCAGCGCCGCACGCATATCTGTCGTGCTGTCGCAAGTCGCGGACGAATTCGCCTGCGCATGGTCGTGAATCGCGGATTCCAGCCGCGCCCGCATGCCATCGAGTCGGGTTGCCAGTGCGGCAAGATTAATGCCGCCATTCGTGGCGCTGTCGGCATCTTTTCGCCCACGGATCTGCGTCATGCGGCGCGCACGATCAAACGCGTCGGACGCAATGCCAAACCAGACTGCTGCCCAGAGTATGTGGGAAACTGGAACCATGGTAACGCTCGCAATGATGCGGAAGGGCGCCGGCAGAATCTGCCACGCCGCGCCAGTGCCGATTACCGTGGCCGCGGGACTGCATGTCCCGCGCATTCCCAGCGTGTTCCAGTCACCAGTTTCTTGAAGTGAAAATTGTCCCTTGCGCAGCAAGAGCAGAACCTGGTCGCTTGGCGCAGCATCGCTTGCGCGTCTAAGCGTCACCAGCAGATCATCGGCCTGTTCGCAGTAAGAAATGGTTGTGGCGGCCTTTTGAATCGCAACAGCTTCGCCGCTCGGTATTACGGCGGCGATGCTCCGGCGCAGATCACCGCCGGTGCCGACTTCCGAAGTCACCGAAGCGATCAGTCGCTGCTGCTCAACCACATCGCGAAGGTACTCTGCGAGTTCGGGAACCTCTGCCCGATGTTCGACAATTGACGCAATCTGTATCTGATGCATCGCAAAGATCATCGCGCTCGACGCACAGCTTCTCGCGAGCGATGTGCACATTTGCGCCAGTGTCTCAAGGCGGCAACCTCCGCCGCCGTATAGCCTCGGGATCCCTGCGCTCAGCAGCCTGGCATTTCCAAGCGCCTGGATCGTTTCTACCGGAAACCGCGCCGCATGATCGACATCCTCCGCGTGCAGAGCGGCAACGGTGGTCGAAATTCGATCAACATGCGCAAGCAATGCATCTGCGTGAACGATGTCGCTCGCCGGGGCACTCTCGGTCTTTACGTGAGACATCAGCGCCTCCGCAGGTAGCGGTGTCGATAGATCCTGCACTAGCGTTCCGGCAGCAGTTTCTTGATGGCAATGGCAATGCTGGAGATCTGATCAAATACCGATCGTTGAAGCATTGAATCCGGAAACTCAATGTTAAACCGGTCTTCCAGCCCGAGCATGACTTTTACGGTCGCGTGCGAAGTCATTCCTGAGTCATATAGACTCTGATCGGCCGCGACCGATTTAACATCAATCGGAAGCTGTGCCCGCGCCGCCAGCACGTCGCGGACTTTGCTTTCTATTTCCTCATGAGTCATCGGTATGTAGTGCCAGCGAATTTCACTCTCAAGGGTCGCGTGCCTGCGCGATCCAGTTTACACGCGCCAATGCAATTATTCATACGGACTGATGATTAAGCGTTTGATCTAGGAACCGGGGTTGGCGGCCAAAGCATCATCCCAGAAATTCTTCAAGGCACCCAGATAAGGTTCCCCCACCTTTTCCGTGAAGCCTACGTGGTCCATGTTCTCGAATATCTTTTTTTCCGCATGCGCAGAAGAATCCCGCAGGCGCTCTGCCATCTCCAAGGGGATCGTGTGATCTCTGCCTCCGGATATTATCAGGGTCCTGCGTTCCCCCATCTTTCTGAGTGCCTCTACCGTATCGAGCGATGATACCGGGACACCGGCCCAATAGGTCGCAGCGACTGCGAGATTCGCGAGACCCGGCACGCGATGCCTGAAACCGTAGCGCAACTGGTCGGCGTTGTTGGTGTAAGAGGCAACCAGTATCAGTGCCTTTACCCTGGGATCCGCCGCCGCCGCGCGAGCCATCAGGCAGCCGCCCGACGAATAGCCATGGCCACCAATTCGTGCGGGATTGATGCCAGGCCGCGATTGCGCGAAATCGACAGCGAGCCGGATAGACTCCAGGTATTGATCGCCCCAGACTCGCCTGCCTTCGCTCTCCCCATAACCCGGAAGGTCGATCAATATTGCCCCGTATCCGGCTCGGCTCAGCACTTGCGCTTCCGGCAGCATGCTCAGGGCCGTTCCAGGGCTTCCGTGAGCATAGAGAATAACCGCGCCGTTCTGACTTGGCAGATAAAATGCACTCTGGCGGGCGCCATCCGCGAGCGTCCAGCCGATTCGCTCGGTGATACTCAAGCCTTGTGCCAGTAATGCACGTCCGTACTCGCTGGCCGAATAAGGCGTTGGAGCATAATCCGCCATCACGGCGCGAAAAACCCGCGCTCCAAGGTAAGCCCAATAGCACAATCCAAGCAGCAACACGGTGCCGCCAACGGCCATGACGAGCCTCAATGACCGACTCGATCCCCGGCTATTCGACTCTGCAATTCTTATCACATCGCTCCATGGCTCTTTAACTCTTGCGACAGGTTCGCTCGGTAGGTCCACCGACCGACTCTTTTGGCCTGAGAATATGGCTGCAGGGATTGTATATCAGCCGTCATAAGCTGCCGGGCCTATGGACTGAAACCTTTCGGTTTCGCGGGGGAAATTGCGTTTTATGAATTAAAAGGTATAGCGTCAAATATTGAAAAACCGGCATAATAGGCGCCGCTTGACAGGTTGTTAACCGGGCGGAAGCCCATTAGCCTCGGAATGTTGGCAACGCACCGGATTAGTATGGAGTACTCATGGCGCACGAAGACCTGAATCGAATCCAGGCAATTGAAGGATCCTCAGACCGGGCTTTTGGCTGGGTATTTGCGGCGGTATTTCTGATCATCGGCTGCTGGCCTTTGATATCTGGAGATTCGCCGCGCTGGTGGTCACTGGTGGTATCCGGTGGGTTCGGCATTGTCGCCGCATGGAAACCGGCGCTGCTTGCCGCCCTTAACCGGCTTTGGATGAAATTCGGCATTTTGCTTGGAAAAATCGTCAGTCCGATTGCATTGGGCGTCCTTTTCTACGGTGTTGTTACCCCGATCGGTGTGATGGTCCGCATGGCCGGCAAGGATCCGTTGCGGCTAAAGCGTGATTCCGATGCTAATTCATACTGGATAGCGCGCGATCCTCCGGGCCCTCCGCCCGATTCGATGAACAATCAATTTTAGGACACCAAGATGTCGTTCCTCAAAGAACTTTGGGCATTCATGCGTGCCCGCAAGAAATACTGGCTGTGGCCGATCATTCTGGTGATGGCACTGCTGGGTGTGCTGATCGTGCTGGCTCAGGGTTCAGCCATAGCACCATTTATCTACACGCTGTTCTGAGAGGGATAGCGAATTGCGAATACTCGGGATCTCCGCGCTCTATCACGACAGCGCCGCGGCACTGGTTGAGGACGGCACCATTGTTGCCGCGGCACAGGAAGAACGCTTCTCGCGCAAGAAGCATGACTCAAGGTTCCCCGAACATGCAATCCGGTACTGCCTGAGCGAAGGCGGCATCGGAATGCGCGACGTGGACCGGGTGGTGTTCTACGACAAACCGTTCCTGAAGTTCGAGCGACTGCTGGAAACGTACCTGGCTTTCTCGCCGCGCGGCATCAGGTCTTTTGCGATGGCGATTCCGCTCTGGTTGCGCGAAAAATTGTTTCTGAAGGATTTGTTGCTCAAGGATTTCCGCAAGCTGGATGGCGCAGAAGACTGGAACCAGCAGCTGCTGTTCAGCGAGCACCATTTAAGTCACGCCGCCAGCGCTTTCTTTCCGTCGCCGTTCGAAGAAGCGATTATTCTGACGATGGATGGCGTGGGCGAATGGGCCACAACTTCCGCCGCGATCGGGAGGGGAAACCGTCTGGAGGTGATCAAAGAGATCCACTTCCCGCATTCCCTCGGCCTGCTGTATTCGGCGATGACCTATTACACCGGATTTAAAGTCAACTCCGGTGAATACAAAGTCATGGGGCTGGCGCCCTATGGAGAACCCAGGTACGCGGACCTGATTTTCAAGCATCTGATCGATGTCAAGTCGGATGGATCGTTCCGGCTGGACTTGTCGTACTTCAATTATTGCACCGGTCTTACCATGACCAACGGGAAGTTCGACGCGCTGTTCGGCGGCCCACCCCGAACGCCCGACCAGCTCCTGACTCAGCGGCATATGGATCTGGCCGCGTCGATTCAAGCGGTAACCGAGCAGGTCATGCTGAAATTGACGCGATCGCTGCGTAAGGAAACCGGCATCCCGAATCTTTGTCTTGCCGGTGGCGTCGCACTTAATTGCGTGGCAAATGGGAAGATATTGCGCGACGGGCATTTCGATCAGATTTTTGTTCAACCGGCCGCCGGCGATGCAGGGGGAGCCCTGGGCGCGGCGTTGGGTGCCTACCATTTGCAAATGGGCCAGAAGCGGGTGGTCAACGGCAACGCCATGCGGGGCTCGTATTTGGGGCCAGTCTTTGCGCAGTCGGATATCGAAAGCAGACTTCGGAGCAGCGGCGCTAAATTCAAGGTGCTGGAAGATTCGGAACTGGTCGAGACATGTGCGGACGATTTATCCCAGGGCAAGGCCCTTGGCTGGTTCCAGGGGCGCATGGAGTTTGGTCCGAGAGCTTTGGGAAATCGCTCGATTCTCGGCGACCCTCGCTCGCCAACCATGCAGAAGACCCTCAACCTCAAAGTCAAGTATCGTGAGTCGTTCCGGCCGTTTGCGCCTTCCGTTTTGCGCGAGCGCGTGAGTGACTGGTTCGAAATAAGCGGCGATAGCCCGTATATGTTGTTGGTGGCGGACGTGGTAAAGAATCGTCGCCGTGATATGACGAGCGAAGAAAAAAAGCTATTCGGAATAGACAAGCTCAATGTCCCGCGTTCCGAAATTCCCGCGGTCACGCATGTTGATTATTCTGCCCGCATTCAAACTGTGCACAATCAGACCAACCCGCGCTACCACGCGTTGCTGTCGGCTTTCGAGCGCAAGACTGGTTGTCCAGTATTGGTAAATACCAGCTTTAATGTGCGCGGCGAGCCGATCGTCGGCGTACCCGAGGACGCGTTTCGCTGCTTCATGGGCACTGAACTGGACACCCTTGCCGTGGGTAATTGTTATTTGCGCAAGGAAGACCAGGATCCGGCGCTCAAACAGAATTACGAGACCGCCTTCGAACTTGATTGATTGCCCGGATAGTTTCCCGAGCATCCAGGCGGCACTGCAGGCAATCATTCAGAAGACTTTTTTGGCGATGCGTGACTTCCGCGCCAATTCAGACTTGTGACCTCATCGCCGCCGTCAGGATTTCGCCCAGATCGCCCTTAATCCTATGGCCGCCTCTACAACTCGGGTCCTTGGCAATCTTGCGCTGTCCATTGTTACTCTCGTCATCGCACTTGCTTTAGGCGAGACCGTGGTCCGTCTTTTTTACAAAGACGAGGCGGGTTTGTTCCCTCGCTACCACACGGATTATCAGTACGGCACATACCTCATCAGAGGGATCCGCCCCAACTCAGAGTTCTGGCACACCAGCGTCGACGGCTCGTGGAAATATGTTACCAACGGCAAAGGATTTCGGAACGTAGTGGACTTCTCCTACGACAAGCCGCAGGGCACGTACCGCGTGCTCAGCCTTGGCGATTCCCATACCCAGGGATACGAAGTGCGCCAGGACTCCACGTTTACCGCGGTTCTCGAGCGATCTTTGGCAACCCGGCATACGAAGGTCGAAGCGATTAATGCCGGTGTTTCTGGATTCAGCACCGCGGAAGCCTTGGTTTTCCTGGAAAACGAAGGTGTCAGCTACCACCCGGACGCAGTTGTGCTCGGGTTCTATGCGAACGATTTTGAAGACAATCTCAAGGCAGGCCTGTTCGGCTTGGGCGATCAGGAAAAGTTGATCGAAATAAAGCGCGAGCACATACCCGGTGTGCGTCTTCAGAATTTCATATACAACGTGCCGCCGCTGCGCTGGCTCAGTGAAAATTCGTACTTTTACTCACTGCTGTTCAATACCGTCTGGAAGTACTTCAAGCACCGCCTCGGGCAAGAGGCCGCGAAGGCTGATCCGAAGCGTCAGTCAAGTGTCAGTGGCCAGGATGATTTCGAGTATGCGATTCCGGCGACCGCTAAACTTTCGGAGTACCAGATCGCACTTGCGGCAGCACTGATCGAGCGCATGCACAGGTTCTGCGAAGCGCGGGGAATACGCCTGATTGTCGTCGACATTCCGGTCGGATTGCAGCCTTATCGATTTATTTCGTCCTTTCCGCCCCAATTGGTCGCGCGATTGCGCGCACTGGGAATAGAGCATTTGGACAGCGAGTCCTTGTATGCGGGTTTTGAGGGGGTGGCCGAGCTCCATTTGCCGCACGGGCAACGTCACATATCGGAAATAGCTCATACCCTCATTGGGGTAAGCGTCGGACGCAGCTTGCTTTCTTCTCGAGCGTTTCCGAAGTCCAAGTAAAATCACCGCCACTACCGAATGATTCTGCCGCGCGTCAAGATATGCCCTACGCAAAGGCGGCCCGTTGACGCCGGTGGCTCATCTTGATTCGGGATGTTTCCTGCTTATGGCATCGAAAATGGTGCGCGCAATCACGTTTTGACCCATAGCTTGAGGGTGCCCATCTGTTTCCTCGGGAAACATCCGGACGTGTTTGGGTACCATGGCTTCCATCGCGTGGCCTACGTCCACGTGTGGAATTCGTTCTGCCATCAGAAACCCGATCAAATCTTCCTTGATTTGCTTTTCAACTTCACACAGCCGGGCAAATGACTCGGGAAAACTCGTGGAGGTTCTGGCGACAATATCGCAGTAGACACGTTCTTTGGTGGGTATCAAGACCACCATCATTTGAGCGCCCTCAGAACCGGTCTGCTTCATCATCTGACTGAACGCCTTCTTGGTGATTCGCAATCCTTCTTTCGCGCTGCGCAGCTGCTGGTCCATGGTGGAAAGTCTCAATCCGGGACCAAAAATGGTTTTGACTGCCGGCACATCCGGGTCAGACCATGCCATTTGAACGTTCTGATCCACCTGTTTCGCAACGCGCTCCTGCTCCCAATACGCGAATCTGACCAGAAAATCCGCCCTGACCATCGAGTACAAGACACTGTTTTGATAGAGCCAATCGCGCAACGCTCCAAACCGTTTCTTCGGCTGAGCTTGCTCGACAACCAGATACTCAAGATTTCCCGCATCCGCGGCGCCGGTTTGGCGCCAACTGTGCCAATGCGAATTGTCGTAAGCCATACGATAGGCCTCGATCAAATCGTTTCCAAAGAAGAAACCAACGAGAATCAATTTTGGCCGCAATTTTGCGGCTTCATGCTCGGCAAGGTGAAGGTATTGCAAAGGCCCATAGCCGCCGAGCGCCATGTTGTAGACGGGTTTGCCAAGGAGGTTTGCCAGTTGACTTGGCCAACTGTCTTCACGCGTTACTCCGAATCCATAAGTCATGGAATCGCCGATCGCAATTACATCGACCTGATCGGGTACCAGGGCATTGCGAAATCCAAGTGCATCGTGTCCAGTAGCATGTGCCTTGATGCGATGACCGAGCGCCGGATCGCTAATGATTGTAGCCGGAAGAAAGTCTCCCGGATTTACAACAATCCTTACGACCAGCTCTCCCAGCAGCACCGCAACCAGCGTCGAGCCCAGCACCAACGCTGCCGGAACAAGTTTTCGCGCAAATGACATTGGTCCTCCGACCCTGCTCATCCAGACCACCTGTTTGTGACGGGTTTGAATGGTAACCCAAGGTATGCAATCGGCCAGACCGGATTGTACGCGGCGGGTCCCGAATTTCCGTGCGACGGATACTCCCGCACACTTCACGCCCTGCGTCGAATCAGCCCGGATTTCCCGCTGAAAGTATCTGAAACAAGGAAAATCCGGGCCCGATTTGGCCTAGGATAAGATTACACTATGCATGCAGATTTGACGCACGGCACACCTTATTGGATTGTAACGGATGAAAGATACGCATCAAACGAGCGCAAGGAAATATCTGATCGTTTCGCCTTGCCGTGACGAAGAGCAGTACATGCGGCGCACTCTCGATGGTGTTGTCGCGCAGACGGTTCGTCCCGATACGTGGGTCATCGTTGATGACGGTTCCACGGATCGCTCACCGGGCATACTCGCAGAGTACGCGACGAAGTATCCATTCATTAAAGTGGTCAGCAGACAGAATCGGGGCCGACGCGCCGTAGGCCCTGGCGTCATTGATGCTTTCTACGCCGGGCTGGAAACGATCAGACTGGACGATTTTGAGTACCTCTGCAAGTTGGACCTGGATCTTGAATTACCGCCAACCTATTTCGAGAAAGCTCTCGAGGAAATGGAATCGGACCCGTGTCTGGCAAATTTTTCCGGCAAACCGTACTTGCGGGAACATGATGGCCGATTGACGTCGGAACGTCTCGGGGATGAGAACGCAGTGGGGCAGATCAAGCTATACCGGAAGACGGCGTTCGATTCGATCGGTGGGTTTGTCAGGCAAGTGAGTTGGGATGGGATCGACGGCCACATGTGCAGAATGAAAGGCTGGATTGCCAGGTCCGAAGATCGACCGGAACTGAGATTTGTTCACCTGCGCCAGATGGGCAGCAGCCAACAAAGTATTTGGGTGGGGCGATTGCGTTGGGGGTTTGGCAAGTACTTCATGGGTTCCGCAGTCTATTACGTGGCGGCGGTCGCCATTTTTCGGATGCTTGAGAAACCTTACGTCGTCGGAGGATGGGGAATCCTCTGGGGGTACTTGAAAGCCATGTTCGGCGGAGCCCCCCGGTTTGAAAACAAGGAGTTTCGCCGTTTTCTCCGCCAGTATGAACTGCAGTCCCTGTTGTTTGGCAAACGTCGCACGGCCGATCGTTTTCATCAGCGTATCCGCCAGGCGCGTCAGGCGCTGGCCGCGAATGAGTGAATCCAGATCAGGGTCTCGACAGACCCAGGGGTTGGGCCAAGACTCGGTGGATGGCCCCGTCCGCACACCAACGGGAAAGAAGAAATTACTGGCCGTTTCCAGTGGCGGAGGGCATTGGGTTGAACTGATACGGTTGATGCCCGTTTTTGAAGGTCATGACGTCGCGTTCGCAACGGTCAGCGAGGCATATCGCAGTGAGGTCGGCTCAGCGCGGTTCTATACGCTGCGCGATGTAACAAGGTGGAACAAGCTGCGATGGGTGCAGACCTTTGGAAAAATTGCATGGATTCTGTTACGCGAAAGGCCCGACGTGGTCATCTCGACCGGAGCATTGCCGGGATACTTTGCTCTGAGGATGGCCAAGTGGTTCGGTACTGCGACTGTGTGGCTCGACAGCATCGCCAACGTTGAAGAGTTGTCTATGTCGGGACAAAAAATCGGCAAACACGCCGACCTTTGGCTGACCCAGTGGCCGCATCTGGCCAAGCCCGATGGGCCACATTTTCGAGGAACCGTGTTGTGATATTCGTAACGGTCGGCGCACAAATGCCTTTCGATCGTCTGGTAAAAGCCGTCGATCAATGGGCCTGCTCGCACGGTCGTCACGATGTTTTCGCGCAAATTGGTCCAACCGACTACATTCCAACTGGCATCCAGTGGACCAACTTCATTGACCCCGAGGATTTCAAGCGCCGATTCAAGGCGGCAAGCGTTATTGTCGCCCACGCTGGCACCGGCTCAATCATCACCGCACTCGAGCTCGGAAAACCCATTCTGGTCATGCCCCGGCGCGCAAGTCTGCGGGAAACGCGCAATGACCATCAGGTTGCGACCGCGGAACACTTTCGTCGTTTTCCTTCCGTCATGGTGGCGCGGGACGAAGTTGAATTGGTCTCGGAAATGGCAAGGATAACGGGAATCCAGGGGATTCAATCGGTCGGGTCGAATGCGTCGCCTGAGTTGGTTGGAGCGATACGGGGATTCATTGATCGGATGAATTAGCCGCTCCGGGAACAGGCTCCACCGGAGTCGCAATTCCTCAAAGCTACTTGTACTCTATGATTCTGATTTGTCCGCCGACGTGGCGATGAATCAGGAACTTGATCTGACCCAGCAGTTCCGGAAATTTACCCAGTGTCAGAAACCCGGCACGCCACCAGTTCGCGCCCGTCAAACCTCCGTCACGCAATGCCAGGCGCACGACCTGTATCGGGTATGCGAGCAGCAAGACACTTACCCAGGGCCCCCACCAAAGAGCAAGGCCCGCTATACCCAGCGGAACGCCCAGACTCCAGAATCTGGCACTGCGCAATTGCCGTACATTGTGCCGCTCAGGGGCTGCGCCGTGCAGGCTTGCACCCTGCGCATCGGCATAGCCACTGCGTAGGGTGCGTTTCCACCATTGGCCAAACCGCATGATCGCGGCGTCGTGCAATGTCATTTCCAGATCCAGGCGCCAGATCCGCCAGCCGTGCTTGCGCAGGCGAACGCACATTTCAGGTTCCTCGCCCGCGATCAGATCGGAACGGTATCCCTTTACCTCCGCGAATGCGGTGATCCGAACCAAAACATCCCCACCACAAGCCTTGGCTTCGCCGACGGGGGTATCCCACTCCATATCGCAAAGCCTGTTGTAGATTGACCGGTCCGGATATCGTTCACGCCGACGTCCGCAGACTGCCGCAACGTCGGGCCTCTCTTCGAGCCATGCCGCCGCTTGCTCTATCCAGCCAGAGACAATTTCGCAATCCCCATCCACGAACTGCACGTAGGCGAGTTGCGGAGCTAATTCGCACAGACGCTGAAACCCCTGGTTGCGCGCGCGGGCAGCAGTGAAAGGAACGCTCATATCCAGTTCAACGGCGGCAACACCCCTGGCGCGCGCCATTTCAATCGAATTGTCGGTCGAGCCCGAATCAACGTAGATGACGCGTCCGACTAATCCATTCAAGGAATCCAGGCACACCTCGAGTCGCTTACCTTCGTTGCGACCGA
>JANNTE010000398.1:0-22612 GCA_031403365.1 Betaproteobacteria bacterium | reverse complement strand
AGTCCTGGGGCACTTTCACCAAGCCAGTGGCATGGTCCTTGACTTCCCGCGTCACCGAGAAAATCTGGTTGAGGTACTTGGTGCCCAGCTGCGACAGCGACAGCGCGAGATTGGTGAACGAGGCCATCACCGCAAAAAACGTTGCTTTGAGATTGGCGGGGGCGGAGTTCGCGATCCAGGCGAGCATCGGGATCATCGCGATCTGGCCCAGCGGCGATTCGAGCGCGGTGTCGATCACGGCGATGAAGCGCGCGTCCACCAGGCCGCCGGTCAGCGCCGCGGTCCACTGGTGCAGTCCGTAGTACATGCCGAGTATCGGCAGGCTCAGCGCGGTGCCCACCACCGTCAGGAACACCACGATATAGGCGATCGAGTGGTCGGCCATGAAGCGGCGGAAAATGAACATGCCGAACAGGGTCAGGATCGAGGCGATCAAGCTCAGCACAGAGATGAATTGCTGGTCAAAGCCCAGTACGTCGATTGCCCACCAGGATGAACCCGCACCGGTGCCGGGTGTGGCGCGGAAGGCGAATATCACAATTGCCGTTCCCACCAGAAAATTGCGCGCCTCGGGTTCGAGTTCGCGCGTAAGCCGCCACATCATGAAGATGACAATGGCCATGGAGGTGCAAAATATGATTTCCTGCGCAGCCGGAATCTGGCCCAGTCCGACGCTCAAGGAAATGGCCGCAAACGCGAGTCCTCCTCCCAGTATCCACCAGTTCACCGGCGGTGGATCGATATGGCGGTCGAGGAAGGACTCCGCGTCCGCGCGCGTGCGCCCGGTTGCGATCAGGCGGGCAAGCTTGCGCCGTCGCAGCCAGGATGCGAGTGCGACACCCAGCACCGAGACCATCGGGATGATGAGCGCGAGTTCGTATATGGAAAGATAGGCGGCGGCTTTTTGCGCCTGCGGCAGCGCGCCGACACCCTTCATCATGAAGATGTTCACGACGGCCACGGCCACGCTGCCGCCGATGATGGCGACCCGTCCCAATGTCTGCATGGTGGTGTGCATGGACTTGAGTTCAGGTGCGCCGATCTTGCGCCCCTCGGCATCGAAATGCGGCACTGCCTCGACCGTCATCGCGTCTGCCACCACGTCTTGCACCACGTAGCCGACCGGGGCCAGCAAGGCTGCCAGCACGAACCAGGTTTCGATGGGTGCCAGCGCACGCATGGCTTCGGTGTGGCCCAGCAGGCCGATCATGATGAGTACGCTCAGCGCGATCAATCCGGCGCCGAAATACACCAGCAGGCTTTTCCATCGCCACACCAGGTCCACCAGATGGCCGAGCGGCATTTTCAGCGCCCACGGCAGCATGGCCCAGAAACCCAGCGCGGCAAGGAATTCCGCGGACAAGCCCAGCCGCTCCTTGACGTAGAAGGTGCCGACGATGCCGGTCAGGCTGGAAATGCCGGCGGCGGCGTAAACCATCAGCGGCGGCAGATAAGACAGGCGCATCTCGCGCCCGAGCGCGAGAATGTTGCGGTCGATCCAATTCAGGACTGTGGCGGGAAATCCGGGTACGGGGGTGGCGGTCATGTGTCGGTAAACTCGCGATCAGGTTTTTCCCTGCCGGGACAGGGAGGCTGGCAGGGCATGGCGGACTTTATCACGGAGATGGTCCGCTGCCCGATATCGGCCACCAGCGTGCGCTGGCACACCGACGCGCGGTCCTCGCTCGAGCTAGTGTGAAGCATGGGAATTGTTTCCCCGCATCGGTCCATCGTTATCAATGGATCGCACCGATCTGGCTGGAACGGCCATCTGCGCGTATTCCTCCCCGATCACACGCAGGCTCTTGCCGGAGGTTTTCATGAATGTCTTACTTGTTGTTGCTGTTGTGCTCGTCGTGTCCACGCTCATAGCACTATTCGCTTTGCAATTGGGCCCGAGTCAGTTTGGGGATTCCGAGATGTCTGGCACGATCCAACGGCCGGAATTGCTGAGCATGGGCCCGGATCCGGGTGGCCATACCGGGGCCACGGTCACTCCGCAAACAACCAGGACCGACCAGCCGGCGGTGGACTCCGCGCGCGAAGCGGTCTCAGGCGCAAATACCGAGGGTAGCGCAGCGCCGCGCGCCAGCGCCCCGCAACCCGACAAAAAGAACTGACGGTCCGACGGCTTGAACCAGATCTCAGGCTCGGCGCTTGCGCGCGTGCTGCGCGTGAACCGGGTTCTATTCGATTCAGTGAAGTCATGGATCAATCATCGCGGGTCAAGCAAAGGTGCTGCTCTGGCTTTTTACACCTTGTTTTCGATGACACCCATTCTCATCCTGGCTATTGCAGTGGCCGGTTATTTTTTTGGCGCCGAAGCGGCGCAGGGCGAAATCATCGCGCAACTGCAAGGCCTGGTAGGCCCCAATGGAGCGCAGGCCATTCAGGCGGTGTTGGCGGCTGCGCGCGACCCGGCCTCGGGCCTGATGGCAGCTCTTGTTTCCGGTGCCTTGTTGCTGGTGGGGGCCACCAGCGTGTTCACCGAACTGAAAAACAGTCTGGATGACTTGTGGGGCATAGAGCAGCCGGTGCCGTCGGGCATCGTGGCGTTGCTCCGAACCAGAGTACTGTCATTTGGCATCATTCTGGTACTGGCGTTTCTGCTGCTGATTTCGCTCATTGTCAGTGCCGCGCTTGCCCTGCTGGCGCGCTATGCAGGCGGCTTTTGGGGCGATTCCGCCGCCGTGCTTGGGGCGCTGTCCTCGTTGATTTCGTTCGGCGTGATCGCCTGCCTGTTTGCCGTGATCTACAAGATGCTGCCCAATGTGGTACTGGCCTGGCGCGATGTCTGGGTCGGTGCCCTGGTCACGGCAGCGTTGTTTAGCCTCGGCAAGTATGCAATTGGCCTGTATCTGGGCAACAGTGCGGTGGCGTCCGGCTTTGGCGCTGCCGGATCCGTCATTGCACTATTACTGTGGGTTTATTACTCGGCGCAGATCTTCTTTCTGGGGGCGGAGTTCACCCGGCAATACTCGCTTCGGTTCGGCAGCCGCCAGCACGACATTAATTCAGAGGGCAATACCTCCCAGGTATTTCGCGCTTGATGTGTTCGAAGCCTTCCGAACCGCATTAAATAAATGAAAGAGCCGCTGTGAGGCGGCGGAAAGCGCGTTGGTCAGTTCAACGCGCCGGGTGCGGACTGTCCTCGGTTGGTGCGCGCAGGCGCAACGCCATGCGCAGGGCGGTTTCGCGCTGGCGATAGTAGCCGGCAGTCAAACCGGTCTCCTCAAAGCCCAGGCTGAGATAAAACTGCTGGGCGTCTGCGTTGCCGGCGCGCAGTTCCAGTTTGATTACGGCAATGCCGGCGGTCAGTGCGCTTTTCTTCAACCAGTCGAACAAGCCGCGCCCAACGCCGATACGCCGATGCGATGGCTCGACCGCCAGCAGCGACAGGTGGGCCGATTCATCGCCGAAATTCATGATGGCGAAGCCGACCAGGCGCCTGCCTTCGCGTGCGTTTAGCACCAGGACTTCCGGGTCGTTGATCGAGCGCAGCACGCGCGCGGCAGTCCAGGACCAGCCCAGCCCGGTTTCGACCAGGTCGCGCGACATGCGCGCAATGGCGAGCGCGTCTGGCTTCGCGGCCAGTTCGAAAGCAATGTTGCCCGCGGTGGAGGTGGACACGATTTGAAATTTCCGGGACGGGTAAGGAAAGTTTATCAGTGGCAGCGATCCTGTCCCTGAACTGTATCAACGCGGTCTCAGCGCAGCAAGTCTTGCACCTGAATGTCGTGATGCCCGCCTTTCACGGCGAGAAACACTTCCCGCAGCAGCATCCACAATGACCCGATCAGCGCAAACATGGCCAGAATGAACAAGGTGCCGATCAGCCTGGCGATATCCAGCGTTATGAAGACGCCGAGAAATGCCCCCGCGACCAGCAGGCAGACAAACAAGGCGCACACGATGGCCAGCACGATCGCGTGGTAGATCAGGCTGATGCGGCGGGCCAGCAGCCCCAGTTCGTGCAAGTCTTGCGCGGCAGGGCCCTGACCTTCGCAGGCGCCTTTGCGCACGCGCTCCTCGACAACCCGTCGGCGGTCAACGATGCGTCCGAGCCGGTTGTTAAGGGCGGAAAGTATGGTGCCGATTGCGGTGAGCAGAAACACCGGCGCCACGGCAAGCTGTATGAGGCGGGTGATATCGGTTACGTGGTCCATATCTTATTAACCATGCTGGCTGCGAACGGCGAGTACGACAACCCATAAGTTTGCGTAAATGCCGAGACGCGCAGCCGCGCGCCGAGTGCCCGGAGCGAACCGCAGCCATAGCCATAGCTATGGCGAGGATGAGCGACAACGCAATCGGCGATGCGGGGCCGGTCGAACATAACGAAACTTATGGGTTGTCGTACTTGGCTCACAGCGGTTCGAACGCCAGGCTTTGTACGCGTAAGGCCGCCTCTTGCCAGAAGTTCGCATCCGCATCTTCCGGGAAATGCCGGTGCGCATAGGTCATGTCCATGCCTCGTGACGGCTTGTCCGGGTGCGGGCAGATCAGCGTCAGGGACTCCACCCGCATGTTGACCGGCGAAGCCGTTCCTGCAGTCGCGGTGCGCTCCGCCATCTCGATGCGGGAGACTACGCAGGTCTGGCCTTTAAGCGCGTACTCGCTTGCTTCCAGCGTGAATAGCTTGTAGCGCGGAGAATCGAGCCGCTTGCGTTGCATGGATTCCACGTGGCGCACCAGTTCAGCCGGCGAGGCGGCAGGGGGCAGTTCGACGATGGCCGCACTCAGTGTCAGCGTTTGACCGGAGAACCGGCCGGCCTTGCCCAGCACAATTACGGTCGCAGTCCGATTCGCGACGACCCATTCCTTTTCGGCCGGCGGCACAATCGCGAATCCCTGCATGAGGATTTTTGGCGGTTCCTTGGGCTGTGAGGCGCAAGCGCCGAGCAGCGCGCAAAGAACCCAGGCAACGCAGGCGGGTTTCATGTCAGGCTGGTCTATTCTGGGCGGACAAGGGACGAATTGTTTTGGCGGGCAGATATTCGAGCGCTGATTATGCAGGAGTTCAGGCTTCGCCGACCACAGTCAATCGGCCCGTTCCCCGATCGGTTTGCCATAAGTCGTGGACCGCGTCCCGCGATTTGCTATAGCATCACGTCCGCAAAACGAGCCTCAGGCAGACCATACGCGATTTTCAGGGGAAAAATCTGATCTTCGCGGCATGGTAATGCCTGATGCACAAACGAAATTGAGCGGTTGCCCGGTGCTAAGGTCGTCACGGGGGGGCCGGCAGACCTTCCCGAGTGGATCAGATGCGAGTTTGCGTTCGCTGTTGTGTCGTATTGCTGATTGCGGCCCTGGTAATGCCAGTTGGCCGCGCGTTCGCCGAAGACGCCGGCACAAGAATATTCGAACTGGAACCGGAGTACGTCTACGGACGCAACCGCAAGCCGCAGATCGGCTATCGCAAACCCGAAGTATTCGAGCCGCTGCGCGACCGGCTCTACCAGGCCGGATTCCGCAATTTTCCCCCGACCGCGATTCCGGATGAACTCAAGGAGGTGCCGGCGCTGGAGCGGGTGCAAAAAATGAAACGCTTTCTGGCTTGTGCCGACGCCTGGTTCTGGCCCTTCTCGCGCACCGCTCACAAGAACGAGCCGCCCGGACTTGAAATCGAAATCCTGCAAGCGATCGCGAAAAAACACGGCTGGGAAGTCAGCATGGCCTGGGTCAATACCGGCATGCGGTTTGGCGTCGGCGTCACGTTTACGACCTCGGTGGACAAGGGCATATGCGATATTTTTCTGGGCCTCACCATTACCGACGACGATCACCACATGCCCAAGCACAAAATGGCGTTTACCAAGCCATTCATGAGTACCGGCTATGTGCTGGTAACCCAGGGCCCGGCGAGCGGTCTGAAAACCCTGGAAGATGCCAAGTCCCAGAACATCAAGGTCGGTGTTCCCGCGTATTCACCCATGAGCGAATATGCGGATGAACACGGTATTCCGCACGATACTTTTTTCCAGAACTATCAGGTCATCAACGCTTTGATCGCCGGGCAGATCAATGCCGCAATGATCTGGTCGGGTTCGATTTCACAAGCGAAGCTCGAACACGCGAACGCGGAGTTCGAGATGGTCAAGGGCTATCAGCCGCCGGATGAAATGCGTTTCGACAACGCCTGGGGCATAAAAGAGAAGGAAGTGGAACTGCTGCAATTCATCAACGAGGAATTCGCGGCGATGTTGAAGAGCGGCGAAACCAAACGCATTTCGGAGCGTTACGGCGTACCGTTTTATCCACCGATCAGGCAATGACGATCATCCGCATTTGGCAATCAAGGCATGCAGTTACTTTTCCCGAGGATCTGACAAAATGATGGACAAACTGATTGAACTGAGCGTGATGTCCGGCGGTTTGCTGCCGCTGATGGGCGTTCTGCTGCTCATCACGCTCGCGGTCATCGTCGAGCGCTCGTACTTTTTTTTCAAGGTGCTCAAATCCGGCGATGCCATGGAACACGATTTGCAACTGGTCGAGTATCAGAACTGGGACAAGCTCGAACAACTGGCCACGCACTATGACGGCTCGCTGCAGCGCTCGATCATCACCTCGGCGCTGGCTTCGCGTGGTGAAGATTCACTGACCATGGATCGCCATATCGACGAGGCCATCATGTGGCAGATGCCCAAAATCGACCGCCTCATCTGGGTTCTCGACACCGCGGTCACGCTGGCACCGCTGATGGGGCTGCTGGGCACGATCATCGGCATGGTGCACGCCTTTGAGGTCCTCGGCAGTGCCGGATCCGGCAGCGCGGCGACGCAGATGGTGACCGGGGGTATCGCCGAAGCCCTGGTCGCTACAGGTGCTGGACTGTTCATCGCGATTCTGGCGGTATTGTTCCTCAACCAGTTCAACAAGCGCGTGCGTCTCGCCGTACACCAGATGGATCTGCTCAAGGTGATGGTGCTGAACCGGCTCTATGGCGGAGGCTCGACGCATCAGGGCATGCCGGTGCGTGAGGCGCACAGCAGTGGCGTCGCGGCGATCCGGGGCCGGACGGCATGAGTGCGCGCAGCCGGGCCAGCTATTTCGAGGCCAAGCCGCCGCGCGTGGAAGTCATACCGATGATCGACATCATGATGTTCCTGCTGGTGTTCTTCGTCGTGATTTCGCTGCGCATGATCGCCGGCACCGGCGTGCCGATGGAAATTCCCGGCTCCAAGACCACGCAGACCATCAAGTCCTCCACGGTCACGGTGGGCATCACCAAAGGCGGAGAGACGGTCATTGACGGAAAGGCCGTCACCCAGGAAGAGCTGAAGGCGAAACTCGTCGAATTGAAGAAGCAAAAGCCGGTAGACGTTGTGCTCGCCGGTGACAAGGATGTGGCCTTGCAATCGCTGCTGCAGGTGATGGATTCGATACGCGGTGCCGGCATTTCATCGGTCGGCATCGCCGCCAGAGCCGACAAGAACGGGGCGGGAGAGCAGTGATTCCAGCACTCGGCGCAGGCCGATGACCAGCGCGCCCGCCGGCCGCGGCCCACTATGGGCGCAGCCCGCCGACACCGAACAGCAGACGCTGCCCTTGTGGCGCGCGCTGTTGATCGCGCTCGGCATGGAGATCATTCTGCCGTTTCTCTTGCTGGGGGTGAACTGGGCCGCGTTTCAGTTCTGGCAGGAGCCGCCACCGGAGCCGGTGATGTCGGTCCGTCTGGAACAACCGCCGATCGAGGAACCGCCGCCACCGGAGCCGCCGAAGAAAAAGAAACCTCTGCCGGAGCGCGAGGTCAAGCAGGTGCCGATCGTCGTGCCCAAGCCGCTGCCGAACGAAGTGCCGGCGAAGATCGTATTGCCGAAGCCCGAACCGAAACCCAAGCCGGCGCCCAAGGAAGAGGAAAAACCTCCCGAGCCCACGCCCGAACCGCAACCAGAGGCGCCGCCGCTGCCCTCGGTGTTCCGAGACGTCAAGCCGGTCAAGAAGATAAAGCCCAAGTATCCGCGCGAAGCCGAAGATGCGCACATCGAGGGCCGCGTGCGCGTGCGCTTGAACGTTGAAGTCGATGGCCGCGTGAGCAAGGCGACGATACTTGTCGCCGAGCCGCCGGCTGTATTCGACGCGGCGGTCATGGAAGCGGTAATCCAGTACATCTTCAAGCGCGACGGAACCAGCTACGAGGTCGACCAGGAAATCATTTTCAAGCTCGAATAGTTGGCGCGGCGCGCGCCGCGGGTCAGCCGGCGCTTTGACGGTCAACCCGGCGTCTTGTCGGACCGGTACTCGGAAAAAATACCCAGCTCCAGATTGCGATCCACTTTGGCGAAGCCGGCGGCTTCCAGGGTGGCGATCACCTGTTTCGGCGGCGCGCAGGCGGCAATGGTGTCCCAGTAGTAACTCCACAACATCGGCGTTTGGACGTTGCGCGCGGTCAATCGGGCCAGCATGGGGACCACGCCGCGCATGTAGGCCTTGAGAAGAGTGGCCCGCAGTTTGTTTTCCGGCAGGGTGATTTCCAGAATGCAAAAGCGTCCGCCCGGACGCAGCACACGATGACATTCCCTGAACGCGAGCAACAAGTCGGTGATGTGCCGCAACGCATAGCCCATGGTCACGAAGTCGAAGCTGGCATCGGCAAACGGAAGCTGTTCCACCGCACCGCCTATCAGCCTCACGCCGCCTGGA
The DNA here is from genome assembly GCA_031403365.1 of Betaproteobacteria bacterium. Classification (GTDB taxonomy): domain Bacteria; phylum Pseudomonadota; class Gammaproteobacteria; order Burkholderiales; family JACQAP01; genus JACQAP01. The sequence goes on along the minus strand of JANNTE010000398.1, from coordinate 13,963 downwards.
ACTTGCGCATTGCGTAACATGCCCGAACTCGGATCAATGCCGGTGACCAGATTCGACGCACCGACAATGCGGGCGGCTTGGCGCGATACCAGCCCGGTACCGACCCCGACATCGAGCACGCTCATGCCCGGCTTGAGGCCTGCCCGCAGCAATGCCTGTCCGCGATAGCGCAGGCCGGAACCCAGGCCGGCGATGCGCTCAATGCGATCGTAGTCAACGGCGCTGCCATCAAAGACCCGTCTGACCCAACCCGGGCGCTGCGCTTCGTCCGCGTAATAGTCGGTCAGCACGGAGTGTGGCGCGTGTACGACGCCGCTGACATTGCGCTCTTGATCGTTCATCGACAATGCCCCGGCCCCCGACACCAAGACCCCGGCTTGCCTGAGGCGGACGCGGTCATCGATCTGCGTTGTCCGATTCGCGTCATTCAAGGTTTGCGCGCAACGGCCACCAACGCGGGCATGGGCAGTTCGATGCCTGCGCCGCCAACACGGTAGCGGTTCGCCTCGCTCTCCACTGCGGCGCGGATTCTGGTCAGGCGTTCCGGTGTCTGCGCGCGCAGCATGGCGGCAGTGCGAACCGTGCTCGCACTAATGCCATCGAAAAATGAACTGGCGGAGGGGAAACACCAACTCTGGGTCACTTCGGAAATTTCCACCCGCTCGAAACCGGCGGCGATGATTGCCTTGCGGCATTCTTCGGCGTCGCTAAAGCGGAAGAACGGCGGCCCTGGTGGCAGACCGACAGCGGTGCTGCCGTGTTGCTCCACGGCGCGCATGACGATACCGAAACCGGCTGCCTTGTCCGGCCCGGCCCATACGGAAAGTCCGAATCGACCGCCACTGCGCAGAACGCGATGCGCTTCGCGCAGGGCGCGATCCGGGTCGGGAAAATGCAAAATGCCAAAGCCGATCACAGCGACATCGAAACTGGCATCTGGAAACGGCAGATTACCGGCATCGCCCTCGCGGAATGCGATGCCCGGATGCCGTGAACCGGCCTGGGCGATCATCGCCGCCGAGAAATCCAGTCCGGTGGCCGTGGCGCCGCGGCGCGCCGCCGCTGCCGCGATATAGCCGGGGCCGGTGGCGATATCGAGCACGGCATCGCCGCGCCGCACTCCGACCGCGTCGAGCAGAGGTTCGATGCATTGCGTGGTGAGCGCGCCGAAATTATCTTCGTAGAGCTTGACCACGCTCTGCCACGCGCGGTGCTCAAATTCGAGGAACGTTGTCGGGGTGGGATCGCCGGGTGCCATGATTATTCTGCTGCGCTGTTGAGGAGGCCGGCAATTATGCGCAATTGTCCCGGATCGCGCGGGGAAAAGTTCAGGCCGGGAAGGTCTGCACCTGGAATTTCTTACCGCGGACGGCTTCCCGCGTCGAGCACGATAGCTGGTGCAGGCCATGGTGTGCTGCAATGGTCCGCAATTGGTCCGGATCAACCTGCTTCATCACGGATTCGAGAGCCAGGAGCGACCGGTACGGCGATGGCGAGACCGGCGAGAGTTCTGTGGATGGCAACTGGACCACGGTGACCAGAGCGCCGCCCGGGTTCAGAAAACGACGCAATCTGGCAAGTGTCACCGACATCCACATACTCGAACACCAGTGCCGCATACACCAGATCGACAGGATCGAACTCAACGGCGTTGGTTAGAATATCGCCTTCTATGAGTTCCAGATGTTCAAATGCAGGTTCCCGGCGTTCAAATACAAGATCCAGGCGTTCAACATCGGTCTGGAACCGGCGGCGAACCTGTTCCAGGTAGCGGCCGTTCAGATCCACACCGACCACACGCCGCGTGGTCGTCCAGTCGATGCGCTCGAATCCATTGCCGCCCGCGCAGCCAATGACGGCTGCGCTTTGCGGCCGGAAGAAGTTCAGGTGTTGCGCGAAAACGTCTGCCAGCAGCGGTGATCGCGCAACGCCAGGGTGCGCCATGTGCCCTTCGTAGTCTGCCAGCGGCAGGTCCAGCCAGGGATTGGTCATGCGGCGGATTTGTTCAGCCATGCCAGGGCCCCGGACCCGGCAGCACGTCCGCTGGCAAGGCATGCGGTCAGCAGATAGCCGCCGGTGGGCGCTTCCCAGTCCAGCATCTCCCCGGCGCAGAACGCCCCGGGGAGCGCGCGCAGCATCAGTTGCGCATCGAGGGCTTCGAAAGCGATGCCACCCGCGGTGCTGATCGCCTCGTCGATCGGGCGGGTGGCCACAAGGCGCATGGGCAACGCCTTCAACGCGACCGCGAGCCGCGACGCATCGGCGAAATCCCCTTTTGGCAGCACTTCATGCAGCAATCCGGCCTTCACTCCGTGAATACCGAGAAGGCTTCGCAGATGCGTTGACCGCGACCTGGCGCCACGCGGATGCGCCAGTTTCTGCAGTACGCGCGCAGGCTCGAAGTCCGGCAGCAGATCCAGATGAACGATGGCGCTGCCGCTGAGCGCGATTTCGTCGCGCAACGCCGAGCCAAACGCATATACCCAGCCACCCTCTATGCCGGTGTCCGTGATGATGCATTCGCCCTGCCGGCTGTGCCGGATGCCTGCCGAGTCCGTAAACGACGCACGCACTGACTTCAGCGGCTGACCGGCGAAGCGCATGCGGAAGTGGTCGCTCCAACCGATGTCGAAGCCGCAGTTGGCCGGCCGCAGCGGATTAAGCGCGATGCCGCGCGCTTCGAACAAGGTTACCCATGCCGCATCGGAACCCAGCCGCGCCCAACTGCCGCCACCGAGCGCGAACACCACGACATCGGGCTGAACAGTCTGTTCACCTTGCGCGTTGGCAAATCGCAGCGCGCCGTTATCGCTCCAGCCGAGCCAGCGATGGCGCGCATGGAACCGGACACCGGCTCCGCGCAGCCTGTGCAGCCATCGGCGCAACAGCGGCGCCGCCTTCATGTCGATGGGAAACACGCGGCCGGAACTGCCAACGAAAGTCTCCACACCCAGATCGCCCAGCCATTCGCGCAAGGCGCGCGGGCCAAAAACCTTCAGCAGGGGTTCGATGTGCGGGCGATGCGCGCCGTAGCGCGACAAGAAAACCTCCTCTGCTTCCGAGTGCGTGAGATTGAGACCGCCCCTGCCTGCCATCAGGAACTTGCGCCCGAGCGAAGGCATGCGGTCGTAAACATCGACGCTGGCACCGCCGGTGCACAGAACTTCCGCCGCCATCAGCCCGGCCGGTCCCCCGCCGATCACCGCGGCCTTCAGTAGCTGCTTAGTCAACGTCCCTCCGGTCGGACCCGTGCTGACGAATCGCGAGCGGCGCATGCCGAAATTCCGGCATGGCGCGGAGGCGAGTGCAGGCAGGGCGTGACGTAAGCCGGGCAAAAAAGCGTCGCGTATGTCGCGAAACGTCGCTGGCACGCGCATTGCTGAGGTACCGGCGTGCCGGAGAAACCGGCGCACAAGGCCGGCAGGGCGGTTCAGACCGGCGCCGCCAGGGGCAACTCGAGTGGGTGCCAGGAATCTTGTCTGTTGGCGATCGGGCGTGTATTTGGCGGGGAGTTGACGAACCTTTGAGTTGGAGCGGAAAAAATATGGAAGACACCATCAAGAGCATGCCGGATAGCATTGTTAAGAGTACCAAGGCGGAAATCGTATTCGTTGTGCTGAAGCTTGCAATGCTGGCGAACATGTACTGGTTGTGGCTGGCGATCAAGTTTGGCAGCCTTTCCATGTTTATTATCGGAATGATTCCGCTGGCCTGGATCGTTACCGCTCCGGTCAGCGTGTGGGCGTTCGTCGTCGGAGTTCCGCAGTGGGTGGTCAATACTTTCGCCGTGGTTGTTTGAGGTCGGCAGTCAGCTCAATTAAGTTCCCGTCGCGCCGTCTGCGGCCGATTCATCCGGGTAATCGGTGCCGAGCCCCCAGCGGGTCGCTTCTGGCGCGTTGAGTATCGGTCACCCGGCGATGAAATTTCGGCGGGCATCGGTGTCGTGTATTCGACAGGCATGGCGGATGCGCTTTTGATTTCCGTTGGCATGACCATTGCGCCACTTCGTCTGCGCCGGGGTTCAGGTGTGTGATAGTGGTGGGAATTATTTTTGCCACCCGGCTTGCCTTTCTGCCCCGTATCCCTCTTCCCGCGGCATGTCCATCCAGGTCCGCGTCCAAGATGATTCATGCGCCCGTGTCCGGCGCCTCAATCCAATGAGAGTCCGGCAGGCCTAGTTTTTCCCGTCGACCGCCCGGGCAGTGGTCCCGTTGTTCCTGGCGCCGCCTGCATCGGCAGGTACGCCGGTGCGCAGGTCTCGTTTGATCTTGTTCTTGGCGGCGCGGTAGGCTTTTGTACTGCCGGCGCCGATCTGTCGGCCCGTGTTCACGGCAGCATCCTTGATACCTTTTCCGGCCGCCTTTACGTCAGACTTGAAGTTCTCCGGTGCGTTTGGTCGATCGGGATCTTTTGCCGCTGGCATTAACCGTTACCAGCGCGCTCAGCGCCATGATCGCGCAGATACATGCGATTGCTGATTTCATGAACTTCCTCCTCGGCACGCATAGTTCATTCGCTGCTCTCACGGGCCTTGCGCTTGCGACCGGCGTTCTTCGGGAGAGATCCAGGATTGCGCTCCACCAAATCGCGGCTCCACTGCAGCCAGATCCATACCGCCAGAAGGTCAAGCAGCACGGCGAACAGTACAACGACGTCGAGCGCCGCGTTCTGACGCAGCATCAGGGCATGCATCAGCGAGTCAATCGTCAGGCGCCAGCCGGAAATCTGGCCGGCGAGCGCGATGCAGGTGAACAAAGCGGCAAGAGCGCTGATTGACAACGCCGCAAGAAAGCCGCTCACCCGCGCGAGTGACGCCGGAATCGAGAGCGCGAATCCGGCGCAAACCAGCGCAGCACCGCCGAAACCCGCGGCCCACATCGGGACCGGAGGGGAATTCAGCGGCACGCTCAACCAGCCCAACGCCAGAGCCAGAGGCGGCAGGCCGGCAATCACGAAACTCCAGCCAATTGCGCTGGCGATGCCTTTGGGTGTCGTCATATCGTGTGCTCAATTCAGCGTAACGCTGGCACTGGCAGCGCCGGCGCGCTCATGGCGGGCAACGAGCTTGATCAGCGAGCCCGCGGGCGCGCGCACCACCCATTCGACCTTCAGCCGGTCATCGCTCTGGTCCGCACTGGTACCGGCCCAGGTGTTGGCCGCCGCCGGCTTGTGGGCGCGCCCTTCGAGTTGACCGAGCTCCTCGCGCACTTTGCCGGTCTCGAGCACGCAACCTGGCGGCAATTCGATTTCGCAGACCACGCCGCGCGCGAGATTCTTGTTTTTCGCCATTCTGGTCACGTAGCTGGGCAGCCAGCCGGTGTTGTGCACGACCAGGTGCACGCGCCAGGTATCTTTGCCCAGTGCGCTCGCGCCTGCATCGAGGATTTCGAGTCTGGGTGAAATCAGGGCGTGCCACGTCAGCCAGCCCGAGAAGGGCGCAATCTCCTGCTCCAGCAGATTTGGCGGCGGGTTGCTCCACGTGTAAAGGCTCTGCCAGCCACCCAGTTCCACGCGCCCCAGTTGTGGATGGTCGAACGGGTACCAATTGACGAAGCCCGTGCCGCCGAGCACGGTGTCGTTCCAATGCATCAGCTTGAGATCGTCCTCGACCGGGTGCTCGCGATACCAGTCGATGTATTTGTAGTCCTTGATGCCAGCCTGGCGTTGCGGGCTCCAGAGTTCCACTGTCCATGCGAACACGCCGCGATGGTCGTACATCCAGGAATCGAAATCGCCGGTGATGACTTCCTTTGGATGATAGCGAAATTCGTGAAATGCGGAAGCCACCGGATAGCCGGTGACCCGGGTGCCCTTGTCGCCGATTTTCTGGTATGTCCACAGATCTTCCGGCGGCATCTGCTCATCGGCGAGATGCGAATAAGGACGCAGCAGCACACCGCTGTACGTATGAAAAGCAACCGCGCCGGTTATGTTCGGGTGCCGGGCAATGAAACCCGCGACTGCGGCGATTTCCGGTTCCGATGCCGGAAACGGACCGGCTCCGGCTTGCTCATGCTCGGCGCGCCAGAACGCAGGAAAATTGCGATTAAGGTCGAGACCTTCCTTGCGCGGCTGCAGTTTCAGGGTCACGCCGTCAAAATTTTCGATGCGGCCTTCGGGCAGCAGCCGGTAGTAGGCGCCGCCATTCTCGACCGGGTCGCGGCGCACGAGGATACGTGAGTCCTGTGCGCATTGTTTCCATGGCCCGTTCGCATCCGGGATGCGCATCGACAGGATGCGGCCGTCGCCGTCGATGTCTTCGCGTTTCAGACCACCGACCGGTTCCTCATCATAAGGATATGGTCGAGTGCTCGATCGGATCGGATTCGGCAGATCGGCCAGCGCCCATTCGGCGCCGTCCGGATTGACGCGCGGACACACGTAAAAAACGCGTGTATCCAGGCAACGTGTGATGTCGGCATCCTTGCCGTAACCGGAAAGCAGGCTATGCAGCAGGTGCAGGCAGGCCATCGATCCCGCAAGCTCGGTGGCGTGAATGTTGCCGTCCACCCACAAGGCCGGTTTATCGCGGTCAGGACCGGTCCGGTAGTTGGTTACGCACATCAGGTAAATCGCGCGGCCCTCATGGCTTTTTCCGATGGTTTCGAGACGTACCAGTTGCGGATGCGCCTGCGCCCAGGCAGCCAGAAAAGATGCCAGTGCGTCGTAACGGTAGTAGGTGTCGAAGCGGATCGCACTCATGCTGGAGGTCTGGTTGCTATACGAGTGCCGCAAGTTCCGGGACGGCGTGTTCGACGTGTGCCATGGCGTCGAGCAGCAGGCCAGGGCGGTTGGCGGCGAGCAACTTCGCATCCGAGAGCATCCGCCGCCAGATTCTGGCGTTTGGTTCACCGTGATAAAGGCCGAGCATGTGGCGCGCGATGGAACGCAGCGGCGTGCCGTCGGCCACCTGATTGGTGGCGTAGGAGAACATCCGGTTAACGATGGCGGAGCGCGCACGCAAAGCTTCGCCGAACAGGCGCGCATCGGCCCGCGCGAGCACATAGGGATCGTGATAGGCCACGCGTCCGAGCATGACTCCGTCAACCCGCGGCAGATGAGCGTCGACGGCTTCAAGGGTGTTCACGCCGCCATTGATGACAATGCGCAGTTTGGGGAAATCACGCTTGAGGCGGTAAACGAAATCGTATTTCAGCGGCGGCAGCACGCGATTGTCCTTCGGCGAAAGACCTTTGAGGACAGCGTTGCGCGCGTGGACCAGAAAAGTCTCGCAACCCGCTCCGGCCACGGTCGAGACGAAGTCGTGAACGAACCCATAGGCCTCCATGGAATCGATGCCGAGGCGATGTTTGACCGTGACCGGTATCTTCACCGCCTCCCGCATTGCCTGCACACAATCGGCAACCAGCCGGGGTTCGGCCATCAGGCAGGCGCCGAATGCACCGTGTTGCACGCGCTCTGACGGGCAGCCGCAATTCAGATTGATTTCGTCATAACCATATTGCTCGCCCAGGCGGGCGCAGTGGGCGAGTTCGGCCGGGTCCGACCCGCCGAGCTGCAATGCGACCGGATGTTCGGTTGCATCGAATCGCAAATGCCGTTCGACATCGCCATGAATGAGCGCCCCGGTGGTGACCATTTCGGTATAGACCACCGCATGCCGGGAGAGCTGCCGGAAGAAATAACGGCAGTGCCGGTCCGACCAATCCATCATTGGCGCGGTACACAGGCGATGGTCGAGTGGAGTCACAAGGCAATCCAGCGATACGCGAGCGGGTCGGCTAACGCAGACGATATTCGAGCTTCAGTCCGAATACGGACATGGTCGTCGCCGGCTGCACAAGCGCTACCGGACCCACTCCCATCGCTACTTCATTGGTTTGTACCGGCGCCGACCTGGAGAAGCGGAATCCGTCGTAATAGCCGATCAGCCTCAGATTCTGCGCGAGACGGTAACCCAGGCTGCCAAACGGAGAAATCTCCCTGCCGGGACGCAGGGTCGGGTTCGAATCGAAGCCGACGTCGTCCAGATGCGCGTCTTCGTAGGTCCATACCGGATACTTCAGGCCCATTGATACGGACCATCGTTTCGAATCATCCGTACTCGATTCAACACCCAGGCGCAGGTAGCCAATCGCGAAATCTTCCTTCTGCTCCGCCGAAAGACTCCTGCGCCAGGCATCGACGCCGGCTCCAAGGACAATATCGACCTTCGCATCGGGCGCATGGGATCTTCGCCACCGGGCTTGAAATTCATTGTCAAGCCCTGCGTAAGCGGTTCTGCCGGAGGTCGGGGTGTTGCCAAACAGCGTGCTGCCATCGTATTCCACCGTGCCGCCCCACAGTTTGCCTCGGTATGCAAACAGTGCACCGGATTCTCGATTCTCGATGTAGGAGATGCCGATCGCAAACAGCGGGCCGGTTTCCTTGACCTGCGGAGTCGTGGCTTCCTTCCAGGACAGGTACTCGACGCCGCCGTTCAGCGCGAGCTCGGCGCGGCAGATGCCTGGCACGGCGAACGCGACATACAGCACCATCGCAGAGTTCAGGGTCCATGAGAGAGTTGCCTTTTCGTGTTTCACCGCGGACATGACTGGCTCTTCAATCATCGGCACGATCCGCTGCAGCGGATGACCCGCTCGGCGCAGCTTACCTTGTCGATAACCGCACCCATCTCGGGCGCGACGTCTCCGCCGGCATGTTCCACACGCGCGCCATTGCACTGGACATGAGAAGTAACAAAAACCGGGTCCGAGATCCATTCGACGCTCAGGCACCCCGGCGCGCCGATGCCAAATCGCACTCCCATCTGGTAAGTTGCGCACAGCAGGCTGCGATGTCGTACCCAGCCGTGCAAACTGAAATTGCCATCCGCGATCAGCCATGCGCGGGATTCGCTGTCCGGAAAATCGAAATCGAGCCGGTTGATGCGCGGCCGTGCGTCCAGCGAGTAGGATGGACGCGCCTGGGCGTTGACACCGCGTTCGTCGAAATCCAACGACTGATCCGCAGCCTGCGCTGTGGCGGGAGGCAAGGCACTCAGCAGTGCGATGATGACGACGCGGATCATGTGAGTTCCCCAAAATTGCGATGGCGTCATCATAGACTTAACCGGCCAGGCAGGCAGTCGCGCAACCCTGTTTTTCAATGAAGTCCGCACCCTGGACATGCCGAACCGCGCTCGATTCGGTCAGCAATCCGGGACCAGAACGAAAAGGGCGCACCACGGTGCGCCCTTTTGCGAAGCCTTCGTCACCGGCGGCACCGCATTAACCGCCGTGCACTTTCTGTTTCTGTTCGCCCAGACCAGCGATACCGAGGCGCATTTCGTCGCCGGATTTGAGAAACTGCGGCGCCGGCTTGATACCCATGCCAACGCCGGGCGGGGTGCCGGTGCTGATGACATCCCCCGGTGTAAGGGTGCACATGTAGGAAAGATACGACACCAGTTTCTTCAATCCGAAAATCATGGTGCTGGTATTGCCGGTCTGCTTGCGCTGGCCGTTGACTTCGAGCCACATGGCGAGATTCTGCGGATCCTTGATTTCATCGGCCGTCACGAACCACGGTCCCAGCGGCGCAAAGGTGTCGAAGCTCTTGCCCTTTGACCACTGGCTGCCGTGTTCGAGCTGCCACTCGCGCTCGGAGACATCGTTGCAGATCGTATAACCGGCGATATGGCTCATCGCATCAGCTTCGGAAACACTCTGTGCCTTTTTGCCGATGACGAAAGCCAGTTCGACTTCCCAATCTCCCTTCTTGGAACCCTTGGGCAGTTTTACTTCGTCATTCGGGCCGGTAATCGAGCTGATCGCCTTCATGAACACCACGGGCTCGGCCGGAATGGGCAGACCCGATTCCTTGGCATGATCGGCATAGTTCAGTCCGATGCAGATCAGCTTCGGCACGTTCGCAACAGGTGCTCCGAGACGCGGATTGCCGCTGACCCTGGGCAGGCTGTCCACGTTCAAACCTTTGAGCTTGGCGAGGCCTTCGGACGAAATGGTCGATGCGTCGATATCCTTTACCACGCCGGACAGATCGCGGATCGCGCCTTGCGCGTCGAGTATGCCGGGTTTTTCTTTACCTGCTTCTCCGTAACGAACGAGTTTCATTGTTTGGCTCCCGTGTTGTTCAAACTTGCAAATAATTCAACTGGTGAATGAGTGAGTGCGCGCAGGGGCAGCGCATCTCCTGTCTGTCTTCAAAACTCTGTCCTCAGATCGTAATCCCGCCATCCATGATGACCGACTGACCGGTCATGAATATCGATTCGTCGGAGGCGAGAAATACCGAAAGCTCGGCGAGTTCGTCCGCCTTGGCCAACCGTCCCATGGGCTGGCGCGCGATGAAATCCTTGCGCGCCTGCACCGGGTCGTCAAAGGCGTTGATACGATCTCCAAGAGACGGTGTGTCCACTGTCCCCGGGCACAAAGCATTGCAGCGAATGCCTTGCTTCACGTAGTCAATGGCAATGGATTTCGTGAGCCCAATCACCGCCGCTTTCGATGCGCCATACACAAAGCGGTTGGCAATGCCCTTGATGGAGCCCGCGACCGAGGCGACGTTGATGATCGAGCCACCACCGGCTTCCAGCATCTTTGGCAGAAAACTGCGGATCACGACGTAATGGCTGCGCACGTTGAGATTGAAGGAAAAATCCCAATCTTTGTCTGCGCACTGAAGAACGGTACCGTGATGCACGTATCCGGCACAATTAAAAATGATGTTTGGTGCGCCAATTTCCGCCGCCAGTTTGGCGACCTCGGCATCCTGCAAAACATCGAGCCTGCGAATTTCGATACCCGGCGTGCCTTTCAGCTCGGCGAGTTTGGCCTCGTTGATGTCGGTTGCCCATACTTTGGCGCCTTCGCGCGCGAAAGCCAGCGCGGTGGCGCGTCCGATACCTTGTGCCGCGGCAGTCACAAACGCCGTCTTCCCCCGCAATCTTCCCGCCACGCGACCCTCCTGGAGTATTTGTGTTTGGCTAATGTTGAAGGGTTGCAAGTATGCCACAGGCACTCGCCGGACCTCCGCGGTGAACTGTCCGCTCGCCCAAACTGTGCGCGAGGGCATAGAATGTCGGCCTGAACTGAACTATCGCGCGGCCTTGTCACGATGCAGCCGGCCAGCGCCCACCGAGGAGAATCACACCATGTTGCAAGCAGCCGATCTGACCATCCGCCTGAATCCCGCCGACGATGTCGTGATCGCCCGTCTGGAATTGCCTGCCGGCACCGAGATCATCAAGGAAAAAATTCGCGCTAATGTGACCGTCCCGGCCGGACACAAGATCGCCACTCACGACATCGCCGAAGGCTCTCCGGTGCGCCGTTACAACCAGATCATCGGTTTTGCGGTGAAAGCGATCAAGGCCGGCGATCATGTCCATGTGCATAACCTGGCGATGGGTGATTTTCAGCGCGATTACGCTTTCTGCGCGGATTTCAAGCCGGTTGCTTACGTCGCCACACCGGCGACCTTTCAAGGCATCGTTCGCGAGGATGGCCGCGTTGCCACGCGCAACTATCTGGGCGTGATTTCCAGCGTCAACTGTTCCGCCCACGTCTGCCGCACCATCGCAAAGTTCTTCGACGAAGACTTCATGGCGCAATATCCAAACGTGGACGGAGTGGTGCCGATTCACCACAAAACCGGCTGCGGCATGGGCTCCGAGGGCGAACCTGTGGACCTGCTGCGCCGTGTGCTCGCCGGTTATGCCACGCACCCGAATTTCCATTCCTCGCTGATGATCGGCCTGGGCTGCGAGGCCAACCAGATCAACAACCTGCTGGCCGCGCAAGGCCTGAAGCGCTCCCGGCAGTTGCAGGCCTTCACGATCCAGGAAACCGGTGGAACCAAAAAGACCGTTGCCGATGGCATCGCGCGTATCAAGGAATTGCTGCCGGACGCCAATCGAGCAAAACGCGAAACCGTATCCGCATCACATCTGACGCTGGGCTTGCAGTGCGGCGGATCGGATGGCTACTCCGGCATTTCCGCCAACCCGGCACTGGGCGCCGCAGTGGATATTCTGGTGCGCAACGGGGGTTCTGCCATTCTCTCCGAGACCCCGGAAGTCTACGGTGCGGAGCACCTGCTCACGCGCCGCGCTGCGACCCGAGAGATAGGAGAGAAGCTCGTTAAACGCATCCGCTGGTGGGAGGACTACACCACGCGCCTGGGCGGCGAGATGAACAACAATCCTTCGCCGGGCAACAAGGCCGGCGGACTCACCACCATCCTGGAGAAATCGCTGGGCGCGGTGGCCAAGGGCGGCACGCAGGCGATGATGGGCGTGTACGAATATGCCGAACGCGTCAGCGCCAAAGGCTTCGTGTTCATGGATACCCCGGGCTACGATCCGGTATCCGCGACCGGCCAAGTAGCCGGCGGCGCCAACATGATCTGCTTCACCACCGGGCGCGGGTCCGCTTACGGATGCAAGCCATCACCGTCGTTGAAACTCGCCACCAATACGGCGATGTTCAACAAGCAGGAAGACGACATGGACATCAATTGCGGCGTCATAGTCGATGGCAAAGCCAGCATCGAGGAAGTCGGGCAGAAGTTTTTTGACATCATTCTCAAGACGGCATCCGGCGAGCAGAGCAAGAGCGAAGCCATGGGTTACGGGGAAGATGAATTCGCGCCTTGGATACTCGGGCCGACGATGTGACGGCCTGGAACCAGGGGCGCGGAACAAGGGGAAAAAATGGCTGACGATGCTTCCAGGGAGTTGTTCGATTATTTTCAGAAGATGTGGAATCCGGCATCGTTCCCGATTCCCGGTTTGTTCCAGCCCACGATGGATGTGGCGGAAATCGAGAAAAAAATCCAGGAACTCCACGCGGTGGAAAACTGGCTGAAACTCAATCTCACCTTCGTTCAGATGACCGTGAAGACCATGGAGATGCAGAAATCGGCGCTTGAAACCATCCAGGCATCGGCAAAACAGGCCGCGCCCGAGGCGAAATCAAAGGGTAAGTAGTCAGCGAAGTGAGGTATCCGGAACGAATGGGCTCGACCATGGGCCCTGCGCTTCCGGCTCCAGGGGCCGTTAAGCAATAGCCCCGAATTGGCCGGCATTCGGCCGCAGCGTCCCAAGCTACTCTTCCAATTCACAAGTCTCCTGAGATCTGCCGTGCAAAGCCATGGAATTACATGGTTTTATTGCATAGCAGCAATGCGCTATTAGCCCTAAGGATCCCACAGAAAAGGTCGATAATGGTGCTGTGCAATAGCAACTGCCCAGGAGGCACCAGTGAACATACTTGCAAAGTTCTTAAATTCCTTCGATGACTATTTGGTCAAACGGGAAAATCGCAGCATAGAGCGTTACCTTTCCCAGGCCCAGAACCTGAGCGATCTCGAGTATCGGCAGCGCTTGCTCGATGCGAAGACCAATACTTCCCTGTTCTGAGGGGTCGCCATGATCAGCGCATTTCGCCGTTTATTCGATACTCGCCGCCCGCGTATCGCTCTGCGGGCGAAGGTCAATCTGGTCGGCCACTCCGGATTGCTGGAGCGTACTGACGGGGTCGTTGAAGCCCTTGTCGACGATGAAGCCTACGTCGAATGGGCAAACGGAGCGCGATCCTTCGAAAGCACGCGACACTTGGTGCAGATCATCGGCTGAGATGGACCTGGCCTGACAAAAGCCCGGCTTGGCCGGGCTGTTTCTTGCGTGCGAAAATCGCGACATTCCGGGCAACGCCCGGCCGGCGCTGCGCGCCCTATGCCTTCACCGAGCAGGGCGTGGCCGCGCTTTCTACCGCGCTCGACGGTCCGCGCCATCGCGCTGAACATTGAGATCATGCACGCCTTTGTGCGCATGCGCGAGCTGCTCGCCGTGCACAAGGCGCTCCCACGCAAGCTCGTAGCGCTGGAGCGGCGTATCTGATTCTCAGAACGAGATGATCGTCGAGATTCTCGGCGATTAAAGAAAAAACGCCTGCGCACAGCGAACGTTGAACCAGACAGTTCAGGTTGAAATGCTAAG
>JANNTE010000397.1:0-6584 GCA_031403365.1 Betaproteobacteria bacterium | reverse complement strand
GCCGTGTTCCGCCAGTTCGACCGCCATCTGGCGCGTCAGGCCGATCACCGCCGCTTTCGAAGTGCCGTAGCCGGTCCGGCCCACGCCGACTGCGCGCATGCCCGCGACCGAAGAGATATTGATGATGCGTCCCCAGCGCTGCTTCATCATCCGGCGCGCGCCCTCCTGCGCGCATAACAGCGCGCCGGTCACGTTGACGTCCAGATGCGCCTGCCAGCTCTCGAGCGGAAAATCCACGAATGGAAAAGTCTTGGCGATGCCGGCGTTGTTCACCACGACATCGCATCGACCCCATTTCCTGTCGATGATGCCGAAGGCCGCGGCAACCGAGGCTGCCTTGCCGACATCGATTTGCAGCGGTGCCGCCGCAAGGCCCGCTTTCGTGAGTTCGTCCGCCTTGGCGCGCGCCTGATCCTCGTCGATGTCGCCGATCAGAACCTGCATGCCGTCGCGCGCGAGCCGGTCCGCGATCGCGGCACCGATGCCTTTGGCCGCGCCGGTGATCAGCGCGATGCGTTGTTGTGCTTGTTGCTGTGCCATGGTCGTCTTCCCTGTCTCCCCGATTTGAATGATCTTGTGCGTTTCGTGCCTTACATGCTCCGGGCCTGTCCGAAGTAATCGGCCTTGCCCATCTGTCCGCCCTTGAGCGCGATCTCCAGTCCGTCGATGCGTGCGTCGCGGGAATGGCCGCGGCAAAGCGGCGCCCCGGGAGCGATCTCGGCCTGCACTTCCAGTGCTTCGAGGCCGATCTCCCGGGCCGCGTAACTGGAGGTGTCGCCGCCGGCAATGACCACGCGTCGCAGCGCATGTCGCTCAAACAGAATGCGGGTCATGCGCCCCATCACCGTGCCGAGCGACCGGGCCGTGTTCTGCCCTGCGGGCAGGCGCGCACGCGTTACGTCTATGCTCGGATCGTCCGGTCCGGATACCGAACACACCACCAGACTGCGGCCCGACGCGGGCGCCGAATTTTTCCTTCAGTTCGACCGTTTCGTCCGGCACCGAAACAAAGGTCCCGCTCGATTGTTCGCCGGCAAGCACTGTCGCCGCATGCTCCAGGCTGTGCGGGGTTTCAATCAGGTACTTCGCCTGGATTCGTTCGTTGTTCAATCTCGACTCCTGCTTTCAATTCTCCTCGACAGCGGAAAAGATCTCCGTTCACCAGCCCGTCGGCGCACCGGTCTTGACCATCGTTGTACCGCCGTCATCAAGGCAGATGCGAATATTCTCTATCAGACGTCGCTGCGGAGCGAGGTCGGAGTACATTATTGTTGCGGTTTGTCGAGGGTAACATGCAGACGACCGGTATGACTTGGGATCGCCGCGCTATTGCTCGCTTCCTCCTGAGCCGGCGAGGTAAATCACTGGTTCGCATGTGACCGGGAAATTCACCGAGTTGGCGATGAAGCATTTTGCGTGCGCGTCCTTGTGCAGTTTTTTCGCCACGGTGAGATCGGAGTCCGCCGTCACGGTTATGCTCGGCCGCAGTGTCACTTGCACAAAGCGCCCGCCACCATCGGTGGTTTCTTCCATGGCGCCAGTCGGGCGATCTTCGTAATCGAGCACGATGACTTTGTTGACCGCGCACAGGTGCAGATACCAAAGCATGTGGCAGGCGGAAAGGGATGCGACCAGCAGTTCTTCCGGGTTATAGCGCGCGGCATCGCCGTGAAACGCGACATCGGATGATCCGGGTAGCGAGGGCTTTCCGTTCGCGATGATTTCGTGATCGCGGCTGTAGGCGCGGTATGAAGAGGTGCCGGTGCCCTGGTTGCCGGTCCAGCGCACGGTGCAGTCGTACTGGTGATGTCTTAACACCGCCGGCTGCCGGATGGTTTCAGTGCCGGTTGATGAATTTCTTCAGGCGCCCGACGCCTTGCGCAAGGCGGTCCTCGCCGGCGGCGAAACACCAGCGCAGGAAACCTACGCCTTCCGGACCGAAGGCAATGCCTGGGGCCAGCCCGAGCCCGGTTTCGGCGACCAGGCGTTTGCAGAAATCGAGGCTGTCGTTCATGCCTTCAAGCCTGAAAAAGGTGTACATCGCACCGGCGGGCAGCGGCGCTTCGATGCTTCCGATCCCGCTCAGTTGCGCACAAAGGAAATCGCGCGCCGCGTGAAAGCGCAATTGGGTGCGCCTGATCACGGCTTCGCCGTGTTCAATGGCGGCAACGCCGGCGCTCTGGACGAAGCCAGGGGCGCAGGAGGTGTTGTATTCGATGAGCGTGCCGATTCCGGGCATGAGTTCGCGTGGCGCGGCGATCCAGCCCAGCCGCCAGCCGGTCATCAACCAGGATTTGGAGAAGGTATTGGTGCTGACGATGCGGTCTTCTGCCGAGCCGAATTCGAGGAAGGAAGGTGCCACGCTGTCGTTGTAGACCAGACGCTCGTAGGCATCGTCGGCCAGTATCCAGATGCCATGCCTGCGGCAGTGCGTGAGGATCGCGGCCTGCTCCTGCCGCGAGATGGTCCAGCCGGTCGGGTTGTTTGGCGAATTGATATAGAGCGCCCGCGTGCCCGGCGTCAGCGCATCCAGCAGGCGCTGCAGATCGAGCGTCCAGCCCCTGGCACCAAAGCTCAACGGGAAACAGACTGCCTCGGCGCCGAGAATCTTCGGAATCTCCACCAGGTTGGGCCACACCGGCGTAACGATGACCACCCGATCTCCCGGTCCGATTAGCGTCTGGGTGGTGAGCATCAGCGCCGACATGCCCGAGTTGGTGACCGCGATATTGTCGGCGGAAAACGTTCTCTGGATGCCGTGCAGTCGCGTCAGGTAAGTGGCGATACTGTCACGCAATTCGGGAATGCCCAGATTCTGGGTGTAGAAGGTGTCGCCGCGCTGCAAGGCTTCGATGCCGGCATGACGGATAAAGTCGGGGGTGACCTCGTCGGGTTCGCCGAACCAGAACGCGAGCAAGTCCGGTTTGCCCATGCCGGCATTGGCAACTTCGCGAATCTTGGAACTGCGCAGCGCCTGCACGGCGGGTCGAGGAGTCAGCAAGCTGGGGTTCATGGGGTGACGATCTGTGGGATGACGGGCATTTTCTCACGCCATCAGGAACCTGCCGGGCTTTCGATCGGGGCGAACAGAACAGGCAAAAAAATGGCCGGTACCTGGAAACAGGCCCGGCCGAATTGCCGCGGGAAAACCAACCCCGCACGCAGAGGAATGGAGGACAGCTACCCGGGAATTGCCACCTCCACGAACATGTCGATACGGCAGCGCAGAATCTGATCGCAGGAAGTCGCCCCTTGCCGTAACGCCTTGAGCAGTGTGGATTCGTAGTCAATTTCGTCCGGTCGCGTCTGGTGAGCAACGGCGGCGGCAGTGCTGGCAGCAGTAAAAGCAGTGAAGAGGTTTTCGCTTGTCATGGTCGTTTGCAATTCGGTTTTCGTGCGGTGGCTAAACTTGATTGCAGTGCGTGGAGCGATACTGTTCCGCCGGTGGGCACAGTGGAAGGGCCGCGATAAGGGTTGCGACCGCGGCACCTCGCGGTATCATCCGGTTAGACTTTTGGCCTTAATGGAGGATTTGATGTCGCAGACCGTTGCTGTCGTGGAAGCACTCAAGCGCGCGCTCAAGGCGAAAAAACAGACCTACGCCCAGGTGGCGCGTGTGCTCAATATGAGTGAAGCCAGCGTCAAGCGCATGTTCTCGTCTTATCAGTTCACGCTGGAGCGCTTCGAGCAGGTATGTCAGATCGCCGGACTGGGCCTGACCGACCTGGCGCGCGAGGTGGACAGCGAGAAAAACTATATCTCGCACATGACCCTGGAGCAGGAGCGGGAGGTGGTCAGCAACACCAAGTTGTTCCTGATTGCGGTCTGTGTGCTCAACCATATGACGCTGGACCAGATTCTTGCCACTTACGAAATTCCGAAAGCGGAATGCATTCAATTGTTGATCAAGCTCGACAAGATCAAATTCCTGGAATTGCTGCCCCAGAACCGTATCAAGCTCAAGGTTTCGCCCAGTTTTGCCTGGCTGCCAAACGGGCCCATCCTGAAGTACTTCATGTCGAGGGCGCAAAGCGAGTACTTTCGCTCGAACTTCGACGGGCCCAACGAGATGATTCTGGTAATCAACGGATTGCTCTCGCCAGCATCGAGCGCACAATTCATCGCCAAGCTGCGCAAGCTGGCCAACCAGTTTACCGACCTGCACAACGACGACAAGAATCTGGTGATCGGCGAACGCCGTCCGGCCAGCGTGGTGCTGGGGCTTCGTTCATGGGAACTGGATGAGTTTCACAAGCTGCGCCGCAAGCGCAAGCTGCGTGCCGCGGCCTGACTGGCTTTTGCGGCTGCGAAGCCGTGCTAGCATCGCGCCCAGTCAACAACGTCAGGATTGCTTACATTTCAGCGAGGGATCATGAGCACAGTACAACTGCAGAACTACATCGCCGGCGAGTGGATCGCCGGCGCCACCATGTCCAAGGACATCAATCCCTCCGACACCAGCGACGTCGTTGCCGAGTACGCGCAAGCCGACAAGGTGCAGACCGAGCGGGCAGTGGAGGCCGCCCGCGCGGCCTTCCCGGCATGGGCGAACTTCGGCGTGCAGGCCCGGGCCGACTTGCTCGACAAGGTGGGCAACGAAATCATCGCGCGCAAGGACGAACTCGGGAAGCTGCTCTCGCGCGAGGAAGGCAAGACGCTCCCCGAAGGTATTGGCGAAGTGGCGCGGGCCGGCAACGTGTTCAAATTCTTTGCCGGCGAGGTATTGCGCCGCTCGGGTGAGCTGCTGCCATCGGTGCGCCCCGGAATCGACGTCGAACTCACTCGCGAACCGGTCGGCGTGGTCGGCATCATCGCGCCGTGGAATTTTCCGGCGGCGATTCCGGCCTGGAAGATCGCTCCGGCCCTGGCCTACGGCAACTGCGTGGTGTTCAAGCCCGCCGACCTGGTGCCGGGTACGGCGCATGCCATCGCCAAAATTCTCATCGACGCGGGCATCCCGAAGGGCGTGTTCAGTTTCGTCATGGGCCGCGGCAGCGTAGTGGGCGAAGTGCTGGTCAACGACAGGCGCGTGGATGCGATCAGTTTCACCGGTTCCGTCGAGACCGGCAAGCAGGTGGCCGCGAAGGCAATCGCTCGCATGGCCAAGATTCAGCTCGAAATGGGCGGCAAGAATCCGCTGGTGGTGCTCGACGACGCGGACCTGAAGATTGCGGTGGAATGCGCGGTCAATGGCGCGTATTTTTCCACCGGCCAGCGTTGTACCGCATCTTCCCGTCTGGTCGTGACTGAAGGCATACACGACAAGTTCGTCGCTGCGTTGATCGAGCGGCTGAAAGGCGTGAAGGTCGATAACGCGCTCAAGCAGGGAACCGACATCGGCCCGGTGGTGGACAAGAGCCAGCTCAGCCAGGACCTGATGTACATCGAAGCGGCGAAGAAAGAAGGCGGCAAGCTCGCATTCGGCGGAAACCTGGTCAAGCGCGAGACTGAAGGTTTCTACCTGGAGCCGGCGCTGTTTACCGAGACGGCGAACAGCATGCGCATCAACCGCGAGGAGGTGTTCGGGCCGGTGGCATCGGTGGTGCGGGTGAAGAATTACGATGAGGCACTGGCGGTCGCCAACGACACGCCGTTCGGGCTTTCCTCCGGCATCGTTACCACCTCGCTCAAACATGCATCGCATTACCGCAAGAATGCCCAGGCCGGCATGGTCATGGTCAATCTGCCGACTGCGGGCGTTGACTACCATGTGCCTTTCGGCGGACGCAAGGGTTCGAGTTACGGCCCGCGCGAGCAGGGGCGCTACGCGGTGGAGTTTTTCACCACGGTGAAAACCAGTTACGTGCTGGCATGAGGCGGGCGCCCTTGCGGTTTGCGGACGAACGCGCGGCCATGAAACGGCTTCTGATCACCTTGCTGCTGGCCTTTTCGCTGGGAGCCGGCTTGTGCGGCGCGCAGGAAGCCGAACTGTTCTTCAAGGGCGTCGAGTCATTTCGGGCGCGCGATTTCGCGTCCGCCGCGACGTGGTTCGAGAGGGCGGCGGAACAAGGCGACGGCGACGCCCAATTTCTGCTCGGACGCATGCACTACGACGGCAACAGTCTGACGGTGAATGTCGTCACCGCTTATCAGTGGTTCGCGATTGCGGCGGTATCCGGAGTGGTGGTTGCACCGCGCTATCGTGACGGCCTGGCGCGCGATATGACTGAAGAACAGGTTGCCGATGGGCAGCGCCGGGCCGATGAATGGCTTGCCCGTTTTCCCCCGGCGGCTCCCCGCTGAGCGAAACGCGCCGCTGCTGTTGCGCTCAAAACGAAAACATGACGCTGGCTTCAGGGTAGAGCTGGGAGCAATCCCGGTAAGTGGACGCATTGCATCCGGAAATTTTCTCGTACACCAACCCGGCACCGAAGGCGGCGTTTGAACTGAAGGGCAAATAAACACCGCCACGCGCGCCGTAGGTATCGCGGTCCGGCAGGCCGTCGTAAAACGTGCGCGATACGAATATCCCGGCGTAGGGTTTGACCGGTTCGACCCACGTAAAGGTGTAGCGCATTTCCGGGGTGAGTTTGAAGATGTCCGGATCTTCGCCAAACCATTTCTCGGCGCTGGCGGCAAGCATC
>JANNTE010000396.1:0-5730 GCA_031403365.1 Betaproteobacteria bacterium | reverse complement strand
GTCACGGAAAAATACGGCCGCATGCCCTGAGTGCGTTTGCAAGTTCCGAGTGCTACGACGCACTCGGGCGCGCTGGTCTGGTGCGGCATAAACAGGTCACCATCGGCGATTGCCTCGATGCCTCCATCGAGCGCGTGGAGGCGCGCAATCGTGTGTCCGGTCAGCGCGATTTCGAGGCGTTTGTCTGCGAGGCATGCTCCCAAAGCCAGATCAATCGTATGCTCGAGCCATGACGAGAAAAATCATCGATCTGTATATCGATCATAAAAGCCCCTATGCCTACCTGACAGTCGCCCCAGCGTGGGAGCTTGAACGCGATTTCGACGTGACGCTGGATTGGTTGCCGTACACACTCGACATTCCTGCTTTCCTCGGCAGCGCCGAAGTCGACAAGGAAGGCAGGGTGATTGCGGAGAATCGCACGGCGCACCAGTGGAGACGGGTGAAATACTCCTATATGGACGCGCGCCGTTATGCCAACCTGTGCGGTCTCACGATTCGGGGCCCACAAAAAATATGGGATTCGTCGTTGTCTGGAATTGGCCTGCTGTGGGCCAAGGCGCGCGGCGGCTTGCGCACTTACAACGACATCGTCTATGAGCGCTTTTGGCAACGCGCGCTGGATATCGAGGACCCTGGTGTCATCGAACGCGTGCTCAACGAATCGGGTGTCGATACGACAGGCTTCGCGACTTGGGCTGCGGGCGAGGGCCGCGCGTTACACGACTGCGTGCGAGCGCAGGCGGAATCCCGCGGGGTGTTTGGTGTGCCGACGTTCGTACTTGACGGTGAGCTGTTCTGGGGCCGCGAACATCTTGCACTGATCCGTTTGCGTCTGTTCGAGCTCGGGCTGGCCAAAGCAGATGTGCCAAAGCCGCTGGAGGCCAGCCATGCCTGGCGTTCGGGCAACGCTCAGGTGTAGAAGCGCCGCGTCAGGCGCGCAGGTTCGTCGGAACATGAGCGATCCTCGCCTTCGGGTCGTCCAAATCAAGTCATTACACTTGGATGACAATTTCGCGGGGGAAGCACTGGATCGGTGCTGGCCGACAATCGGCGCTGGAAACCATTGATCTTTTCGTGGTTCATGACACATTCCTCCCTCGCCCCCGATCCCTCCAAACGGGTACTCCCGGCTGCGCCTGGGTATCCCGGAGGAGAGGAACGAAAAGCCCTTCTCCCTCCGGGACAAGGGCACACTTGAAGCGGAGCAGAAGGGTGGGGATGAGGGAAGCGACTTTGTGTTGTCATGTTTTTTGGAAGGCTCAATAAACAATCCCTTGACGATGTTCAACATGAAACAATCTAGTGGCTGAAATGGCACCCGGGGCAGGCATGACGCCATTGCTGACACTGAAGGTTCAACAGGACCTGCGCACGGCCGCCGGCGCCGGGCTCGTTACGGCTCAATGTTCCCTGGATCTCGATCGTTCCATGACTACCGTCTCGCTGGATGCCGCGGGATGGCAATGGCAGGGCCGGAAGTTTCCCTGGCTGGAAAAGTGCAAGGACCGAAGCATTTACTATTGGACCGGGGAAGTCTTTGAACCGGTGGCGCGATTCAGCGCGTCGCTGATCAAGCTGGTGCCGACGCAGTGGGGCGCGCCGACCTTCGAGATCGACGGCATCAAGATGTTGCCCACGGCGCAAGTTTCCCCCTATGAGGATGCGCAGCGCAAAGTGGCTTTGATCCGTCCGTCCGGAAAGGTGATTCTGGATACCTGCGGCGGGCTGGGTTATTTCGCTGCCTGGTGTCTTGCCGGACACGCAGGCAAGGTGCTGTCCTACGAGAAAAATCCCGACGTAATCTGGTTGCGCAGCGTCAACCCCTGGTCACCGAAAGCCGATGATCGATTGACGCTGACCGAAGGCGATATCACCCGGGAGATCGCCCGTCTATCCGATGCCTCCTTTGACGCGGTACTCCATGACCCGCCGCGCTTTGGCATTGCCGGGGAACTCTATTCGCAGGCGTTCTACGACCATCTTTCCCGCGTGCTCAAACGCACAGGCCGGCTGTTTCATTACACCGGAACACCGAACAAGCTCACCAGCGGGCGTGATGTGCCCAGTGAAGTGACCCGGCGTTTGCGGCAAGCGGGATTTATTACTGAGCTGAATGGGGACGGGGTGGTGGGGGTGAGGAAGTGAGGTGTGACGCGTGAAGCCGCGGCCGGGAAACCGGCTCCCGGGCGGTTGCGCGGACTCGTCATTGCCTACCTTGGTCGTTGCGCACAATGGCCGAAATCATTACCCTAGCGTCCAGTTATTAGTACGGCATAACCCAAGGAAAACGCATGCTACGTCATATTCTGGATGAAGCCCATGTTCATCCCGCAGCCCGGGCAAAGATTGCGAATTACCGCACGGATATCCTGAAGGAAGTGCAGCAGGCGGTGGCCGCGAACGACATTGTCGTGGTGGGCATGCGGCAGAATCCGTTCCCCAGAAAAGCGCGCAAACTGCTCGATGACGCAGGCATTGCCTATCAGTATCTTCAGTACGGCAGCTACTTAAACGAATGGCGCCGCCGGCTCGCGCTCAAGATGTGGACCGGATGGCCGACGTTCCCCATGGTATTCGTCAAAGGGGTGCTGATCGGAGGGGCGAATGAACTCGAACAACTGCTCGCCAGCGGCGAGGTTGGCGGCAAGCGATGACCCCGGCCGGCGGCCAATGAAAATCACCGACATTCAGGTTTTCGATCTGGCCGGCCCGGAACTGTCGGTACCGCTCAAGCCGGCATGGGCGCCGGGTGCCTCGTGGCAGCGCTACGGCGGCACCATCGTCAAGGTGTTCACCGACGAGGGCATTGTCGGCATCGGTTCTCCCGGCTATTCGGTTTCCCCGAAAATCGAATCGTGGATAAAACCTCAGCTCATCGGCCAGGACCCATTTGCGCTGGAACGCCACGCGCATATTTTTCGCGGCGCTGGCGAGGCTTGGGGCGTGGAGATCGCGCTCTGGGACATCATCGGCAAGGCCTGCGCTCAGCCGGTATACAAGTTGTGGGGCGGCTATCGGGATCGCGTGCCGGCGTATGCGTCCTGCGTAGAGGTGCGCTCGCCGCAGCGGCGCGCGGACGACATTCTCAAGGCAAAAGCCGATGGTTGGCGCGCCGCCAAGCTGCGCATCCATGACGAGACCATCCCGGAGGACATCGCACAGGTCGAAGCGGTGCGGCGCGCGGTCGGCGAAGATTTCACGCTTCTGGTGGACGCCAATCAGGCGCAACTGCCCGGCACGCAGCAACCGCGGCGCGGCCCGGTGTGGTCCTACGAACGGGCGCTCAACACCGCGCGCGAGCTGGAAAAACTCGGTGTGTACTGGCTCGAGGAACCACTCGGGCGCTATGACTTCGACAATCTCACCCGGCTGTGCGAGGCGGTGGACATACTGATTGCCGGCGGGGAGAACAATCTTGGCCTGCACGAGTACCGCTGGCTGGTTGATCGCAACTGCTACGACATTCTGCAGCCCGAAGCCATGGTCGGCGAGACCATGTCGCAGATTCGCAAGGCCTGCGCCTACGCGGAAATGCACCACAAGCTCTGCGCACCGCACCATGGCAACGGCGGACTCGGTTTCATCGCGCACCTGCATCTGTGCGCCGCGATTCCAAACTGCCCCTACGTGGAGGTGTTTCACGAAGCGCCGGTCTTCGACAGCGAACTGTTCCAATGGTATCTGACGGAACCGGTTCGCATCGATCCGGCGGACGGCTGCATGGTGGTGCCGGACCGGCCGGGTCTGGGCGTGGACCTGGATGAAGACAAGATCCGCCGTTACGCGGTCGCGCGCTAGCCCGGACATTTCACCAGGTCGCCCCCTTCGATTTTGAGATACGCAGTGACAACTGGCAGCGTCAACGTGAAAAGCGGCAAATCAATTTGGATCACCGGGGCTGCGCGGGTTTGCGCGGCGCCTGCGCGGCCATCTTGCGCTCAAGTGCTCGCGAATGCCTACGGGCATTCGTCTGCGCCCCTCGCGCGCAACCTGTCTCGCGCATGCATCCGCGCAATCCCCGCGCCCCTGATGAAATATCCGGGCTAGACCCTCATCGTGAGCGCGTCGGAGACATCCGTTGCGGTCGATCCCTACACCTACGATGCTGCGGCGATCGAAGAGCCGCCGCAAACCCTGCGCGGCAGGCTGCGCCGCATCGGACCCGGCATGCTGCTCACGGCAGCCATTGTGGGCACCGGGGAACTGATAGCCACCACACGGCTCGGCGCGGAAGTCGGCTTCGTCATGCTCTGGGCGATCTTGTTCAGTTGCGTGATCAAAACCGTCGTGCAGGCGGTGTGGGGCCGCTACACGATTGCCACCGGCGAGACCGGCTTGCAGGCACTCAACCATTTGCCCGGCCCGCGCGCGCTCAATGTCAACTGGGTGGTATGGATCTGGGGATTGATCATTCTGCTCTCGCTGACCTTGATCGGGGCGATGTATGCGGGCATCGCGCAAGTCATGGTGATGTTTGTTCCCGGCGTGCCGGTTGGCGCCTGGGTCGTCATCCTGACGCTGGTGACGCTGGCCGTGCTGCTTAAGGGCTCATACCAGCGCGTGGAGTTCCTGGCGGTGTGGATGGTGAGCCTGTTCACCTTCATGACGGTACTGGCCGCCGCCGTGCTGACCAGCAATCCCGACTATTTCACCTGGACGAAAATGGCGGAAGGATTGAGCTTCGGCCTGCCGGAAAAAGGACTGGTGGTGGCCATCGCGGTGTTCGGAATTACCGGCGTGAATGCCGGCGAGTTGTCCGCCTATCCCTATTGGTGCGTGGAGAAAGGCTACGCGCGTTTCACCGGCCCGCGTGAAGACAGCGAAGCGTGGCGCCGCCGTGCGCGCGGATGGATACGCGTCATGCATTGCGACATCGTGGTTGCCATGCTGGTGTACACGCTGGCAACCGTGGCGTTCTACATGCTCGGCGCCGGTGTCCTGCACACACTGGGGCAGGTGCCCAAAGGCAATGAGATGATCGCCGTGCTTTCCAGCATGTACACCGAAACCATGGGTGGCTTCGGCCTGGTGATGTTTTATGTCGGCGCGATCGCGGTGCTCTACAGCACCGTGTTCGCGGCGACCGCAGCCAATTCGCGCATTTTCGCGGACATGATGCGGTTGATGGGCAGATTTCGCGCGGACGACTATCCGGCGCGGCTGCGCTACCAGCGCGCTTTCGTGGTGGCGCTGACGGTGATTCCCTGTTTTGTGTTCTTCGCCACCGGCGAACCGGTGCAGATGGTCAAGGTGGGCGGCGTGGTGCTCGGGCTGATGCTTCCGGTGCTCGCGTTTTCGGTGGTGTATCTGCGGCACCGCAGGTTGCCGCCGGAGCTCGCGCCAGGTGCCGCGACGACCGTGCTGCTGTGGCTGGTCGCCTTTCTGATGCTGGTCACGATGACGGTTTTTGTACTGATGCAGCTTGGCGTCATCAAGTCCTGAGGCGCGCCGGCCAAACGATCCCGCCGCTAACGATGGTTCTTCGCGGCCGGGCTTTTGCGCTGTGACGGTTGCGCCGGAGGTTCATGCCGCGGCGCGCCGGTTCGTGCCGGAGCGCCGCCCGAAGCCACCTTGCTGATGCGCAACTGTTGTCCGGCGACCCAGACCTTTTGCAGTGAGTGGTAAAGCTCCTTGGGCATGCCTTCGGGCAGATCCACCAGGCTGTGATCGTCAAAGATGTCGATGCGGCCGATATGCTGGCCGTCCATCTCGGCTTCGTTGGCAATG
>JANNTE010000395.1:0-3436 GCA_031403365.1 Betaproteobacteria bacterium | reverse complement strand
ATCGGGTTGACCAAGTCAGTGTCCAAGCGGCTGGCGCCCGAGTATCTCGACGCGGACGGCGGAATGCTGGCCGATCCGCCAACGGCCGAGGACAAGTTGATCGATCCCCAGGAGCTCGTCGTCGCTCACTATGACGGCGACGAGGACGACACCGAGCGCGTCAACTGGGACGCTTTGCAGGCGCAGCTCTGCCAGGTTACAGGCAAGAAGGTCGTGCATCGTCCGTATCTTAACAGTGCCGATGAAGTGGCGGCGATCAAGGCGGGCGAAATCCACGTCGTCGCCGCGCATGCCGCCGACACGCCTTACCTCGTGAACAACGCGGGGTTCGTCCCCGTGGCCGTGCTCGGATCCGCGGCCGGCGCGAGCGGCAACCACCTGGTGATCGCCGTCGGCGCCAAGAGCCCAATCCGACGGCTGGTCGACATGCGCGGCCGCGAATTGACGTTTACGCATCCGAACTCGATCACCGGATATCGCGCGGCTGTCGCCGTGCTCTCCGACGACGCTGGGTTGCTGCCGGGGGTGGACTACCGCTTCCACTTTTCTCACGGCCAAAAGCGCTCGATTCGCAGCCTGATCGAAGGCAAGTCCGAGGTCGTCGCTCTTTCGGCCGACAAGATCGAGACCATGCTCGCCGATGGCAGCCTGAACAAAACCGATTTTCGAGTGATTTACGAATCGCCCATTATTCCTCGGCTAACCATCGGGTACATTTACAATTTGCCGCCGAAGCTCGCGGCGAGTTTGACACGGTGTGTGACGGATTTCGACAATATGGCTGCATCGGGCGAGACGAGCGACGGCCGGATGCGATTTTTCCCGATCGACTACCGGAAGGATTTCGCTTTCTCACGCAAAATCGACGACTCGTTCGACCCGCGGTTCGGCGTCTCGCCGAATCTGACGCCTTAGGTATTTTTGGCCAATTCCTGGAGACTCTTTCATGCATTGGCTGCTTGCGATCGCGACTCTCCTGGGCATGGTGACCGTGACTCGGGCCGAGTCGCCGCGGGTGTATCCGCCATATGTCAAACCCACGCTGATCGCTCATCGCGGCGCGTCGTGGGATGCGCCGGAACACACGATCGCCGCCTATGAGTTGGCCCTGAAACAGGGAGCCGACTTCGTCGAGCCGGATCTGCAATTGTCCAAGGACGGCGTGCTGGTGTGCCTGCACGACACGACGCTCGAGCGGACCACGAACGTCGCCGACGTGTTTCCGGAGCGGGCCCAGACGTTGAATGGGAAGAAGACTTGGCCGGTCGTCGAGTTCACGCTGGCCGAAATCCAACAGCTCGACGCGGGGTCTTGGAAGGGATCGCAGTTTGCCGGAGCCCGAGTGCCGACATTCCAGCAGATGATCGACCTGGTGCGAGGCAAGGCGGGCATCATCCCCGAGACCAAGGCGCCGGGCAGCTATGGCAGTCGCGGGCTGGACATGGAGCAGGCCGTGATGGACCTGCTCAAAACGAACAAGCTCGATACTCCGGGCGCCGATCCAAAAACGCCGGTCGTCATTCAGTCGTTTAGCGCCGAAAGCCTGAAAAAGCTGCGCAGCGATTGCGCCTGCACGCTGCCGCTCGTGTACCTGATTAGCGCCGAAGACGCGACCACCGACCGGCTGCCGGCGGTGAAAGCCTTCGCCGACGGAATTGCTCCCAACAAGGCCGACGTGCTAGCCCGCCCGGCCATGGTCAAGGACGCCCACGACCTGGGCATGAGCGTGACGGTTTGGACATTCCGCGCCGAGAAGAACGGCAAGTTCAAGAATGCGCGCGACGAGATGAGCTACTTCCTCCGCGAGCTAAAAGCCGACGCTCTCTTCACGGACAACCCCGACCAGTTCCCGCGGGAGTAGCGGTTGCAGCCCCCAGTAACGTCGCGGACAATCGAGATACTCGTTTCGCGACGAGAGTTGGCCTACCTTTGGCTGGGCTGACTAGCTTCCGGAGGTTCGCGATGAGTACCCGTATTCTCGTGTGGAGAAACGCCGCAGTCGCGGTCGTCGCGGGTTGTCTTTTCCTGGTCGTGTTGCTTGGCGCACGGGCTGTCATTTTTAGCCCGCCGGTGCCGGACATTACTCCGCCTGGTCTAGTGGCACCATCTCGGCGCACAACGTACATCACGGAACCGTTGCGGGCAGACGGTTCGGTCAATTACCTGGCGGCGCTCAACCAGCGATGCAGCAAGGGAGTGACACCCGATGACAATGCCTCGGTATTGATTTGGCAGGCTCTTGGTCCTGGTCCGCACGCAGAGGCCACGCGATCCGCATTCTTCAAGGCGATCGGAATCCCAATGCCTGCCGAGAATGGCGATTACTTCATTTCCACTGCGCAGTTTGCACGCCAACAACATGACACTGAAGGTGGTGGCGAGGTTTCGATTGAGGAACAAGCTCGCCAGGCGGAAGAAATCGATGATCAATTGGACTCGGCGACAACTCGGGCGTGGGCAGCGGAGGAATTCCCCCTGGTCGCCGCCTGGTTGGTGGTGAATAAGAAACCGTTGGCGCTATTAATCGAAGCAACCCGCCGTTCTCGTCGCTTCGACCCGCTAGTGGTTCTCCACGACGTGTCGGGGCAGTTATTAACCGTCGACCTGCCGATGGCCACTGAGTCTCGTTCGGTTGCACGCGCGCTGGCCGCTCGCGCCATGTTGCGGCTGAAAAAAGGCCAGATCGAAGAAGCTTGGCAGGACTTGCTAGCCACCCATCGCCTGGCACACCTTGTCGCGCAGGGAGATATGTTCGTCGAATGGTTGGTCGGAAATACGATTAAGAGACAGGCTTTCGCCGCGCAACGGGCAATCCTTCAAGATTCGGAACCCAGTCCAAAGCAAATTGAGTCCATGCGCGAGGATCTGGGTAAGCTCCCCCAGTTTCCCGGAGTTGTGGACAAGCTTAATATTGGTGATCGATTCACGTGCCTCGATAGCCTCTATAGCGTGGCTTGCGAAATGTCCGGGCGCACGGCGTTTGGTAAACAAACCGACCCTATTTTGCAGAAGGTGTTGAGGTTTGTCGGCAGGTCTCGAGTTGATTGGGAGCTGGTCTTTACGAGAATAAATTCTTGGTGGGATCGCGAAATTGCCGCATGTCGCCTGCCCGTCCGGACCGCGCGGAAAGCGGCGCTCGACGAGTTGGATCGCGAGTTTGAAGAAAGAACACGACAAGCAAACGACCTAAAGCAGTCGGTGACGACGGCCTTCGATTCAAGCAGAGTCGTGTCCGAGCGGATGGCGGACGTATTAATCGCATTATTCGCACCCGCCGCTTTGGCCGCTTGCGACGTCGAGGAGCGCGGAAACATGGAGCTCGACTTGACGAAAGTGGCGTTTGCGTTGGCCCACTTTCGCGCGGAGCACGGCGCCTACCCCGAAAAGCTTGAGCTTCTCGTTCCGAAATATATTACGACGGTCCCCGAGGACGTTT
>JANNTE010000394.1:0-1600 GCA_031403365.1 Betaproteobacteria bacterium | reverse complement strand
AGCTCGCCGCCTCAAGCGATTCGCGTCTGCTGGCCGGCGGACAAACCCTGATCGCCGCCATGAAAATGCGCTTGTCCACACCGGCCGATGTCATCGATCTGGGTGGCATCACGGAACTGCGCGGCATCAAAGTCGAAGGCGCCAATGTCACCATCGGCGCCATGGCCACCCACGCCACCGTGGCCGCTTCCAAGGACATCGCCAGGACCATTCCCGCCCTGGCCTTGCTCGCCGGCAGCATCGGTGATCCGATGGTGCGCAACATGGGCACCATCGGCGGTTCGGTCGCCAACAACGATCCCGCCGCCGACTATCCCGCCGCGCTGGTCGGAATGGGCGCTACGGTCATCACCAGCAAGCGCAAAATTTCCGCCGATCAGTTTTTCACCGGCATGTTTGAAACCGCGCTCGAACCCGGCGAGATCATCACTTCGATTGCCTTTCCGGTACCCAAGTGCGCCGGCTACACGAAATTCAAGAATCCCGCCTCGCGCTACGCCATGGTCGGCGTGTTCGTGGCGCAAACCGCCAGCGGCGTGCGCGTCGCCGTCACCGGCGCCGGGCCGTGCGTGTTTCGTATGCCAGAGATGGAAAAATCCCTCGCCAAATCCTTCGCGCCCGCCGCACTGAGCGGAATCAAAGTTCCGTCCGGCGATCTGAATTCTGACATCCACGCCAGCGCCGAATATCGCGCACATCTGATCGGCGTCATGGCCGGGCGCGCGGTGGAGCAGGCTGTTAAAGGTTAGGCGTTACATCCAAAACGAACGGCGATATTGCCCAAGACACGGGATAACAATGTTCAATGAGCAACGCGTCGCCCAGATGGCGGCGTACCTTCTGGGTCGCGCGAAGGGTAAGACAAAGTACCTGAAGCTGATGAAGCTCCTGTACTTGGCCGACCGCGAATCCATGAAACGTCATGGCCACCCCATCTCGGGTGACCGCTATGTTTCAATGGAGCATGGCCCGGTGCTGTCGCATACGCTCAATCTCATCAACGGCGCGGTCAAGTTCGAGGAGCGCGGCTGGGGTTACTGGATCGCCGACAAGGCCGATTACGCTGTGTCGCTCAGGCGAAAGGCCTCGCGTGATGCGCTCGACGAACTGAGCGATGCCGATCTTGACGTACTGCAGACTGTTTTCGAGAAATTCGGCAAGAAGGACCAGTGGGAGTTGGTAAAGTACACGCATCGTTACTGCGGCGAGTGGGAAGACCCGAACGGATCGTCCGTGCCCATCAGCTACGAGGACATTTTCAAAGCGTTGGGCCGCACGCCCACCGAGGCGAAGAAACTCGGCGCACGCGTCGAACAGCAACGCTCAATCGACAAGCTCTTTGCGGACTTGTAATGCTGTTCGTGCCCTATCGGCGGGCGACGCTGCTCGTTCCATCCGGCCCGGCGCACGATCCCGACCAAAAGCATCTCTTCATCCTGCTGACCGACCCCGCTCAGGTTCTCGGCTACGAGAACAAACACTCGTTGCTCGTCGGCGTCACGACAATTCACACGGGCATTCCGCACGATTCGGCATGCGAGTTGCATCCGGGCGATCACCCCTTCATCGGACACAGAAGCTGCGTCTTCTACGCCCAGGC
>JANNTE010000393.1:0-5435 GCA_031403365.1 Betaproteobacteria bacterium | reverse complement strand
TTTTCCTTGGCGAAATTTATACTGATTTGCCGCTACCGGTGGATGTTGCGCAATCCGCGCACTGCGGCACCTGCACGAGCTGCATTGACATCTGTCCGACGCAGGCCATCGTTGCTCCATACCAGTTGGATGCGCGACGCTGCATTTCCTACCTGACCATCGAGCACAAGGGCGACATCCCCGAGGCACTGCGCCCGCTGATGGGCAATCGCATTTACGGCTGCGATGACTGTCAGCTGGTCTGCCCGTGGAACCGGTTTGCGCAAAAAGCCGACGCGCCGGATTTCGCCGTTCGCCACGGCCTCGATGCACCTGGACTGGTGGAGTTGTTTTCCTGGAATGAAGACGAGTTCGAGCGCCGCATGGAAGGCAGCGCGATCCGGCGCATCGGTCATGAGCGCTGGCTGCGCAATCTGGCGGTGGCGCTGGGTAATGCGCCGGCGTCCGCAGCCGTGGTCGCGGCGCTGGAAGCGCGCCGCGACCATCCATCGGCCATGGTGCGCACGCATGTCGGGTGGGCGTTGCAGCGTCAAGAACCGGCCCGGGGTTGAGCTTCCCGCCAACTTCGTCTATAACGTGCCCCTCGCGCGGCAGCGGCTGCGCGATCGGATCGCAAACTGGAGCGAAATAAATCGTGGCTTCCTATAAGAAATACGCGTCTTTCAAGGGGCGCATGCTCATCGTCGGATTTGGCTCGGTGGGCCAGGGTTCGCTGCCACTGATTCTGCGGCACATAGACATCAAGCCCGAACAGATCACGATTGTTACCGCCAATGCTTTCGGCCGCGATATCGCGGGAACGCTGGGCGTGAAATTCATCGTCGAACCGATCAGAGCGGAAACTTATGTTGCCCAGTACGATAAATATCTTGGCGAAGGCGATTTCCTGGTCAATGCGTCTTACGACGTAAACAGTCTCGACACCATCGAGTACTGCCAGAAGCGCGACATTCTTTACATCGATGCCTGTATCGAACCCTGGCCAGGGGGGCATAACAATACCGACGTACCGGCCGCGCGCCGTACCAACTACGCCTATCGCGAAGCCGCGCTGGAGATGCGCGGCAAGTATCCGAAGGGCCCGGCCTGCGTGTTGATGCATGGAGCAAACCCCGGTCTGGTCTCGCATCTGACCAAGCAGGCGCTGCTCAACGTTGCCAAGGATACCGGTGTCAAAAAGGCCGAGCCGAAAAATCGCAAGGAGTGGGCAGAACTCGCGCAACGTCTGGACATCAAGGTCATACATATCGCCGAGCGCGACAGCCAGTTGAGTGCGCGCCGGAAAGCTCGCGACGAATTCGTCAATACCTGGTCAAGCGAGGCGTTCGCCGGCGAATCTCTCCAGCCGGCGGAGTTGGGTTGGGGAACCCATGAAAAAAACTGGCCGGCCGACGGGCGCACTTTCGATTTCGGCTGCGGCGCGGCAATCTATCTGGAGCGCACCGGCGCATCGACCCGGGTGCGCACCTGGACCCCGCTGGAAGGCCCGATGCTCGGCTTCCTTATATCGCATGGCGAGGCCACTTCGATTCCCGACTACTTCACCGTGCAGAAAAAGGGCAAGGTAGTCTACCGGCCGACCTGCCACTACTCCTATCACCCGTGTGACGACGCGGTACTGTCGATGCACGAGTACATCGGCAACAACTACAAGTTTCCGCCGCGCTATCGCCTGCTGCGCGACGAAATTTCAGAAGGCATGGACGAACTCGGTGTGCTGCTGATGGGGCACAAGAAAGGGGCCTACTGGTTCGGTTCGCAGCTCACCATCGAGCAGGCGCGAGAGCTTTGTCCCTATAACAATGCCACCAGCCTTCAGGTCAACATCGGTTATGTCTCGGCGGTGATCTGGGCCATCAAAAATCCGAACGCCGGCATCGTCGAGCCCGACGAATTGCCATACAAGACCATGCTCGAGATCTGCAAACCCTATCTGGGACGGGTCGTGGGTGTGTATACCGACTGGACCCCGCTCGAAGACCGCGGCGTACTCTATCCGGAAGATGTCGATGACACCGACCCGTGGCAGTTCAAGAATTTCAGGGTGGTCTGAAGATTCACCCGCAGTTCATTGATCTTGTCAACCTGGCGCGGAAGGTCCGCTGACAGTGTGGTCGCGTCAGTTAAAGGCGCGTTAGGAATAAGCGCGCGCGAGGGCATTAAAAAGCCCGCCCGGCGCTAGACCGGGCGGGCCACTGCGACGACTGTCTGGATTAATTCGGCAAGACGACAGTGTCGATCACGTGGATCACGCCGTTTGAGGCGGCAATATCGGTCTTGACGACCTTGGCTTCGTCCACCATGACTACGCCGTTCTTGGTCGTCACGGTCAGGGCCTGACCTTGCACGGTCTTGACCTGGCCAGCCTTGACCTGAGAGGCCATTACTTTGCCCGGTACCACATGATAGGTAAGGATGGCGGCAAGCTTCTCCTTGTCCATCAACAGCGCCTCAAGCGTGCCTGCCGGAAGCTTGGCAAACGCTTCGTCGGTCGGCGCGAACACCGTAAACGGGCCCTTGCCCTTCAAAGTATCGACGAGACCGGCTTCCTGCACTGCCTTGACCAGCGTTTTAAACTGACCGGCGGAAATGGCCGTGTCTACGATGTCAGCCGCGAATGCGGCCGATGTGGCGGCGGCGAACACGGCGCCGGCGATCAAGCGGGATAGCAATTTCATTTTTATTGCCTTTCGGATAGGTTTAAGGGTTTAAAGCATGACGCCGAAAATGCGTCACTGGAGCCTCTGACCCGGTTTCATGCATTTGGTTTTACTTGATTCTCAGCGGGACCGCATAAAAACACTGAACCGGAGCGGGATTTGAAAGTCACTCACCCGGCACTTGCCAAACAGGACACGAGGACCCGCCGCCGATGAATGCTCCGGAACGATTGCTGCTGCCCGATATCCAGTCCATGAAGGATCATCGCGAAATTGCGATAGATCAGGTGGGTATCCGCGGATTAAGGCATCCGATAAGCGTGACCACCGCCAGCGGCTTACAGGTGCCGACTATAGCCATGGTAGAAATGTCGGTCGCCCTGTCCGCTGTGCAGAAAGGCACGCACATGTCGCGTTTCCTTGAAGTGCTCCAGGCCCACGAAGGCGGGATCGCCGCCACGACCCTTCCAGAGCTGATGCGCGCGATGCTGAATCATCTCGATGCGGAGCAGGGAGCAATGTCGTTGCGCTTTGCATACTTCGTCATGAAGCAGGCGCCGGTTACGGGCGTGCAAAGCCTTCTGGACTACGACGTCTGCCTTAGCGCAGCCGGCAACCGGGAGGGTGTCGAGCTTTCCATGGAAGTGGTGGTGCCGGTGACGAGTCTGTGCCCGTGTTCGAAGGAGATTTCCGCCTACGGTGCGCACAACCAGCGCTCGGCAGTGACCATCTCGACGGTACTCGCCGGCCCGATCCCGCCGGAAGATCTGATTGCGGTCGCCGAGCGCTCGGCGTCCTGCGAACTTTACGGCCTGCTTAAACGGCCGGATGAAAAGTACGTGACCGAGCGGGCCTACGACAACCCAAGATTTGTCGAGGATCTCGTGCGGGAAGTTGCGCTTCAACTGGAACGCGATCAGCGCATTGCCGCCTATCGCGTGGTCTGTGAAAACTTTGAATCGATCCATAACCACAGCGCGTATGCCGCCATTGAACGAGATTTGCGGGCGCCGTAGGGCGGCGTACCCCCGTTTGCGACGGCGTGGTTGCGCTGGTGGGCGCGCTTGCGTAAGCTGGCGCCGCCATGGCACCTACAGTTCCGGAAACAGATCAGGATGGGCCGCTCGTGCGGCTTGCGCAGGCTGGCGACGCCAAGGCTTTCCAGGCGCTGGTCGTCAAACATCAGCGGCGAATCGCCCGGCACGTGGCCCGCTATGTCCGGCACTCGGGCGATGTCGAAGATGTGGTGCAGGAGACTTTTATCCGCGCTTACCGCGGTCTCGCCTCCTTTCGCGGCGACAGCGCCTTCTACAGTTGGCTCTATCGGATCGCCACCAACGTTGCGCTGACTCATCTGAAAAGGGAGCCGGTTCACGTGCAGATTGGCGACGACGGGCCGGAGGAGCGGGCGGAACCATTCGAGCCCGGAGTCTCCGACGGCGAGAATCCCGAACGCACTCTGATGGCCAAGCAGATTGCCGATGCCGTTCAGCGCGCACTGGCGAAACTCCAGCCCGATCTCGCCGAGGCGCTGATGCTCTATGAGGTGGAATCCAGACCTTATGCGGAAATTGCCGTCATGCTCGGCATTCCCATAGGCACGGTGCGTACGCGGATATTCCGGGCACGCGAATTCATTGCCAGGCGGCTCGAGCCCATGCTAACGCCGCAACGCGACCGGAGGTGGTAATCATGACTCTTAAAGTCTCCCTGATGCTCGATGGCCAGATCGCACCAACTGAAGTAAAGGCCGCGCTTGATGAGTGTGTCGCAACACCTGCGCTGCGCGACCGCTATACCGTCTACCGTCTGGTGGGTGATGTTCTAAAGGGCAACAGCACGCCTGACGACGGTTACAGCAATCGGATCATCGAGCGCATGCGCCGCGACGGCGTGCAAATCGAGGCGGGATACGATCCCCTTGCGCAGGAGCAGTGAGGTCTTGCCGCAAGCAGGCGCTTCCCGCATCGCTGGTGTTAGAATCCTCGCGAAATTCAATTCGGAGGAACTGCGAATGAAAACCGCATGCGCTGCTTTGCTGCTGGCCGTTTCCGGTTCGCTGTTCGCTGGAACGGTTCGGGCCGAGAGCAAAGAGGAGTGGGCCCAGCATTATCGTCAGGGTGTCTACGAAGTGATGGGCTGGAATTTCAAGCCGATGGCGGACATGGTCAAGGGAACGAAGCCCTACGACGCGGCCAAGTTCGCCCGCCATGCGGAAATCGTCGCTTTCATGAGCAAGCTGCCGTTGGAGGGATTTATTCCCGGGTCCGACAAAGGCAAAACCAAGGCGAAGCCGGAAATCTGGCAGAACATGGATGACTTCAAGTCCAAGCTGGAAAAGATGCAGGGCGAAGTGGCCAAGCTGGCGGAAGTGTCAAAGGGCACCGACTTCAATGCCATCAAGGTGCAGTTCGGCGAGGCCGGCAAGGCCTGCAAGGACTGTCACGACAAGTACCGGAAAAAATAGGGGCCAGGGACTGGGGGTGAGGGGCGAGGGAAATCCAGAGTGCAATCGTCTCGATTGCACACCGCTCACCTAGCCTGGTATCGACATGGAGCTGCAATCGGACCGCACGACTCTGCATCGCTATCCGGCGCGCGGCCATCATGATTTCGCAACGGTCGCCGCGATTCTCGACGAGGGCTATTTCTGTCATGTCGGGTTCGTGCAGAACGGCCAGCCGTTTGTAATTCCGACCGGCTATGGTCGCGACGGGCACGTGATTTACATTCATGGCTCGGCAGCCAGTCGCATGCTCAATGAATCGTCCAAGG
>JANNTE010000392.1:0-13402 GCA_031403365.1 Betaproteobacteria bacterium | reverse complement strand
TATCGAGACTGATACGCCTGTCGGGCGCATGCTTGTACAGCTACTCGGTGCGTTTGCTGAGTTCGAACGGGCTTTAATCCGTGAGCGTTGCGCTGCTGGCCAGGCTAAACCAAAACCGCGCGGTCCGCCGACGCCCTGGCTGAAGGTGTGCGAGATGTAAACATCCGACTGAGTATCCCGGTCGATCAGCACCCCGCCGCCGTACACCCCGGTACCCAGCGACCAAGCCGCGCACTGGTAGTTGTCCGCGCCGGCATCGTCGAACAGCAATCCGAATCCCATTGCTCCCGCACCGCAGCCGCCGAGCGCGCTCTCATAGTAATCGTCGCCTGCGCGATCGATCAGCAGCGACACGCCCAGCCAGCCGGCGGCCGGTCCGCCGCGCCGGGCAACATAGCGATCGTTGCCTTGCATATCGATCACCGTCTGTGTTTCAGGCGCGAACCCATTACCCCATCGGTAATCGTCATCGCCCCCGGTTTCGATCACCGCATACAGGCGATCCATGTCGTAACGATTCGCGCCCGGGCCGCCGATCACGACATAACCACCATCGATTTCGACGAAATCCCTGATCTCGCCCTGCACCGCCGCCGCCAAAGCAGCCGGAATCTGGCGCAGCGTTGTCGAGGGCAGCGGCAGCGATTGCGCGTTCGCCAGCATCCGCCCGGCCACCGCCAGAAACGCATCGAGATCCACGCGCATGCTCAGTTGCATCGCGCGTATGCCGCGCAAGGCATCCGGATGCCCGCGCAAGGTACGCTCGGCGGCGGTCTTCTCCAGCAGGTAACCCAGATCATCCAGCGCCCGCTCCCGGCCTCCGTCCACACCGCGAAAGACCTCGCGCACGTCCTTGTTCGCGCTCGCAATGACGGCGGCGAAGTCCGAAATCCGCGATGGAGCAGCGGGAGAAACACTGGGCGAAACACCGCGCGGATCAATCTCCAGCCCGGTACAGTTCAACGCCAGAGTCCGGCACATCACCCCGAGGACTGGACCACGGGCATCCGTATCGGAGCGCATGCGCGTGAGCAGATCATCACGCCAGTGCGTCATGGCCTCCGGCTGCATCAACGCCAGGCGCATCAACGGCAACTTGTGATAACCACCATCGTGCCGCGCCAGGTCCAGAAACATGCGATCAAGGCGTTCGCCGACCGGCACGATTTCGGGCGCGTCTTTCAGCACCTGAGTAAGCGCGGAGTCACTGCCCCGCCCGAATTCGGAAACCGGTAATGCCGCATACGTCACCAGCGCCGGGTACGCGGCCGGCGTCGCCCAGCGTTCGCCGGAGTCAATCTCCAGATCGATTTGCAGCGGCTTGGCCTCACGCAGAATATGAAGACGCATGCGTGTGCCCGGCGACGCCGCCGACATCAGCGCCAGCACGCGTTGCGCATCCACTTCGACCTCGCCAATGCGCAGGATGCGATCCCCCGGCAACACTCCCGCCGCCGCACCCGGACCCGGCTGCAGACCGTCCACCAACACCCCGCCGTCTTTCGCATCCGAAAGCCGGAGACCTAAAAAAGGCCGCACGCGATCCGGCCGCGCCGGTGCTACGGTACCGGGCCGCTTCGATTCCGATGAATCCTGCATCGGCTGGCTCGCACACGCCGCGAGCAGAATCACCAGCGCTGCGGACGTCGCAGCGCGGTGCCTCATGCGCACCCCGAACGACGAGTCGGGCAACCCAGCCTGAAAAACGGATCGCAATCTAGTCGAGATACGGAAAAGCTTCAACGCAACCAAGTAAGCTGCGCCGGAATGCGAAGCATGGAAGGTACCAAAAGCGTAGCTTTTGGCATCAGCTTGACCGTACAGTTGGGCTGGCTAAGTTGGCTACAAAGGTGAGCTACACCCGTGCACATGGAAGTGGGTCATTCCTTAGGTGACTATTTCCAGCGCCCAACCGGGAAATGATGGGTTCGGTTTCATTTCACGGCTGACGCGCGCGACGCGACACATACTGGCGTAACACTCCATCCATGCGTGATTGCCAACCTTCGCCAGTTGCCTTGAAGAACGCCAGGACTTCCGGACTATAGCGTACAGACACCAGTTGCTTCGGATTGGCAGATTTGGGGCGCCCGCGAAGGGCTCGAAGTGGAACCATTGCCTTAAGCTGCTTTGGGGTAAGCGGCTGCGCATCAGGATCGGCCTTCGCCGCTGCAACGAGCAGCTTGTCTTCCTTCGCGGTGGGCATGGCGATGGGAGGGCGCTTAGAAGTTTTCGACATAGTGCTTCACCTCGCGACGGGTGGCACGGCGCAGACTGATGATTCTTCGCACCTTGCCACGTTCAACAAAGACCCGTAGTACAGGGTCGCGACTTCCGGAGCGAGCGCAATCATTCTCAGCTCCTCGTAGTCAAAACGGACATCAACCCAGACCAGCGCAGCGTCTCAGTCGAGTTTCTCGGCGAGAGCAAGCGAAACGCCGGGAATTGCTCGATTTGCTTTGTCTTTCGCTGGGTCATACTCGACTCGCATGCATTACTGTAGCTACAGTAAACGCGCGTGTCAAACGGGGCTGCCGGACCTGGAACCTGGGGCCGAACGCGAAGCTAAGCCGCGAGCGAAGTTGGATACTTCCCGGAAAAGGCTTATGTGCCTTGAGTCAAACGTTGCATCTTCCACGGCAAGCTTCACTCAGGCGAAATGAGCGAGCGCGAAGTCTCGGCTTTCCGTTCGCATTTGGCAGTGCGGCAGGCGTCAGGACTTGTGGTAGTGCCGGGGACCGCCTTTGCGTTCTTCTATCTTGAAAATCCGGAATCCCCAGTCAAGGACGCTTCCCTCATCCCCACCCTTCTGCTCCGCTTCAAGTGTGCCCTTGTCCCGGAGGGAGAAGGGAGTTTTGCCCTCCCTCCGAGAGGAAGGCGCACTTGAAGCGGAGCATCGCTGACTCGGCATTGGCGGAGCCATTCGGAGCGGGAGGCGATGCCCAGGCGCGCTACCCGCAGTCGGGCGATTTCATCGCCAACGTGTCCGCGCGTCAGAGTGAGGGAAAGCAATGCGTCATGAATAACGAAAGGACCAATTGCCTTCGAGCGCCCCTGTGTTTCGGCGAGCGAGGAAGCCGGATGCTGTCGCCGTCGCAAGAAAACGCAGTGACGTTCTACAAGTAATTGAATATCGACAATCGCGCCGTGTCCACGAAAGTTTTCTGTGCCGCCTGCAGGGTTGTCTGCTGCTGGATGAGTTCGCTGATGGCTTTCGCGTAATCGAGGTCCTGAAGTTTTGACAGAACCTGTTTGTACTGCAAGGACAGGTCTTCGCTGCTGTTCTGATGATCATCGGTTTCGCGCATGCGCGTGCCGACGCCGGCGCGCACCGAACTGACGTTGTTCAAGTCCTGGTCCAGGTTGACCAAGGCATCGGTGAGGGCGTTCTGAAGGCGCGCCTGGTCGGCGGGACCTTCGGCGGGAGCCCGCAGGGCCGCGACGAGGTTGGATACGGTCGCGAATAAATCCTGATCGGTGCTGGGATCGATCTGCACGATATCGCCTGCCGCCGGTGTTCCGCTGACTTCCAGGCTCATGCCATCAAAGGCGATGGAATCGCCGCTGGTATAGGGCTGCGTGCTGAGTATCGTGGTTGCCGAGGTCAGATCAAGCACGTCGTAGGTCGTGGTGGTTCCGGTCACGCTGAATACAATCTGATATTGATTCCCGGTCAATGCAGTCGCGTCGGTGACCGCTCCCATGCTGTAGGTCGGGTTGCCGGTGTTGGAGCCCGGCGCGGATACGGTGAAGCTGCCGTTTCCGCTTCGGATACGGGCGAAAACATCGGCGCCGGATTCACTCACCGCAATCTGCCGGCCACTGGCCACTTGTACCAGACGCTGCCCGTCATCGCCCAGGTACTGAACACCGGCGCCGGTGGGCGCGAACGGTCTCAAGTCGGTCTGAAATCCGGAGAACAGGTAGTTGCCCTCTCCATCCGTGGTATTCGCCACCGTCAGGAGTTCGTCGTATATGGCCTGAATGTCCTGAGCCATGGTGGCACGGTCAGCGGCTGTGAAACTGCCGTTGCCGCCAGTAACCGCGTTCTGCCGGATCGATTGAAGCAATTCCGTGACGCGGCCGAGCGCCTGCTCGGTCAGAGACAGCCGTCCGGCCGCCGTCTGGGCATTGGAGCCATACTGGGTGTTGATGGCATCGGCCTGGCCGATTTCCAGAGCGCGCGCCGACGCGATCGGATCGTCAGACGGCGTAAGCATGCGACGATTCGCGGAAATCTGCTGCTGGGTCTTGAGCAACTGCGTCTGCTGCCGGTTCATGGCGCTGACGCTGAGATCGTAAATGGTGCCGGAGCTGACGCGCATGATGGAATCTTCCTATCGATTGCCGAGCTGGAGCAGAGTTTCAAACAAGGTCGAAGCGACTTGCAACATTTTCCCGGACGCCTGATAGGCTTGCTGGAAGCGGATCAGATTGGCGGCTTCTTCATCGAGGTTCACGCCCGAATAAGATTGCTGTGCGGTGTACGCCTGTTCGAGCACGCTGGTTTGCGCCGCGCTGGTCACCTGAAGCTGCCGGGTTTGTGTGCCCACCTGGCTTACCAGTGAAGCATAAGCGCCCTGATAGGACGCGGTGCCGCCATCCAGGATGCCCGCCGTTTGCAGTCCGGCGAGCGCCAGCGCATTGCGGTTGTCGCCGCTGCCGCCGGTGTTGGGGCCAATGCTGAAGGCATCACCAGTAGCCGGTGCGCCGCTGATCTGCAGCGTCCAGCCATTGAACGTAATGTCCTGTCCCGGGGTGTAGGCCAGTCCGGTGGGGTTGCCCGTCCCGGTGCCGTTGACGTTGAAGGTGGTTGCGCTGGTAAAGGTGATGGTTACCGGCTGCTGCAAATTCGGATCGACCGCATTGACCACTCCAGCGCTGATTTCTCCGGTCCCGGTATTGGCAGCGCTGCGCGCGCTGCGCACCGGAGCCGC
This sequence comes from Betaproteobacteria bacterium, assembly GCA_031403365.1. GTDB lineage: Bacteria > Pseudomonadota > Gammaproteobacteria > Burkholderiales > JACQAP01 > JACQAP01. The sequence goes on along the minus strand of JANNTE010000392.1, from coordinate 8,465 downwards.
TGCCGCAATTCTTGTGGGATCGGTAATCAGCACGCCCAGAGTCGATGCACCAGTGGCCGTCGGGCGGATCAGGAAGCTGTCGCCCGCCGTCGCGATTCCGGATGCGAGGGTCAGCGTGAAGCCGTCCACGGTTTGCGGGAAACCAGCGAAGCTCTGAGAAGTGTTGTCCGACAGCCGCGTCAGGTTGAAATTGGTGCCGTCGAAGCTCAATCGGTAGTCGCTGGTCGTCAGTGCGCCGGGGCTGGCCGGATCGAACGCCGCGGCGATTACGGCAGTTCCGATGTTGTTGATATTGGCATTGGTCTGCGGCGTGCCGATCGAGAAGAATGCGGTGCCAAGCTGCCCGTTGAGATCTTGTCCGAGCGCATGCTGGGCATTGAACGTCTGCGCCAGCGTGATGGCGACACGGCCAAGGGCATTGGCTGCCGGATCCAGCGCCTCGCTGCGAAACGCAAGCAATCCTCCGAGCTTGCCGCCGTTGAGCGTGGACTCCGGAATCTGCACTACGCCCGAGGCGGTTTGATAGCCGATCACAATCCGGGTCGGATCGACCGGATCGCGCATCGGAGCCATTGAATAAGCCAGTGTGCCGGCAACGAGCGGCTGTCCGCTGCCGATGAAAACGTTGTACGCACCGTCGTCCTGCACCACCACCGTGGCGCGGATATCCTTGTTGAGTTCCGCCACCAATTGATCGCGCTGATCGAGCAGGTCGTTGGGCGGCTGCCCGCCGGCGGCGCTTCGGGCCACGACGATGCGCTGGTTCAAGTCCGCAATCTGGGTGGCGTAGTTACTGATCTGCCGCGCCGTGGCAGTGACGTCCGCATTGACGCCTTCGCGCAAATCGCGCAAGCGCTGATCAATGACTTCGAAGCGCGATATCAGCGATTGTGCCGAAGACAGCAGGGCCTGACGCGACGATGGCACATTGGGCGTCGTGGCCACGCCCTGCAGCGCCGTGAAAAACTCCTGGAGGGCGGGCGACAAACCGGCGGATGGATCGGCCAGCAGATTGTCGAGCTGCTGAATCTGGGCATAGTAAGCGTCAAGGCCGCTCGACTGGGTGGAAGCGGTCAGTACTTCGTTGGACAGGAACTGATTGTAGAGGCGTTGCACGGTGACAATGTCGACACCGGTTCCGAAGAATCCGCTGCCGGTCCCCAGCGGAACGGAGTTGGTGAAATCGACTTGCTGGCGCGTGAAGCCTGGCGTATTGGCATTGGAGATATTGTGACCGGCCGTGACGAGGCCGGCCTGCGCCGCATGCAGTCCGGTGATGCCGATGGCAAAGATGTTTGATCCCAAAGATGGTCCTTCCCTGATCCTGCTTCTTGAACTTTCGCGTGCTGCGCTGCTGATCGATTCACTGTCACCCGTTCGGGTCCCTCTCAGTGGTTATCGACCAGCCGCATCGGAACTTGATTTCAACCTGGCAACCGCAGTTGCCAGGTTCAAGCCATCCTGGAAAAGCGCAGTGACCTGCCGTCGATCACGCCTGCCAGTTTGTCGGCAAAACGCGGATCGGTGGCGTATCCGGCATCCTGCAGCTCGCGCGCGTAGGCTCTGGCGTCGTGCGTGTTTTTCAGGACTTCGGCGTAACGCGGCGCGCTGGCCAGCAGATTCGCGTAATCGCGCAGGCTATCCTGGTACGAGTCGTAGACGCGGAAGCTCTGGACTTTCTTCTCCGCCACGCCGCCGGAATACTCCGTGGTGAGCACTTCGACACGGCGTCCGTTCCAGCCGGCGCCGGCTTTGATGCCGAACAAGTTGTGACTCGGAGCGCCGTCGGCGGTCCGGATCTCGGCGCGACCCCAGCCTGATTCCAGTGCGGCGTGTCCGAGCAGGAAACGCGCCGGAATGCCGGTTTCGCGACTCACCGCCCGGGCATCCGGCAACAGGCGTTCAATAAACATGCGCGGGTGGCTTTTGGCGTCCCGTGAACTCTCGGCCAGACTGGAGGCCGGATGCGCGGCCGGCGCCCTGCCCTGCACGCCGATCGGGATGACCGCCGGCTGCGTTGGAGCGGGCGCAATATCCTTTGACGCCGGCGTCGCGCTTGCCGCTGGCAGCACCGGTGTTGCCGTCGATGTCAGCTGTTTTCCTGCTGACGCGGCGCCCGGCAGCGCTTGCGCGGCCGGCATCAACTGGCGCGCCAGCACTTCGGCGATGCCGATACCGCGCCCGGCCATGGACTGCGCCAGTTGCTGGTCGAGCATCGAGGTGTAGAGACGTGTCTGCTCGCTGTCGAAAAGACCATCCTGGGGAGCCGTTTCGCGCATGCTCTTGAGCATGACGTTCATCAGAAGCGCTTCGAACTGGCGTGCCGTCTCCCTGATCGCCCCTTTTGGATCGGTTTTCGCCTTCAGCCGCAAGGCATCGATGCCCTGGGCGTCACTCGCCAGCGTCAATGCGGAGGAATCATTGCCGATGATCATGGCGCTTGCGTCAGATAACTTCGAGTTCGGCGCGCAACACGCCAACCGATTTCATCGCCTGCAATATGGCGAGCAGGTCCTGTGGCGTGGCGCCGATCGAGTTCAGCGCCTTGACCACTTCGGCCAGCGATACGCCGGCCGGCATGGTCACCAGGCCACCCTTATCGGCGCGAATCTCGATGCTGGAGCGCTGCGCCTGTACGGTTTCGCCGCGCGGCGAAAGTGCATTGGGCTGGCTGATGACAGGCTCGGTGGTGATGATCACCGACAAGTTGCCATGCGCGACCGCACACGCCTCGATGGTCACGGTCTGGTTCATCACCACTGAACCGGTGCGCGCATTGACGATGACTTTCGCCGCGCCTTTCGCCAGATTGATCTCCAGATTTTCCAACCGCGCCAGAAACTCCACGCGCTTGTCGGGCTCGGTCGGGGCGCGCACGCGCACCACCCGGCCATCGACGGCGGAGGCCATTTCCGGTCCAGCGAAGGCATTGATGACTTCGGCAATCTGGCGGGAGGTATTGAAATCAGTCGCGTTGGATTCGAGAAAAATATACTCACCGCGCCCGATGCTCGTCGCCACTTCCCGCTCCACGTTTGCTCCGTTCGGAACCCGGCCAACGGCCAGATGGTTCACCTGTACTGCGCTGCCGTTGGCCGCCGCTCCCACGCCTCCCACCAAAACGTTTCCCTGTGCAATGGCGTAGGTCTGGCCGTCGACGCCTTTGAGCGGCGTCATCAGCAAGGTGCCGCCGCGCAGACTTTTGGCATTGCCCAGCGAGGACACGGTCACATCGATACTTTGCCCGGAACGGGCAAACGCCGGAAGGATGGCCGTCACCATGATGGCAGCGACGTTCTTCAGTTGCAGACTGGTACCCGGTGGCAGTTGTACTCCGAGTTGAGAAAGCATCGCCTGCAGACTCTGCGTCGTGAAAGGCGTTTGTGTGGTCTGGTCGCCACTGCCATCCAGGCCGACCACGATGCCATAGCCGATCAAAGGATTGTCGCGAACGCCCTGCACCCGGGTCAGTTCCTTCAGGCGCTCGGCATGCACGAAATTCTGCGGCACAGCAAACAAGGCCAGCATCGCCGCGCCCGCGCACCAAATGGCATTGAATTGTTTTTTCATGGCGATGTATCGTTGATGATGGTGTTGACGAGGCATAAGCGGTGAGTCGCGGCGCACCGGAAAGCACTGTCCGGTGGCCTGGGCTTGTTTTCCGTCCTCGGTCTTCTGACCTCTGATCTAGAACGGAAGGACATTGTTGAAAAAGCGCGCCAGCCAGCCCATGGTTTGCGCCTCATCGATATAGCCGTTGGCGCGGTACTCGATGCGCGCATCGGCGACCTGCGTGGACACAACGCTGTTGCTTGGACTGATCGTTACCGGATTGACGACACCGGAGAAGCGGATGAACTCTGAACCCTGGCTCATCGCCACTTGTTTTTCTCCACTGACCAGCAAGTTGCCGTTGGCCAGCACGTCGATCACGGTCACAGTCAGGGTCCCGGTGAAATCGTTGCTCGCAGCGGCCTGACCGCTGCCATCGAAACTGTTGGACGTGCTCGCCCCCAATTCCGCGCCCTGAAAGGTCTTGCCGGGCAGCCCCCTCACAATCGGCACTTCGACCGAGATGTCACTGCTGCGCTCGGCGCTGGCGCCGGACTTCTTGTTGGCTGCGGTCTTCTCCGAGATGTTGATGGTCAGCGTATCGCCGACGAAGCGCGCACGCCGGTCCTCAAACATCGGACGAAAGTTCGATGGCTGATAGATCGAGCCCGTCGCCTGCGTCGGCGCGGATTCCTGAACCTGCGGCCGCGCCGTCATCGGCTGGTGCACGATCGGCGGCTGGTTGACGGCGCAGGCGGACAGCATTCCGGCAACCGCCAATGGAACAAAATTGATTGATCGTTTTATCATTGACGCCTCGGTCCTCCGTCTACCATGCCCTGTATTGTGTCTTGCGTCGTCTGTCATCTGGTCTACATCTGCGTCAGCCGTGCCAGCATTTGATCGGAAGTCTGGATCGACTTTGAATTGATCTCGTAGGCGCGCTGGGTTTGAATCATGTTCACCAGTTCCTCGACGACGTTTACGTTCGAGGTTTCGACGAAGGATTGGTTAAGCAGTCCGGCGCCGTTCGAACCCGGTGCGTTGGGCTGTGCCGCGCCGGATGACGCGGTTTCCAGGTAAAGATTTTCTCCGCGCGACTGCAAGCCGCCGGTATTGATGAAGGTTGCGAGCTGCATCTGGCCGACCTGGGTCGGCGTGCTCGATCCGGGCTGGGTGACCGAGACGATGCCATCCTTGGCGATGGTCACCGAGAGCACGGTCGCCGGCAGCGTGATGGCCGGTTGCACCGGGTAGCCGCTGGAGGTGACCAGTTGGCCCTGGCTGTTCAACTGAAATGCGCCGTCGCGCGTATAGGCGGTGGTTCCATCCGGAAGCAGCACCTGGAACAGTCCGTCGCCCTGAATCGCCACGTCGAGAGCATTGCCGGTCTGCTGAATATTGCCCTGGGTGAAAATGCGCTCGGTCGCAATCGGCTGCACTCCGGTACCGATTTGCAACCCGGAAGGCACCTCGGTTTGCTGCGAGGACTGCGCACCGGGCTGACGCAGGGTCTGGTAGAGCAGATCCTCGAACACCGCGCGCTGTCGCTTGTAGCCGTTGGTGCTGACGTTGGCCAGGTTTTGCGCGATCACATCCATCTGCGTCTGCTGCGCTTCCAGTCCGGTTTTGGAAATCCACAATGAACGAATCATGTTGTTGCTCCTTCAAGATTAATCCTGCGCAGGCCGCAAAGCAGCGTCGCTCCGGCGCATTTCTGCGCCCCACTCTTGGCGTCTGATCCCCGGCGCCCCGGCCGTTCAGTCATCGCGCCGTCAGAATCGACGCCGCCTGCGACGCGTTGCTCTGCGCGTTTTGCAGCATCTTCATCTGCATGTCGAACTGGCGCGCGTTCTCGATCAGGCTGACCATCGCCTCCACCACGTTGACGTTGCTGCCCTCCAGAGTGCCGGCGGCCAGCGCGACGTTGACGTCCGCTGGTGCGGAGCTGCCGCTTTTCATGCGGAACAAGCCATCCGCACCACGCTCGATTTCCCCGGCGGCGGGATTCACGAGTTTGATGCGGGCCACGGTTGCCACGGCGTTTGGAGATCCAAAGGTGGGCACCGTGGAGATCGTGCCATCCGGCGCGATGGTCAGGTTCGATTGCGGAGGAATCGCGATCGGACCACCGTCGCCGACCACGGCATTGCCGTTGCGCGTCTGCAACTGGCCGTTGACACTGACCTGCAGATCGCCGGCTCGCGTATAGGCCTCGACGCCATCCGCACCTTGTACGGCAATGAAGCCCGCCCCCTGCACCGAGATATCGAGCGCACGACCGGTCTGCTGAATCACCCCCGGCGACAGGTCGGCACCGACGGTGGAACCGACAACGAAGGCGCGGGTGTTCAATCCATCCCCGACCAGCGGGACGGCACGAAACGCACTGAGTTCCGCTCGGAAACCCGTGGAGTTGGCATTGGCCAGATTGTGCGCCACCACCGCCTGCTGTTCGAGCAGGTGCTTGGCGCCGGTCATGGCTGTATATATGAGTCGGTCCATGATCTGGAAACGAAGGTTGGGAGGCTAGCGTTTAGCGAAGGTTAACCAGCGTCTGCAGCACCGAGTCCTGTGTCTTGATGGTCTGGGCATTGGCCTGGTAGGCGCGCTGCATGGTGATCATGTTGACGAGTTCGGCGGTCAGATCAACATTGGATTCCTCGACCGACGTCGGCTGCAGCAGGCCCAGCGAGCCGGTCATCGGCGCACCCACGGCGGCCGGACCCGAGTCCGGCGCTTCCGCCCACTGGTTGTTGCCCAGCGGTCTCAGACCTTGAGGATTGTTGAAGTTCGCCAGCACGATCTGGCCGACAGCGCGCGACTGGCCATTGCTGTAGCGTCCCTGCACGACTCCATCCTGGCCGACCGCAAGCCCGGCCAGGCGGCCGGATGAGTAACCGTTTTGCGCCAGAGAATTTACGCCGAAGTTGGCGCCAAACTGAGAGGTGTTGCGAAAATCAATCTCAAAGGCAAGCGGCGAGGCCGCACCGTTGACCAGACCAAGGTCGGTTGCGACCGCGTTCAGATCAATGCTCGCCGTGATTGGCATCGCGCTGGTCATGATGCCGCTGGTGCTGAAATCTAGCTGGGCGGGCAATCCGGCACCGCCACCGAGGTCCACGTTCACGACCGGCGTTCCGTCCATGGTGGCAAAGGTGTTCCACTGATTGGGCGTCGCCGTCCTGACAAAAAACATCGACAGCAGATGCGGATTGCCCAGCGAGTCGAAGAGCGTGAGCGATGTCGAATTGTTGTAACTGGTCGGATCCGACGGATCGAAGATCGCGGTAACGGGTTGCGCAAGCCGCGCATCCAGATTCAGCGTGGCGTCCACTGTGCTGGTGACCTGCGGGGCAATGTCCCCGGTGAGAATTTGCAGGGGCACCGGGGAAGACGGCACGATCACGCCATTCGCATCGACCGGGAATCCGGTGAGCGACAGGCCCTGGGCATTGACAATGAATCCGTCCTTATCGATCTGAAACTGGCCGTTGCGGGTGAAGGAGATGCCTCCGTTGTCGCTCATGCGGAAAAATCCGCTGCCGTTGATCGCAACGTCCAGCGGATTGCTCGATGCGGACACGTTGCCCTGGGAAAACTGCTGTGCAACCGTCGCCACCTGCGTGCCGATGCCGATCGCGCTGCCGCCGCCCAGCAGGGAGTTTGCGTAGACGTCCGCGAACTGCGCCTGCGAGCTCTTGAAGCCCACTGTGTTCGCATTGGCGATATTGTTGCCGATGACGTCCAGTCCCCTGGATGCCGCGTTCAATCCGCTTAAGCCCTGCTGAAATGCCATGTCTGTCTCCTTGAGCTGGTTACATGAATCGTTTGACGTCACCGATGGCGACACTGCCCGCGCCGGACAACTGCAATTGAATGGACCCATCGGCCGCGCTGCCGACAGAGGCAACTCTGGCGCTGACCAGTGTGCTCACGCTCACCGCGGTGCTGCCGTTACTGGCATTGGCCGAGAGCACATAGTTGCCGGCGGGCAGCGGCGCGCCGTTCGCATCCAGGCCGTCCCACTCCAGCGTGGTCACACCCTGCGGATGCGCGCCGGTCTGAAAGCTGTCCACGACATTGCCCTGGGCATCGGTAACGCCGATGGTCATGCCGTCCACGGCCTGCGGCAGTTCGGCGCCGAAGCGCACCGGTTGTCCGGTGAAATTCATCCGGTCTCCGGCTACGAGTACATCGCGGCCAACCAGCATGGCCGCTTGCAGCGATTGCTGAGCCGTGCTCGAGGCAGCCATCTGCGCCAGGGTCTTGTTGAGTTGCTCGATGCCACTGACCGTATTCAACTGCGCCAGTTGCGTGGTGACCTGGGCGTTGTCCATCGGATTGAGTGGATCCTGATTCTGCATTTGCGTCACCAGCAGCTTCAGGAAGCGATCTTGTGACGCCGTGCTGTTGGCCGGCTGAGTGGGTCGCGCCGGGTTTTTCAAGATGCTTTGCAGTTCTGCTATCGATGTCGGCATGATGATCTCCCGCTTGCTACTGACCGATGGTCAGGGTTTTGGCCAACAGGGTCTTGGCGGTGTTCATGATTTCCACGTTGTTCTGGTACGCGCGCGAAGCCGAAATCATGTTCACCATTTCCTCGACCACATTGACGTTCGGCATGGTGACGTAGCCGTCGCTGTCGGCCATCGGATGGTTCGGTTCGAACAGGCGTTTCATCGGCGCCGGATCTTCGATCACGCCGCTCACGCGTACGCCGGAGTTCTCCGGCCCGCCCATGTTCTGAGTGGAGAAAACCACCTGGCGGGCTTTGTAGGCGGAGCCATCCGGACCGGTGGCGCTGTCCGCATTAGCCAGGTTGCTCGCGACTACATTGAGCCGTTGCGACTGGGCGGTCATCGCCGAGGCGGCGACGTCGAATATTTTAAGCAGAGAGGCCATGATGGTTT
>JANNTE010000391.1:0-21186 GCA_031403365.1 Betaproteobacteria bacterium | reverse complement strand
AACGGCAGGCCGTCAGGATCGCCTTCAATGTCTTCTCTCGCAGCATTGCTCACTGAAGTCCGCGCATGCGTGCTTTGCGCGAATCACCTGCCGCTTGGCCCGCGCCCGGTCGTTCAGGTGCATCCGTTGGCCCGCATTCTGATCGCGGGCCAAGCACCGGGCAGGAAGGTTCACGAAACGGGCGTGCCGTTCAACGACGCAAGTGGTGACAGGCTGCGCATGTGGCTGGGTATCTCGCGCGAGGTGTTCTACGACGCCAAGCAAGTTGCCATCCTGCCCATGGGCTTCTGCTTCCCCGGAACGGGCAAGGCTGGAGACCTACCTCCACGGCCCGAATGCGCGCCAGCGTGGCGGGCAGCGTTGCTGTCGCGCCTGAAGAATCTCAAACTCACGCTGGTGATCGGGCAGTACGCACAGGCTTATCACCTTCCGAAAGAAGCCGCATCTGTCACCGAGGCGGTTCAGGCATGGCGGAAGAACTGGCCCCACACCGTTCCGTTGCCTCATCCGAGCCCACGCAATAATCTTTGGCTCAAGCGCAATCCATGGTTCGAGAAAGAACTCATTCCCGTCCTTCGAGCCCGGGTATCGGCGGTACTCGCACATGACGGCTAACCCGGCGCTCAACCTTGCTCCCTTCGGTCGCTGGACGCTGCGCGATAGAGCCGCGCAGCGCCGGTTAGCTCCACGTTCGGTCCCATAACGCGAACCGCGCATTACGCTTGACACGTGTAGCGCATAGGATACAATTTTGAAATCCGCGTTGAAGAGACAGAGGCATATCGCGAGTGGATCAACGCCCTGAAGGATCGTGTTGGGCGAGCCCGCATTCAGGTCCGCGTTGATCGGCTGGTACACGGAAATCCTGGCAAGCACCGCAACCTCACGGACGGTGTGTCCGAACTAAAAATTGATATCGGGCCGGGGTACCGGGTCTATTACACAAAACGGGGAAGCCGACTTCTCTTGCTGCTTGCCGGCGGGGACAAATCAACACAGCGGAAAGACATCGAAATGGCAATTTCATTGGCCAAGAATTTTCAGGAGTAGCAAGCCATGCCTAAGTTCACAGCGAAAAAGACTACCAAAACCAAGACGATTCCGTACGATGTTGCTGAACAACTTCGTACCCCGGAAGAGATGGCCGCATACCTTGATGCCTGGCTCGATGAAGCGCCTGACGACGCATCGGGCATTGCTAGAGCTCTCGGTGACATCGCGCGTGCGAAAGGAATGACTCAAGTCGCAAAAGACGCAGGCCTCAGTCGGGAGAGCCTGTACAAGGCCCTCAGCGCTGATGGAAACCCGAGCTTTGCTACGGTACTGAAGGTTGCGCGCGCACTCGGCGTAAAGCTGCACGCCGAGGCGGCCTAGACCCCGATGCTTGGCGAAGATGGGGCCGAACTCGTCGTTCCAAAGGACGGCGAAAAAGCGCGCCGCCTCTGAACTCGGACGTTGAGGCTGTAGAAAAAGTCCCCGACAAAAAATGTTCGCAATAAAACGCGATCTGAGCGACGATCATGTGAATTCCGACGTCGTTGACCATCTGGGCCACGATCTCCTCGTGGAGCGCCTCTCAGACAGCGACAGCAGCATCTTTCGTGGCGGCCTGAAGAAAGCAATGAGTTTTTGCGAGGTAAGGAAAATCTCCGCAAAAAGGGTTTTTCTACATCTTCGTTGAGGCCTAACAGGAGCCACCGCGCCATGTGGAACTACGCACTGTTCATTCCGGAAGGGCTCTCGCTAGTGTTCTTGTAACTAAATCCCTGAGTCTGATTTTTTATGCATAGCATCGGAGGTTACATATGAGTAACGCTGTCGTTATAGAAGCCTGGAATACCGTACTATTCGAAAAGTTTTCTCGCTTTAAATATCTGTTTATAGAAGGTTACGCCGCCATTAGTGAAGAAGCCTTAAAAAGACACCGGCACCCAGAAGGAGCCCGTGTACTTGATGTTGGCTGTGGCTTTGGGGACTGTACTATTGAAATAGCGAAATCCGTTGGCGAACATGGGCTCGCGACTGGCGTGGATTGTGCCAGCAATTTTATTGCCGAATGCAATCAGACTGCCGCCAAGAAAGGAATCAAGAACGCCAGGTTTTTAGTGGCTGACGTAGAAGTAGATGACCTTGGTGGCCCTTATGACGAAGCTTTTGCGCGCTTCGGAACCATGTTTTTTAATCTACCCGGTTTAGCAATGAAAAATATTCGCTCCGCCTTGAAGCCAGGGGGGAAATTCACCCAGGTAGTATGGCGTAAGCGCGAAGACAACCCGTGGCTACACGATGCAGAACTTTGCGTTCGAAACATCGTCCCCGTTATTTCTCACGATGACACTGATGCTGTTCACTGTGGTCCTGGGCCTTTTTCAATGGCCGGCCCTGATATGGTTAGCGATATGCTCCAGATCGTCGGATTTGAGAAAATTCAGTTCGAGCGTTTTGATACTGACATTTGTATTGGGCGCAATAAGGAGGAAGCTATTCAGTTTGCTCTGGAAATTGGGCCTGCTGGAGAAATTATTCGTCTCGCGGAGGAGGAAGGTGAACGCCTAAAAGGCAAAGTCATTCTTGCGCTTGACGATGTTATTGGTAAATTCGCAAAAGAGGATGGTAGTGTCTGGGCACCTTCAAGCGCATGGTTTGTAACGGCCTACAACCCATCATTCCAGCGGACCGCCATCGGCGGCCGCTGAAATCAAACGTTCGCGTGCAGATGCAGCCATACAGATGCGAGCGTAGAATATTGCAGACGATTGGAGGTTACGGCCATGCCGGATACGCTCGAGGAACTTCAAACACAGTCCCGCTCCCTGTCGCCGGAGGAACGAGCCAAGCTCGCGGACTTTCTGCTGGATTCGCTTCGTGACGCACCGCTCGCGGAGATCGAACAGGCTTGGGAGCGGAAAATTACGGTACGGGTCGCTGCCTTTGAGCGAGGCGATCTGCCAACATTTTCCGCCGAAAGCGTGTTCGCTGAGGCTAGACGGCTCGCGCGGTGAGCCGCGCGCGGTTCATCGCCGCTGCGCGCCTCGAGTTCCTTTTGCCGAGGTCATTTACTACAGTGAAGCCCAGGCCGGATTGGGCACACGCTTCACCGCGGCAGTTGAAGAGGCGGCTGCCCGTGCGCTTGCCTTCCCACTGTCCGGATCCCCGTTTCGTGCCAATACTCGCCGCGTATTCGTGCAGGAATTCCCGTTCGCGGTCATCTACCGGCCGGAGCCAGACGGAATCGTTATCCTTGCTGTCGCACATCATGCGAAGCGTCCTTACTACTGGCAATCTCGGGTACGCGCCCGCTAACCACCGCATGGACCCCGACCGCTTCGCGGCGGATCATGCGGGACGTTGGGCGTCATCGAATAGACGTCTACGCAAATCCCGACAGGAGAGTAGATCATGGCTAATGTGATTTCTGAGGTCACCACCGAGGTCTTGCAAGCCTTCGCCGATGCATGGAATCGTCATGACGTCGATGCTCTCATGTCATTCATGACAGAGGATTGTGTGTTCGAAGCCTCGGCAGGCCCCGACGTCTGTGGTTCGCGCTACGTCGGGAGTGAGGCCGTGCGAGCTGGCTTTGCGGAGGTCTGGTCAACCTTCCCCGATGCCCACTGGGGCAATGCCCGGCACTTTATCTCGGGGGAGCGAGGGGTCTCGGAGTGGACATTCACCGGAACCCGAGCCGACGGTACTCGCGTGGAAACGCACGGTTGTGACGTGTTCACTTTTCGAGACGGCAAGATCGCCCTGAAGAACTCTTACCGCAAGAACCGCACACCCGTAGCTGCTCGGGGTCGTTGAGCCCACCGCGCGGGTGAGCTATGACGCCCAACCATGCCTTGCACGGGACGCTTCACCAGCGGCGCTTGGCTTGCTGGTTTCGCTTCAGTGAAGTCATTCGTTATGCCTCATGATGCGCACCATTGGACAGCTATACGCTTGCGGCGTACAGTATGGAAATGTTTACCGTTGTCGAAACCCTTGTGTTTCAGAAGCAATGACCTCTTTACTGGACTGAAGAAGAACGAGGCGAATTCGCCGCATATATCGCCGAGTTTCCCAATTCCGGCGACGTAGTGCCCAAATCGGGTGGCATTCGAAAGGTCCGTTGGCGACGTCCAGGCACTGGGAAGTCCGGAGGGGTTCGCGTAATTTATTTCACGCGTATCGCCGAAGAAGAGGTTGTGCTTCTGCTTATCTATGCGAAGTCCAAAACAGACAACATTACAGGCGCCAAGCTTAAGGAGATTCGCCGTGTCATTGAAAATTAAACCGCTCAAGGGAGCCAAACTGCGGGACTTTGAGGCCAAACGCGACCTCGCTGCCGAGTTGCTTGAGTCCGTGAAACAAATGAAAGCGGGAAGGACCCAGGTTGTCCTGTCCCCCGCAATTGAAGCGCGAGAACGAACGGGTTTGTCGCAATCGCAATTCGCCAGGCTGCTTGGTGTATCTGTTCGTACGCTTCAGGGCTGGGAGCAGGGCCGTAAGCAACCTAGCGGTGCGGCACGCACTTTGCTGGCAATTGCACAGACCAATCCCAAGGTATTGCTGGCGGTAGTCGGCAAGTAAGGAGTGGCCGACTGAGCGGCCTAACCCAGCCAATGGGGCGGACGCCACCGTTCTTCGCACTTCGGCGCCGCTCATCGGCGCGTTACGCGTAAAGAATTGGAAGCCAACACAGAAAGGCGTAAGCGGGTTCGCCGCTGCAGCCAAACACTCTAAGTCCGACAGGCTCCCAGCGCCGCATAGGTCTTGAGGGTACGCTTCACGTCTTGCGCAAGTCCGGCGTGCGTCACATGGCCGGCATGAACTTGCAGCCCTGTTGCAAGTCCGGCGTCCTGCATGGACTGATCCAGACCAAGATCGGCCAACTTCAGCACATACGGATAGGTGGCCTGGGTCAGCGCGAGCGTGGCGGTTCGCGCCACGGCCGATGGCATGTTGGGCACGCAGTAGTGCACCACGCCTTCCTCGACGAACAAGGGATGCGAGTGCGAAGTCGCGCGCGAAGTTTCGGCGATTCCGCCCTGGTCGATGGCGATATCGACCAGCACCGAGCCGGGCCGCATGCGCGCGAGCAGCTTGCGGGAAATGAGTCGCGGCGCGAGTTTGCCGGGGATGAGCAAAGCACCGATCACCAGATCGGCATCGGCGACATGATGCGCAATGGCGAGCGGTTCCGAATACGCGGTTTTTACCCGCCCGCCGTGTAACTGATCGAGTTGATCCAGGCGCGCGATATTGATGTCGAGCACGGTTACGTCGGCACCGATGCCGGCGGCGATGTGCGCGGCATGGCTGCCGGATTCGCCGGCACCGATGATGACGATTTTTCCCGGCGGTACGCCGGCCACACCGCCGAGCAACACGCCGGAACCGCCGTTGGCCATTTGCAATGCCCAGGCGCCGAACTGGATCGACAGCCGTCCGGCGATGCGCGACATCGGTGCCAGCAGCGGCAGGCGGCCCTGCGCGTCGGTTACCGTTTCATAGGCGATGCCGCTAACGCCGCTGGCGAGCAAGACGTCGAGCAATTCGGGTTCCGGGGCAAGGTGCAGGTAGGCAAACAGAATCTGCCCGCGGCGCGGGAGTTTGTACTCCGAAGGCTGCAACTCTTTGACTTTCACCACCAGGTCGGCGGCGTAGATGTCCTGCACCGTCTTCACGATGCGGGCGCCCGCCGCTTCGTAATCGGCGTCGGAAAACCCCACGCGCACACCGGCGCCGGTCTCCACGCTGACCTGATGTCCGCGTTCACACAGTGCGTGCACGCCGGCCGGTGTCAGGCCGACCCGGTACTCGTGATTCTTGATTTCCTTCGGTACGCCGATCTGCACGCTCGATCCTCCTGCCGGTAAATGTAACCGGCGCGCGGCGCGCCCGCAATCACGCCGTCCGGGAATCCGCGACAGGCAGCGGTCTGAACAGGTAAAACAGCCGCATGCCGAACAATGCGGCGAGCACCAGCGCGAAACCGACGGGTTCAGTAATGTCTTTTTTGACCAGCCACCAGAAGTGCGCCACACCGAGAGTCGCTAGCACGTAGATCAGGCGGTGCAACCAAAGCCAGCGCCTGGCGCCAAGCCGCTTCACCATGGCATTGGTAGACGTTGCCGCCAGCGGGATCAGCAGCACAAAGGCGGCGAAGCCCAGCGTGATGAAGGGGCGCTTGTAGATGTCTTTCACGATCGCCATCCAGTCGAAGTACTGATCGAGCCAGAAGTAGGTGATGAAGTGCAGGCTGGCGTAGAAAAAAGCGAACAGCCCGAGCATGCGCCGCAGCCGCAGCAGCCAGTTCAGGCCCGTAAGCTTGCGCAATGGCGTCACGCATAGCGTTATCAGGACAAACGACAGAGTCCACCAGCCGGTCGAATGGGTAATGAACTCGATCGGATTTGCGCCGAGCCTGTCGCTAAACCCAAGCCACGCCAGGCGCGCGAGCGGCAACAGGCAGGCGAGGAACAGGGCGGCCTTGATCCGTTTTATCTGTTCCGGCCTGGGTTGCATGGCTTGGAAAAAATATCTCGCCTGTGCGCCCGACGCTTTCGCATTTCAAAAATTCTTCTTCAAATCCATGCCCGCGTACAGTTGCGCGACTTGCTCGCCGTAACCATTGAATTTCAGCGTTTCGCGTTTGCGAAATTCGCCGATGCGCCGCTCTTTCGCCTGGCTCCAGCGCGGATGATCGACCTCCGGATTGACGTTGGAGTAAAAGCCGTATTCGTTCGGGCCCGCCAGTTCCCAGGAGGTTTTCGGCCGTTGTTCGGTGAAGCGGATTTTCACGATCGATTTGGCGCTCTTGAAGCCGTACTTCCAGGGCACCACGATGCGCACCGGTGCGCCATTCTGGTTCGGCAGCACTTCGCCGTAAAGTCCCAGCGTGAGCAAGGTCAGGGGATGCATGGCTTCGTCCATGCGCAAGCCCTCCACGTAGGGCCAGTCGAGCGCGCGTGACTTTTGTCCCGGCATCTGCACCGGGTCGAGAAGCGTGACAAATTCAACGTACTTCGCGTTTCCGGTCGGCTCGACGCGCCGGATCAGTTCCGCCAGCGGAAAACCGGCCCAGGGAATCACCATGGACCAACCCTCGACACAGCGCATGCGATAGACGCGCTCTTCCAGAGGCGCCAGTTTCAGCAGTTCGTCGATGTCGTAGGTCTTTGGTTTCTTGATCTCGCCCTCCACCTTGACTTGCCAGGGCCTCGTCTTGAGCGTTCCGGAATTGGCGGCCGGGTCTTCCTTGTCGGTGCCGAACTCGTAGAAATTGTTGTAGCTGGTGACATCGACGAGCGGGGTCAGCGCGTCGCTCAGGGTGTAGGCACCCTTCTTCACACCCGCGAGCCTGGTGCCGGCGTGGGCCCGGCCGGCCATCACCAGGCCGGCACCATAGATGCTTCCGGCCACGCCCAGACCGGCGGCGGTACGCATGAACTCGCGCCGCTTGAGAAACAACGCGCGGCTCGTTATTTCGGAGGATTTGAGGTCGGATGAACGGCGTATCAACATGATCTGACTCCCGGGTATCGGCGCTTCAATCGTATCTGGCTTTCAGAAACTAAAACTAGGGCCGTGCTTTGACCGAGACTGTTCTGTCATCGTACGACTCGATGAATTCGATCACATCCTCGAGCACCGGTGCACCTCGCGCCAGCGGTGGCGAAAAAGCGCCGACCAGGCGACCGTGACCCACGTCGGGATAGACCCGGCTCTCCACCATTCGTCCGGCAGCGGTCAGTGCGGCGGCCAAACGCCGGCTGTTGCCGGGATCCACGGTAGTGTCGGCTGCGCCAGTGATCAGCAGCGCCGGCGGCGCGTTCGCAGTCACATAGTCGATCGGCTGCGACGTGCGTGGCGCCGGATCACCGAATATTTTCTTGAGTTTGCGGCTTTTCAGCGGCAGGAAATCATAAGGCCCCGCCAATCCGATGAACCCGGCTACCGCGTCCGGGTCGCCCCGCGCCGCGCTCAGATATCCCTTGTTCATTGCGAGCATGGCTGCGATATGCGCGCCGGCCGAGTGACCCATGACGAACAGCCGTTTCGGATTGCCTCCCAGGGATGCCGCGTTGCGCTGTGACCACGTGAGGGCAAGGGCCGCGTCTTCAATGAAGGTCGGGAAAACGACCTCCGGATATACGCGATAGTCCGCGATAACGGTCAAAACGCCGCGCGCTGCGAGCGACGCACCCACGAACCGGTAATCGTCGCGCGATCCGCCCTCCCATGCGCCGCCATAGAAAAACACCACAACCGGGAGCGCCCGCCGTGCAGCGGTATCGGGCAGATAGACGTCGAGCATCTGGCGCGGCAAGGCGCCGTAGGCGATATCGGTTTGCCGGGAAAAACCCTTGCCCGGGGCCGCCGCATTGAGAACAACGAAAGGCGAACATCCAGCTAAAAGCAGCCAGGCGCTGGCGATGGCAACGAGAACAGGCATCCGCAACGGCAATCTCTCCATGCGCAAGGTTGAAAATCTCAGCTCGTAGATACGCGTACGCGTATCACGTGGATGCTTCAGACCAGAAAGATGGTCGCCAATCCGAGGAAAATGAAAAACCCCATGCTGTCCGTGGTGAACGTCAGCAATACGCTGGAACCGATGGCCGGGTCGCGCCCCATTTTTTGCATTGCCAGCGGAACAATCATGCCCACCGTTGCGGCGACCAGCAAATTGAGCGCCATCGCGCCGGTCATCACCAGGCCGAGCGGCACGCTCTTGTAGAGCAGAAAGGCGAACACCCCCGCAATGCCGCCCCACATAATGCCATTGAGCAGACTGATCGCAAGTTCCTTGCCGATCATGCGGCGCGCGCTTTCCGGCGTTACCTGGCCCAGCGCCAGTGCGCGGATGATCAGGGTCGTGGTCTGGTTGCCGGAATTGCCGGCGATGCCGGCCACGATGGGCATCAAAGCCGCCAGCGCCACCAGTTTCTCGATGGTTCCTTCGAACGCGCCGATCACCCGCGAAGCGAAGAAAGCCGTACCCAGATTGATGGCAATCCACAGCCAGCGGTTCTTGGCGCTCTTCCATACCGAGGCAAAAACATCCTCTTCCTCGCGCAAGCCGACGTGACTGAGTTGTTCCGCTTCGTTGCGCTCGCGAATGAAATCGACCACCACGTTCACGGTGACACGGCCGACGAGCCGGTTGCCGGGGTCGACCACAGGGGCCGAGACCAGGTCGTAGCGTTCGAAGGATTGTGCCGCCTGTTGCGCCTTGTCGTCCGGCGCGAGGGTGATGAAATCGGTATTCATTACCGTGCCCACCAGCGCATCCAGATCCGTCACGATCAGCTTGTTGATCGGCAGCACGCCCTTGATCACGTCGTCGCGATCCACCACGAACACCTGGTCGGTGTGATCCGGCAATTCATCCATGCGCCGCAAATAACGCAGCACCACTTCGAGGGTGACATCGTCGCGCACCGACACCATGTCGAAGTCCATCAAGGCGCCCACGGCGTCTTCCGGATAGGACATGGCCGCGCGCAACTGCTCGCGCTCCTCGGCGGACATCGCGTGCAGCACGTCATCGACCACGTCCTGAGGCAGGTCTGGGACCAGGTCGGCGAGTTCGTCGGTGTCGAGCTGCTCGGTCGCGGCGACCAGCTCGTGCGCGTCCATGTGCTCGATCAGTGTCTCGCGCACCGCGTCGGAGACTTCGAGCAGAATTTCACCGTCGCGCTCGGCCTTGACCAGGTCCCAGATGATCAGACGTTCGTCGAGCGGCAAGGCCTCGAGCATGTAGGCGACATCGGCGGGATGGAGCTTGTCGAGCTTGTTTTGCAGCTCGGCCAGGTTCTGCTTGTGAACCAGAGATTCGACCAGCGCATGGCGCGGCATGTCCTGCTGATGAACCAGGGCTTCGACGATCTGGTGCTTGTGCAGCAACGCCCTCATTTGCTCGAGGGTCTCCTGCACACTTTCCGTTCGTTTCCTGTTTCTCGCGGCCGTTGCCATGATTCCCGATTGACTGCGCTACCAGTGCGGATTTCGCCGAAGGATACTGCATCCTGACGATGGCGCGATAACGCGCCCGCAAAAAACAAGCGGAGCTTGGTTGCCAAGCTCCGCTTGCCGCGCCCGCCCGCCCGGCGCGCTGTTAAAGACCGCCGGGTATCTTACGGCTTGACCGGTGTGCGGGTTGCCTCCCATGACACGAACTGCAGGCCGCTGTCGCGCTTGGCCCAGATGCTGTGGAAGCGGATTTCAACAGCCAGATCCTGGCCCTTTACGGTTACGTCGAAGTTGGCCAGTCCGGTGATGATCGCGATACAGCCGAAAGTGCGCACGGTCAGATCGCTGCGGCGCATGACACGATACTTGACGTTGCCGGATTTCATCGAGTCAATGTAGGTCGCCTTGTTGTCCACCACCGAGGAGGAGTGTATGTAGACCAGATCGTCGCCGAAGAGCCTTTGCATTGCGCCGAAATCATCGCCCGTCTGCGCGGCATAGCGCGCATCTTCGGCGATCAGGGCCTCGTCGGCCGTAACCGGGCCGCCGCAATCGCCTGCCCGGGCCGGGTTGGAAAGGACCAATACCGCCATCATGAGACCTGACCATATTCCAGAGCGTCGTTTCATGTTCCCTCCTTTTCGTTATGATTTTCTGACCGTTATCTTGACTGTTTTATTGCGGCGTAAGCACTGCAAGCGGCTTCGTCTCGCAAACCACCTTCCTGCCTTTCAGGCTTGCCGGAAAGATCGACAGCTTGCCTGCTTTCCAGCTGAAACCGTAGCGCTTCCTCGCCTCGGCTGCCTTAGCATCCGCGGCACCCCTGGTCGGGTCGTCGCTCTGCAGGTAATCGCAGGATGCGCCCGGATCGTTGAGCGAAAGTTCATAGAAAAACGTCTGACCGGGCCAGGCGGCTTCCCCGTTTTCGCTGAATTTCCAGGTGCCGCCGCTGGCGTCGCGATAGGTTCCGGCGATGACCAGCCGGTTAAGCTGCGGACTCAGTTCGCCCGCAATCGGGACATACTCGGCCCATTTGCCTTTCATGAAAGTCAGTTCGGCAACGCGCATCCGCTCCACCTTCCCCTGTGGATTCTTTGTCGCTTCGAAGCGCACGAACTTCACATCCGTACTCGCGGTCGGTTTGTCTTCGGCGCCAACCGCCAGGCGAAAGGCACCGGGCTTGCCATCCGGCTCCAGATCGAGCACTGCTTCGAGCGTGGCTTTGTTGAAATCCGTCACCACGATCGGGTAGCTGCGGCCTTCGCGGCGGATCACGATGACGACCGGCAAAGCTTTTCTGGCCGCGGCGTGAGGGCTTTTCAAAGCCGAGACCACGCTCAGATAAGCCTCGTTGATCCACACGCCTTCGATGTCCCTGAGAAACAATCGATCCTTGCGTGCCGGAGGTGTTTTTGCCGGCGGTGTCTGCGCCAGCGCGGGGAGGCTCAGGGCTGCGAGCAGAAGGATCGGAATGGCGCGATACAAAAACGTGCTTCTTGAGAGCATGGCTGGTTTCCTGAAAATCATGACGGGTGGTGTTGTGCGCTGGCTGGCCGCTGCTTCCAGAATCCGGTCGCCTGCTCGAATGCGTGTGCGATCTGCAGCACGCCGAAATCATCCTGATAGCGTCCGACAATCTGCAAGCCGACCGGCAGCCCGCCGTTACTGAACCCACAGGGTACCGATAAAGCGGGGGCGCCGGTAACCGTGATGTAGTAACACGAACGCATCCAGTCGATGTAGGTTTGCAACTCGGTATCGTTGATTCTGGTCACATAGGGGACAGAAACATCGAAGGGCAGCACCTGAGCCACCGGCGTAACCAAAAAATCGTAGTCCTGCATGAACTCGCGCATGCGATGAAACAACTGCGTGCGCTTGAATTCCGCGGCGCCTACCTGCGGGCCGGTCAACCGCGCGCCTTCTTCGATGTTCCAGACCACTGTGTCTTTCATCAAAGCGCGTTTGGTTTTCAGAAGCTGGCCGAAGGCCAGTTCGAAATTCCAGGCGCGCAGGACGCTGAATATTTCATCCGCATCGCGCAGATCCGGAGTTGCGTCAGTCACGATGCAGCCCAGATCGGAAAAAGTCTCGCGCTGTGCCTGCATGACGCGGCCGACTTCGGGCTCCATGGGCAGGCCGTCCAGGTCGGCGCTCCAGGCGATGCGCGCGCCCCTGAAATCACGCTCCAGCGGACGCGAGAACATCGATCCCGGCTCGGCCAGCGATATCGGCGCGCGCGGGTCTGGCCCGGCGACGGCGGACAACATCAAGGCCGCATCGCGCACGGTTCGCGCCATCGGGCCCGCCACTGCCAGCGGAAACCAGCCGGATAGGCTCGGCCAGCCCGGCACCCGCCCGGCGGAAGGCCGCAGGCCGACCACGTTGCAGAAACTGGCCGGATTGCGCAGGCTGCCGCCCAGATCCGTGCCATCGGCGATGGGCAACATGCCGCAGGCCAGAGCGGCTGCCGCGCCGCCACTGCTGCCGCCGCAGGTCTTGCTCAGATCGTAGGGATTGCGCGTGGCGCCGAATACGGTGTTGAACGTTTGCGAACCTGCGCCGAATTCCGGCGTATTGGTTTTGCCGATGGTGATGGCCCCGGCCTTGCGCAGGCGCTCGACGATGATGGCATCGGTATCGGGGACGAAGTTCTTGTAGATCGGTGAACCGAAGGTGGTGCGGATGCCCTTGGTAAGGATCAGGTCCTTGTGCGCAACCGGCAGCCCGGCCAGCGGGCCGGGATCTTCACCGCGCGCGAACGCCGCATCCACGGCGCGCGCTGCCGCGCGGCCCTGCTCGGGCAGAAAAGTCACTATCGCATTCACCGCCGGATTGACGCGCTCGATCTGCCCGATGTGCGCGTCCATGACTTCCAGAGCGGAAAAATCGCGCGCACGGATGCGGGATGCCAGCTCGTGGGCGGGCAGAAAACAAAGTTCTTCGAGCTTCATCGAGGCCATTTCGGAAAGGCGCTCATAGTAGCGGAATCCGATGGCGAAAATCGGGGATTCTCAGCGCGGATTCGCAAGCACCTCCAGGCAGAGGCCATCAGTGAATCCAGGACCTTGAAGGACATTTGCGCCAGAAATGCAAACGAAAGGCAAAGGCGAACATAAGGTCCGCCGGAATCTGCCCGGCCGGGCTTTTGTAAATCCGGATTGGCTCGGACCTTATTCGGGTTTGGTGCCGTCCGCTTGCTGCGCTAGGCCGGATGGGTGCATCAGCGCTTCACGCTCCCGCGCCCATGGTGCGGCCGCGTCAAACTGCACCCGGACGCCTTCGACTTTGACGCCGGCCCGCGCCAGCAATGCATCGTAATCGGGAAATCCCGCCGCATCGAACTGATCGCGAGTCACATCGCTGAATACCGTGGTGCCGGTCACCGCGTCGAGGCGGGCAATGATTTCCTGCGCGCTCCAGCGCCGCTGTTCCGATGCACAACAGCGCGACAACTGTTCCAGTGCGGTGTCGAGCGAGTGCTGCCCGCCGGTCTCGCTGCGCAAGCGCAGGTCGGCGGCGAGCATGAGCGCGGCGCCGGCCCAGTACACCCGCAGATAGGTGCCGCCGATGCCATAGCGCTCGTTCGCCTGGGCCAGACTCAAATTCGGTGCCGTGCGCGCCCCGCGCCGAAAACCCGTGCGCATGCGCAGCCAGGCTTCCTCGGCGCTGGTCGCCCCGCCCCGCGCCATCAACACATTTTGCAGATATGTAGGCAGGCCTTCAAACAGCCAGGCATCGCGCGACACGATGTACGGCAGGAACAGGTGAGACATTTCGTGGGTCAGCGTCCAGTCGCGATCAAACTCTCGCGCGGGGCGGGCGGCATTGACGAACAAGTGCACCGCGGGGCCGCCCCCGCGCGACACGTAGGCCCAGGGAACCGGGCCGCCTTTGCCCGGAGTTGGCGCGACCACCACTTGCAGAGCAGGCACCGGAAAGCGGCCGTAGAGCGTGGCGACGTGCGCCGCGGTATTTGCGATCCAGGTTTCCAGTTGCGCTTGTTGTGATGGCGCGGGGATATCGAGCAGCGCGACTTGCAGCACCGTTCCGGCAACCCGGATTTCGCGCCGGGCAAAGTTTCCGAACACCACCACGCCGGGCCAGTTGGACGGAGTCGGCCCAACCCGATAGACCGGCTGTGCGTCGCTTGCCGTCAAACGTGGCCACGGCGCGGACACCTCAATGCCAGGCGGCAGGTGAAAGCGCAGTTCCAGGCCGGCGTCGTTACCCGACGGGCGCCACAACCACTCTCCGATCGAGGTCAGCATATTGCCTGCGACCCGGCGCGTTTCCGGGCCCCCGGTTTGCGCGCGACTTTGCGCCGGTTGCAGCGTGACCCGATACTCCAGACAAGCGCCGTCTTCGACCTCGCCGAGAGACACTTTGTCACCGGCAGGCACCAGTTGCCGGCCGCCGATGCGCATGGAGTCGAGATAGAACCGCGCGCCATCGGTTTGTGCGACCAGTTCATTCGGTGCGTTTCCGGCGAAGCAGCCGCGCACGTCGATGCGATCGAGGGAGTCGTGCACGGTCACTTCGAAACGATGGGTCGGACCGGCCTGGACGGAAACGCAGCCCAGTACCAGCAGCGCGGCCGCGATCACGCGTGGGCCCGGGCGCCAGCGAACAAAACCAGGCAGGTTCATCGCAACTGACTCACGGCGCAGGGGCGAAATCGGATCAAGGCGCCGGGGCGTAATTGAATCACGGCGCAGGCGCGCAATCGAATCACGACGCAGGCGCCTGGATGCCGATGCCGCGTGCCATCAGCGTTGCCATCAGGGGAATAAGGGCGAACACGAACAATTGAATAACGATGGCGCGGCGAACCCGCAGCACCTGATAGTCCGCCACCACGACTGGGCCGCCCGATTTCAGGTCGCGCACCCAGGCCAGATACTGCCGCGTCGGGGATATGGAAATCAGGCCGACGGCGAGGAACAAGGCAAGCTTGATGTAGAAAACCGGATTGTGCAGATAAAACGCCGTGCCCCTGGCGAACCAGACCAGGCGAGCGACGCCGCTTGCCAGTGCCAGCACCACCAGGCCGAGGTAGAGCAAGTCGAGACGCGCAAGCAAACGGATCCGGCTCGCGGTGATGCCCGGCACGCAGACCATGTGCTGGGCGACCAGTACTGCCGCGATCGAGATCATCGCAACATAGTGCAGATAGGCAATCAGCGCGCTGGCCATGCTCGACTATTGCGCAATCGGCCCGCCTGCGGCCGGTGATCGCAAACCCATGATGGCCTCACGCAGGTGTTTCGCGTCATCCCGGTTCACAAACTCGATGCTGTCCGATCCGGTCGCGAGGCCCAGTGCACGGTAAGTTCCGGACAGGTCAGGGAAACGTACTGACGATTCATGCTGATCCAGGATTTCCTCAAAAACGCCGGTGCCGGTCAACTCGTCGAGCCGGGCGAACAGCTCGCGCGCACTCCAGGCGCGATCGGGCGCATTGCAGCATTCATTCAACGCCGCCAGCGCCGTATCGAGAGACTGCCTGCCGGCCGTCAGTTCGCGCAAACGCACGTCGGCCATCAGCATGATGGCTGCGCCTTCCCAGTAAACACGCATGTAAGTGCCAAAGCGATACATGTTCTCCGTTGCCTGCGCGAGCGTCATTCCGTCCGCGCTTTCCCGTCCGCGCGAGAAACCCGCATGCAACTGCCGCCAGGCCTCGGCAGCCTTCATGCGGCCATCGCGGGCGCGCAGGACGCTCTGGTAGTAAGTTGCCAAGCCCTCGGACAGCCAGACATCTTCGGCGTTCACGAAGGGCAGCAGCAGATGCGAAAGCTCATGTATCGCAGTCCAGTCCCCAAAGAAATCGGCGATCGGTCGCTGCTGGTTGATGAAGAAATGCGCGGCCGGCGCGCCACCGCGAATCACATAGGCCCACGGGGTTGGTTCGGGACCGCGTGCGCCCGGCACGATCAGAATCTGCGCCTGGGATTGGGGGAATCGTCCAAAAAGCTGGACCACCATGCGCGCCGAGTCCTCGATCCAGGCCTGGATCTGTTCGACGTCCGCCGCGGGCGTACCGTCTAGCACCGCCAGTCGCAGCCTTGCGCCGCCCACGTTCAGAATCCTTTCGCTGAAACGGCCGAACGCCACCGAAGCCGGCCAGTCGTAGGGGCTGTGCCCGATACGATACGCCACGCTCCCGTTGGTTCTCGTTACCGGCCGCCATGGCGTGGATACCGCCATGCCTTCGGGCAGGATAAAGGAAATCTCGATGTCTTCGTCCGCTGCCAGCGTCTCCGGCCGCCACAGCCAGATGCCGGCGGAAGTGAGCAGGTCTTTGCCGACGCGCTGAATCTTGCCGCCGGTGCGATCGTGCTGTTTGATCGGCCGGGATACATCGGCCTGATAGACCACGCATCCGTTTTCCGGCACCGATTTCAGGCTCACCGAGCCGCCGGGCTGGATGGATTTGCGGTTGCCCTCGACGCGAATATCGACCAGCGCCAAGACGGCATCGAGAGATTCCGCGACCAGCGCGGAAGGCGCAGCGCCGTCGAAGCAGGCGCGCACGTTAAGCGTGGTCAGCCCGGAATCGATTGCGACGGTGTACTTGTGCAGGCGTTCGGCTGACGCCATGCCGGTTGCGAGCAGCAAGGCGAAGCCAGCCAGCCACTCAAACCGGTGCAACCATGATTCCAGCCGCGTTCGCCGCATACGCAATCCTCACAAGGACAAGTTAACGCGCCCGCCCATTGCCCTGACCGATACTCGGCCACAGGCTCACGCGGCGATCTTGGCGTCGGGATCGTAGGCCAGATTCGGGGCCAGCCAGCGCTCCGCGTCCGCCAGGCCCATTCCTTTGCGCCTGGCATAGTCCTCGACCTGATCGCGATCGATCTTAGCCACCGCGAAGTATTGCGATTCGGGGTGGGAAAAGTAAAAGCCGCTGACCGCCGCAGTGGGCAGCATGGCGTATGACTCCGTCAGCGTGATGCCGGTTTCAGCGGTTGCGTTCAATAAAGCGAACAGCAGCCCTTTTTCGGTGTGTTCGGGACAGGCGGGATAGCCGGGCGCCGGACGGATGCCGCGATACTTCTCGCCGACGAGTTCCTCAACGCTCAGGGCCTCGTCCCGGGCAAAGCCCCAGTACTCGCGCCGCACCCGCTGATGCATGAGTTCGGCAAAGGCTTCCGCCAGCCGGTCGGCCAGAGCCTTGAGCATGATGGCGTTGTAATCGTCGTGCTTTGCTTCAAAGGCCGCAACGCGCGCGTCGATGCCAATGCCGGCGGTCACCGCGAAGGCGCCGAGGTAATCGCACGTGCCGGAACCTTTCGGCGCCACCAGATCGGCGAGACATTGATTCGGCTTGTCCGGCGGCTTGACCATTTGCTGGCGCAGGAAATGAAAGCTCGTGGCGATCTTCCGGCGCGATTCGTCGGCGTAGACCTCGATGTCATCGCCCACGCTGTTGGCGGGGAACAAGCCAACAACCGCCGCCGCGCCCAGCCATTTTTCCTCGATGATGCGTGCGAGCATGGCCTGCGCATCCGCGAACAGATTGCGCGCCGCTTCGCCCACGGTCTTGTCCTGCAGGATCGCGGGATAACGGCCCGCAAGCTCCCAGGTCTGGAAGAACGGCGTCCAGTCGATGAGCCTGGCGATATCCGCAAGCGGATAGTCGCGGAACACCTGCACCCCGGGTTTCACCGGCACTGGCGGAACGTATTTCGTCCAGTCGGTCTTCAGGCCGTGCTGGCGTGCCTGCGCAATCGGGTAGTGCGGGCCCTGCCCTTTCTTGCCCTTGTGCTGGCTGCGGGTCTTCTCCGCTTCGGATTTGACGCCCTTGATGTAATCGCCGCGCAACTCCTGCGACAGCAGGCTGGTACACACGCCGACGCTGCGCGATGCATCCGGCACCCACACGGTGGGGCCGGCGTAATTCGGTTCGATTTTCACCGCCGTATGCACGCGCGAGGTCGTCGCCCCGCCGATCAGCAAGGGGATGGTAAAGCCCTGGCGCTGCATCTCTTTGGCGACGTGCGCCATTTCCTCGAGCGAAGGTGTGATCAGGCCGGACAGGCCGATGATGTCGGCGTTCTCCGCGCGCGCTGTGTCGAGAATTTTCTGCGCGGGCACCATTACACCGAGATTCACCACGTCGAAATTGTTGCACTGGAGCACCACCGAGACGATGTTCTTGCCGATGTCGTGGACATCGCCCTTCACCGTGGCGATGACGATCTTGCCCTTGCTCTGGCCGCTGGTGCCGGAACGCAGCTTTTCCGCTTCGATATACGGAATCAGGTGCGCCACCGCCTCTTTCATCACGCGCGCTGATTTCACCACCTGGGGCAGAAACATCTTGCCGGCGCCGAACAGATCGCCGACCACATTCATGCCCTGCATCAGCGGGCCCTCGATCACCTGGATCGGGTAGGGGAACTGCAAGCGCGCCTGCTCGGTATCCTCGACGATGTAAGTGTTGATACCGCGAACCAGGGCATGGGTGATGCGCTCGCCCACGCTGCCTTCGCGCCAGGATAGATCCTCAATCGAGACCCGGGCCTCGCCCTTGAAGCTTTCCGCGAACTCGACCATGCGCTCGGTCGCATCCGGGCGGCGATTGAACAGCACATCCTCGACACGCTCGAGCAACTCCTTCGGAATATCGGCATAAACCCCAAGCTGCCCGGCGTTGACAATGCCCATGGTCATGCCTGCCTTGATGGCATGAAACAGGAAAGCGGTATGAATCGCTTCGCGGATCGGATCGTTGCCGCGAAACGAGAACGAGATATTGGACACTCCGCCGCTGATATGGACGTGCGGCAGGTTCTTGCGGATGGCGCGCGTGGCCTCGATGTAGTCAATGGCGTAGTTGTTGTGCTCTTCGATCCCGGTCGCGATGGCAAAAATATTCGGATCAAAAATGATGTCTTCGGGCGGAAACTGCGCCTCTTTGAGCAACAGCTCGTAGGCGCGCGTGCAGATTTCGATGCGGCGCGCCAGCGTATCGGCCTGGCCTTTCTCATCAAAAGCCATGACCACTGCCGCCGCCCCGTAGCGACGCAGCAGCCTTGCCTGGCGCAGGAACTCGGCCTCGCCTTCCTTCATGCTGATCGAATTCACCACGCACTTGCCCTGCACGCATTTGAGCCCGGCCTCGATCACCTCCCACTTGGAGGAGTCGATCATGACCGGGACGCGCGAGATGTCCGGCTCCGAGCCAATGAGATTCAAAAAGGTCGTCATCGCCTTCTTCGAATCCAGCATGGCTTCGTCCATGTTGATGTCGATGATTTGCGCGCCGCTGTCGACCTGGCTGCGCGCGACGACCAGCGCCTCGGTGTAATTGCCGGCGAGAATCAGGCGCGCGAACGCCTTGGAGCCGGTGACGTTGGTGCGCTCGCCGACATTGACGAACAGCGAGTCCGCGCCGATGTTGAGTGGCTCCAGTCCGGAAAGCCGAAGCTTCTTTTCGATGACTGGAATCTTGCGCGGGGAGACTCCCTGCAACGCCGCGGCCACTGCCCGTATGTGCGCGGGCGTGGTACCGCAGCAACCGCCGGCGATGTTCAGAAATCCGGCCTGCGCGAATTCCTTCAGAAAGGCCGCGGTGTACTCGGGCGTCTCGTCGTATTCGCCAAACGCATTCGGCAACCCTGCATTGGGGTGCAGGCTGGTATGTACCCCGGCGACGTTAGAGAGTTCCTCGATGTACGGGCGCAGGTCCTTCGCGCCAAGTGCGCAGTTCAGCCCGACGGACAAGGGTTGAGCATGCGAGACCGAATTCCAGAATGCTTCCGTGGTCTGGCCTGAAAGCGTGCGCCCGCTGGCATCGGTGATCGTGCCGGAAATCATTACCGGCAGATGCAGGCCATGGCGCCCGAGGTAATCGTCGATGGCGTACAGCGCGGCCTTGCAGTTGAGCGTGTCGAACACGGTCTCGACCATCAGCAGATCGGCGCCGCCATCGATCAGCCCGCGCACGCATTCCAGATAACACGCCACCAGTTCGTCAAAGGAGACATTGCGAAATCCCGGATCGTTCACATCCGGCGACATCGACGCGGTGCGGCTGGTCGGACCGAGCACGCCGGCGACGAAGCGCGGTTGCGAAGGCGTCTTGCGGGATAATTCGTCCGTTGCCGAGCGCGCCAGACGCGCGCCAGTGCAGTTCAATTCGTACACCAGATCCGTCATGCCGTAGTCGGCCATTGACACCGAATTCGAATTGAAGGTATTGGTCTCGATGATGTCCGCGCCGGCTTCCAGATAGGCCAGGTGGATGCCGCGGATGATGTCCGGCTGCGTCAGCGACAACAAGTCGTTGTTGCCCTTCTGGTCGCAGGCGTGGGCGTCAAAGCGTTCGCCGTGGTAGTGACCACGCTCCAGGCCATGTCCCTGGATCATGGTGCCCATGGCCCCGTCCAGAATCAGGATGCGCTCATCGAGCAGGCTGTTTAGCAAGGGTGTGCGTTGGTTGGTCATGCGATGTCAGCGAATAAAAAAAACCCCCCGCTCTGGCGGGACGGGTTTGTCGCGCTTTAGCGGCATTTATTAAGCGCCCGCAAGCTGGGTGTCAAATCGGCGCACAATCAAGGTAGCCGGAAGACGACACAGTGTCAATTCTCGCCATCTACTGACGTGCAAGCGGGCAGGATTCGATACAATTCCTTTGACGAGCTGCCACGGCTCGTGCCGGATGGACGGCGGCAGGCGGGAGGAACGGCCAATGAGAGAAATGACAATGCGCGCGATGAGGACGGCAGGGCTGGCGCTGTTGATCGCCTCAACCGGGACGACCGGGATGGTTTGCGCCGCGCCGCTGGCGGAAATCGAGGTCAGCGCGGCCGCAGCATTGATTCTGGAACAGAAAGTGTTCGTGCTCGACGTGCGTGAACCATCCGAGTACAAATCCGGGCATATCGCGGGCAGCGTGCTGATCCCGGTCGGGCAGGTGAACGCGCGCGTTGAAGAGCTGCTCCAGTACAAGGACCAGCCCATGCTGGTGGTGTGCGGATCCGGTGCCCGCTCCGCAGCCGCGATCGGGATGTTGAGCAAACGCGGCTTCTCCAACCTGCGCAATCTCAAGGGCGGGATGGACGCCTGGCGCGGCGCAAAGTTGCCGGTCGCACGACCTTGAAGGGTTCCCGCAGCGGGTTTTTCTAGCTTCGCCCGAAGCGCCGGTACTGTACGGCCTCCGCCACATGCGTCGCGGATACCGTGGAGGTGCCCGCCAGATCGACTGCAGCGTCA
>JANNTE010000390.1:0-4360 GCA_031403365.1 Betaproteobacteria bacterium | reverse complement strand
CGAAAACCCGTTTACACAAAATCCAAAACACCCCCGTACGCTGCGCTACAGAACGTTCTTGAACTAACCAATCAGACAGAGTTCGGCTACGACGCAATCGCGCTTCGCTCCCTCGCCTACTCCTGCTCGGCCTGGGCGTTTTTCGCCTCGTAGTAAGCGGCGATTTTTTCCTTCAGCTTTACAAGCGCCGCAAGTCCCGCCTTTTCGCCTTCGATGATGGCCTGGTTGCGGGATTCGAAGTTCGCCGAATTCAGAGCGGATATGTCCGGTTCGACCACGACGTCGGCAAAGACCAGTTCCTTCTCTGCAATGATGCCGCCCATGATGGTGAAGGTCTGCATCATGACGTCGATGGTGTCCTTGAGACGGGACAGTTTCGGCCGGTCGGATATGTTCACCGCGACAATGACATCAGCGCCCAGGTCGCGCGCGGTCTTGACTGGCACAGGGCTGACCAGTCCGCCGTCCACGTACTCGCGACTGTTGAATTTGACCGGTTGAAACACGCCGGGCACGCTGCTCGATGCCCTGACCGCGAGACCTGTGTCGCCGCGCTCGAATACCACCAGTTCACCCGACTGCAAATCAGTGGCGACTATCGCCAGTTTCCGGGTGAGTTGTTCTATCGGACGATTGCTGACCGCCTCATTGATAAAATTCTGCAAAGCCTCGCCCTTGATGAAGCCGCGATTGGGTATGGTCCAGTCACTGAAGGCTTTTTCTTCCATGGCGAGCGCAATGCGCTGCAATTCGAAGCCGCCGTAACCGGCTGCGTATAACGCAGCGACCACGCTGCCGGCGCTGGTGCCGACCAATATGTCGGGTTGGAAGCCGTGCGACTCCAGCGACTTGATGACGCCGATGTGCGCGAAGCCCTTGGCCGCGCCACCGCCCAGCACCAGCGCTATCTTTGGTGGCGGCGGCGGTTCAGGTACTGGTGCCGGCTCGTCCTGAGCGATGGGGGCTGGAGGCGGTGCCGTTGCGCACCCCGCCAGGGCGACAACCAGGATTGCGGCTCTCAGTGCAAGACGAATGTTCTCGGGCACTTGAACCATGTCCTTGTTCCAGGTATCGGGGCGAAACGCGCTCGCCAACAATCGACGGTCGATCTACTTTCCCGGCAACATACGCTGAAAGACATTGTTGCGATTGATCAGCAGATGCTTGAATGCCGCCAGCACATGGATGATCACCAGCGAAATGAGCAGCACAGCGGTGACGCCGTGGACGCCCTGCAACAGATCGTAAATGGTTTTGTCCTCCCAGCCCATCGGGGGAATCGTGAACAGGCCGAAGAATTTCACGCCGTACTTCGTGAACTGCGTGGCGGCGAATCCGGACAGCGGCATGACAATGAGGCACAGGTACAGCAGCGCGTGACTGATGTTCGCCGCCTTGACCTCCCAACCCGGCATTGATGCCTGTAACGATGGCGGTGGATTTTTCGCGCGCCACCATAACCGCGCCAGAACGAGTAAAGCAGTTGTGACGCCGATGGACTTATGCAAGTTGTAATACCAGGCGCGATCCGGAGTTCCCTTGGGAATTTCCGTCATGGTCAAGCCCAAGCCGATCAGGGCAAACACCAGAATCGCGACGACCCAGTGAAAAACGATGGCTGTGGTGGTGTAACGCGTCCGGCCGCTGTTGTTGTTCAAGGTCATCTCCCAGTCGGTTCTGTGGTGCCGTGCGGTCAGCGAATCACCACGCCCCAAGGACGTTTGCCCACCGGGATGTCTTTGATTTTGGTGTTCGTCGCGGTGTCGATTACCGAAACCGAATCGGAACGCCCGTTGGCCACATATAGTTTGCCGCCG
Source organism: Betaproteobacteria bacterium (assembly GCA_031403365.1). Classification (GTDB taxonomy): domain Bacteria; phylum Pseudomonadota; class Gammaproteobacteria; order Burkholderiales; family JACQAP01; genus JACQAP01. The sequence continues at coordinate 2,543 of JANNTE010000390.1, read as the reverse complement.
TCTGGCGTAATCGCCATGTTCCACGGCCGCTTGCCGACTTCGATGGTGGCCACGATCTTGTGCGTGGAGGTATCGATCACTGAAACCGAAGCGTCCTTGCCGTTGGAGATGTAAACGCGTTTGCCGTTCGGATGAAAGGTCACGCCGTTGGAGAACTGGCCGCCATCGATGACCGCCAGCACTTTCTGTGATGTGGCATCGATTGCGTACACCTTGCTCGCGTACTCCGCCGCCGTGTAGGCGAGTTTGCCGTCAGGCGAAAATGCGATACCGCGCGGGCGCTTGCCAACGGGGATCTCATTGACCTGCTTGCGCTGGGCCACGTCGATCACGTCGATTTGCTCCGCCTCTTCCGCACTGGCGTATACCCACTTGCCGTCCGGGCTGAACACGGCATGTTCGGGATTGTCGCCATCAACCTTGACCAGGAATTCCCGTTTGCCGGTTTGGGTGTCGATGAAGGCAATCGAATTGCTGACCTCGACTGCGGCGATAACCCATTTGCCATCGGGGGAAATGCCCACACCTTCTGGCGACTCGCCCAGTGCGATGCTCTCAACGGCTACGCGTTTTTCTAGATCAATGACCACGAGGGCATTGTGCGGCTGATCGCTGACAAAAAGCCGCTTGCCATCCTTGGAAATAGCCAGCCCGCGGGGCTTCGTTCCCGCCTTGATTTCCGACACCACTTCGTCGGTGGCCGTATCAATGACCGATATGGTGCCGCTTTCTTCGTTTGGAACGTAGGCCATGGGCCCCGCGGCCAGAGGCGGCGCAAGAAGAACCCCCAGCGCCGCGATCAGAATTCTGAAGTTACGAATCATGTTCTCCATCCTGTTTGAAGTTGTTAACGGATTTTCCGCACCAGCCAGCGGCGGCGGGTTGGAATGCGCTCCGATCAAAAAATTCGAGCGCCCCGGGGACCCTGTTCGAACTGGATCGCCCGGACCATACCGCCCTGCCTCCCGCACATGGCCTTAAACGCAGATCCGGCCCGGATGATGACAACGAAACGCGATCCCGGCAATACTAACGCAGAAAAAGGGGGCAACATTTCCTTTTTCCACCCGCCATTCCCGGGCGACCCCGGGGAAATTCCCGGATTGTCGTTCCGCGATCTTGTCAGAATGCGTAGCTCACGGACCCGCCGACCATGAAATTGCGATCCGGTGCCGGCTCGTAGAATGCTCCGCCAGAGTCATTCAGAACGACCGATCCCACATACTTCTTGTCGAACAGATTGTTGACCCGCGCAAACTCCGAGAATCGCCAATCTCCAAGGTTCTGCTCGAGTGCCAGGCGCCAGTTCACGACGGTGAAGGCGTCCGCCTTGTCGGTATTGACGTCGTTGACGAACACCTTGTCCATCCAGCGCACTTCCATCGCGGTGGACAGGCCACGTTCGTTGGTCCACGCCAGTTCGCCGAAAACCATGTTTTCCGGAATACCCGGAATCTTGTTGCCTGCCGCGGCCGTGGTATTCGGGCCCGCAGCACAGACACCGACACACGCGGCGAAAGAATTGTCGTACGTGGCGTCGATATAGGAGTAGGCCAGCAACCCCTTGAAGCCGCCGCCGAACGCGCTGTCGACCGTCAGCTCGAAACCTTCACGGCTGGTGCTGTCGACGTTGTGGTAAACGGACCGTCCGCCGGAGAAGGTAAACAGGGCCACCTCATCCTTGGTGTCAATTTTGAACACGGCGGCGTTGACAAGGGTATTCGCACCGACGTAGGCCTTGACGCCGACTTCGTAGTTGTTGCTGGTGGAAGGTTTCAGATTGAAGTTCATGCCAGTGACAGCGGAGTTGGTCGACGCATAGGCCAATTCGACATTGGTGGGTGTCTCAAACCCCTTGCCGGCATTGGCATAGACATTGAGCGTCGGCGTCACCTTGAACAGCGTGCCGATCACCGGTGTGGTCTTGCTGAACTTCAGGCTGCCGCTGTCGTCCGGGTTCCGTGGAGCGGTGGTAATAAAATGGTCCTCGCTCTTGAATTTGACCGACGTGTGGCGCACGCCACCGCTGACGTTCCAGCGATCGGTCAAGGCCAATTCCGCCTGTGCGAACTGGTCGAAATTGAACACGCTGTTGTCTTCGTCGCGACCCAACGCGCCCTTTTCGCCATTGACATTGGCCCAACTGTTGCGCCGCTCCGTCATGTAGTCGTAATTGACACCCATGGTCAATGTGAACGGCTTGCCGGACAAATCCGTCTGCCGCGTCCAGCGCAGGTCCAGTCCGCGGAATTCCCGGTCCAGCCCCAAGGCGCCACGTGGTGCAGCCCCCACGGCTACGTTGAAGTTCTGGTAGGCCTCCACTTCCCGCGTACCGGCGTAGCCCGCGAGACGGATCGTGTCCGCCGCGTTTAATTTATGGCTGAGCACAGCGCCCATTTGCGAGTTCTCGAGAAGCTCGCGTGTATTGAGCGCGGGGGTCGTTCCCGACTGCGTGGGATCGGCGTCGAACTGCGCCCGGGTCAGGCTGCCAGGACTCTGCGCCTCCTGTTTCAGTGCATTCGCGACCAGCGAGACGCTGGTGT
>JANNTE010000389.1:0-1749 GCA_031403365.1 Betaproteobacteria bacterium | reverse complement strand
GGCGGTGCTCAATACCGCGCGCGCGGTAATGAAGGATGTTGCCACCCGGGAACAGGTGCATATCATCAAGGATGAACTCGGTAAACTCGGCCGTGATTTCCAGCGTTTCGATGTGCGCATGAAAAAACTTGCTGATCACATCCGGCTTGCGCACCAGGATGCCGAAGATGTGCGCGTGTCCAGCGACAAGATCACCAGGCGCTTTACCCAGATTGAACGCGTGGAGCTCGACCAGCCGGCGCAGCTGCGCGATCTCGAGCGGCCGTTACTTGATGCGCCGCTGGAAGACGAGACTGACGGCGCGGATCCGCGGCGCTGATCGGCACTGGACTCGCTCCCGATCATGTTTGGTTTCCGGCAATGGCGCAAACGCCGCATCCTCGACAAGTCCGGCGTGGACGACGCGACCTGGCGGCGTGTAAGCGGACAGTTTCCGTTTGTGATGCGCCTTGACGAGAACGCGCGTGCGCGTCTCAGAGAACTGGCGATTCTGTTTTTGCATCGCAAGCAGATTTCGGCTGCCGCGGGCCTGGACCTTAATCTGGATATGAAACTGGGCATTGCCATTCAGGCCTGCATTTTGGTGCTCGAACTCGGAATCGAGCATTACGATGAATGGGCCGAGGTCATCGTGTATCCGGACGAGTTTGTGCCGGGCCACGAATACCGCAACCCGGATGGACTGATGCAAACCGACCAGACCGCTTATGCCGGCCAAGCGTGGCTGCGCGGACCGGTGATCTTGTCCTGGGCTGATGTGGCGCATGCCGGCGATATGGACGGTATGAATGTGGTAATCCATGAATTCGCGCACAAGCTCGACATGCTCAACGGTGACGCCAACGGATTTCCGCCGCTGCATGCCGGAATGAGCCGCGACGCCTGGACGCAGAGCTTCGAGGCCGCATATGAGGATTTGCGCCGTCGCGCCGACTCCGGACAGCGCACCGAGATCGATCCATACGCAACCGAATCCCCGGGTGAATTCTTCGCTGTCGTCAGCGAAGCTTTTTTTGAAATCCCTGATATCGTGCGTGCGATATACCCGCAGGTCTACGCTCAACTGGTGCAGTTCTATCGCCAGGATCCGGCAAGCCTGGAATTGCCAAAGGAATGGAGGCTGGGGAGGGCTGCGAACGAAGGACGAGGGACGAGGGAATAGAGACGGCCAACGTGATAATTGAGCCCCAGCGGGCGTTATAAGTGGGAAGAGGCGGGGTAAAAAGGGATGGCGCGGGAAGGCTCGTTAGCAAATCACTTGCAGTAGTAGCAAAGGCTACAACGAGTCGCGGCAGGTGGTCAAACAGAGGGTGTCTGTGGGTTTTGGCGCGGCGCGGCTCGTTGTGGCGCGCATGGAGCGGCGCACGCGCTCGATGATGGTGTACACGTACCGGGTGGTCACGCCGTATCGGGCAGCCAACTCTGAGTGATTATGTCCATCGAACGCTCGATAGAGATCAAGATCACGGCGGGACAAATCGAAGCAAAAATTGCTCGATGTGTTGCGGACGCCGCCGGCGATCCAGATCCTGGATCCGCCAAAAACATGGGCAAGCCTGGCCGCCACCGCCTGTCCGAGTTCAATGGCTTGAACGTCGTCGATGTCGGCGCGGGACGCGATCACTTGAGCAGCGTGATCGGCGACCTGTTGAATGAATTCAGGCGTTTTTACAGGAACGCCATTGCGCTTTAACTCAGGCAGTGCCATCTCTGTTTACCCAGGCCTTCAATCCTTCGATGACCTTTTCT
>JANNTE010000388.1:0-12553 GCA_031403365.1 Betaproteobacteria bacterium | reverse complement strand
CAACCGACGCGCACCCAGCTTGTGGGCGGCGCCATCATCTTGAGCGCCGCCGCACTGGCCTACGGCGTCGTCCCCAATACGTTTACATCGGGCACAACGATCAGCGCTGCGCAGATGAACGACAATTTCAGCGATGCGGATGGGCGCATTACCACGCTGGAAGCAGTCAACGCCGCGAACCGTCTCAACACTCTCGAAACAAATCCAAACGTCAGCGGTAACTTGACGCTCACGCCATCCACAGCCACGACGGGCAACATCATGAAGGGCGGAAACCCATTTCTTCATAATTTCGGGCTCAACGGCACCAGCACTTTCCTGGGGAGAAACTCTGGCAACTTTACGATGACCGGCACGAACAACACGGCGGTCGGTTTCAATACGCTCGTGAACATCGGTTCCGGCCTGGACAATGTCGCCATGGGATTGAATGCGTTGCGCAGCAACTCAACCGCGAACAGCAACACCGGTCTGGGCGTGAGCGCGATGTTCGCTACCACCACCGGCAGCAACAATGTTGCAGTCGGCACCTTCGCACTGGAGAACAATATCTCCGGCATCGGCAACATTGCCATTGGATTCGGCGCCGGCCAGAGCCTGACCACTGGTAATTCCAACATCGCCATCGGCAACACCGGCGTGGCGGCCGAGGCGAACACCATCCGCGTCGGCAACGCCGCTGAACATACACGCGCCTTCATTGCCGGGATCCGCGGTGTCACCACGGCCACTGCCGCGATTCCGGTGGTCATCGGTACCGACGGCCAGCTCGGTACGATAAGCTCCTCGCAGCGCGTGAAGGATGACATCGCCGACATGGGCGAAGCGAGCAACACGCTGATGAGGCTGCGTCCGGTGATCTTTCACTACAAGGCCGACCAGAACCCGATGGGCCGCGCTTTGCAGTATGGGCTGATTGCCGAAGAAGTGGAAAAGGTCGCGCCGCAACTGGTGGCGCGCAACGCCAAAGGCGAAATTGAGACGGTGTACTACCAGCACCTTGCGCCAATGCTGCTCAACGAATATCAGAAGCAGCAACGCACGATCGAAGCCCAGACGGCGCAACTGAAGACGCAGACCGGGCGGCTGGCGGCACTGGAAGTGCAGGCCCGGGAGATCGTCGCGCTCAAGCAGCAGTTGGCGAGGGTTACGGCAGCCCTTGCTCGCCTGGAGCAGCCGGAAAAGGTCGCGCACGCCGGCCGGTAACGAAGTGGCCCGGCAACTTGAATATCGAATGTAATCTGCCGCTCCTGCCACGTTTGGCGTCCTGAAACGGTTTGTCCGGAAAAAGTCCTGGCCTTCTCGCCCGTCTCGGGGAGAAGGCGTTCCCCGGGCAGGTGGCTGGCGACGAGGGCGCGATGTCCTCTGGTTATCGTGCCGGATATAACCCTTTGCCAGTCAGCCTCGATTTGCCATTCCGGTTCAGCGCAGTTTCCATTGCGCGCGATCTCCAGCGTTGAATACCGCCGCGTCCTGACCGCAGTACTTTAGTACCGGTACTTTCGGCCAATAGACAGGCGTCATTGTTTTCGATTGACTGTCGTTGACTGACGACCATCAGCGCTTGCGCTGAAGAATCCGTCCCGCACGCAGTGCCGCATCGACGTGCGTCACATTGAGCCATGAGCAAGCATCACACGGGAGACCGCCATGACGAGCAAACGCAGCCTGATCGGTGTATTCACGTTGTTCGTCGCGGCGATAGTCACCGGATGTGGCGGCGGGGGCGATGATCCGCCTCCAGCGGCCGCAACTTCGGCCAGCGCCGTCATCGGCCCCGCGGGCGGCACACTCACTGGCCCCGACGGCGTGCAAGTCGTTGTACCCGCTGGCGCGTTGAGCGGCAATACCACGATCGGCATTGCGCGCAATGCGACCGGCGCGCCGGCACCGCTGCAGGAAGGCAACGCGCCCGCCGGGTCGATCTACGAATTTACCCCGCACGATGTGGTCTTCAACATACCGGTTACCATTCGCATTCCAGTGCCAGCCAACGCCGCCAGTTCAGAAGTGTTCATGGCGAGCCTCGGCGGGGACTGGATGGTCAACAGCGCGACCCTGAACGGGGCATACGCCGAGTGGCAGCGCAACAGTTTCTCCTTCGGCATGGCGGGGTTGGCTTGTTTTATCCCGACAGGAAGCACCGACCTTTATCCCTGCGCCTATCCGTCGGGTGGGGCGACGGTCACAGCCACGCCTGGCGCAGCCATTACCCAGATCGCTCCGGGCTGGCTTAATTTTGGAAGTGGAAGTGCCGGGTCATGGCGCGTGAATCCTCCCGGTGGTACGGTCAGTGTGACCTTGCACTATCGCGCCGCGCCCGATTGCAGCGCTGCCGGCGTCGGCGGACTGTCCGGACGCGTGAGATTGATACGCTGGAATCCGGCGGTTCCGTTGAATACACCTGGCAGAGTCACGACCGTGTTCGACCAAACAGTCGCACTTACCCAGGAACAGGTAATCCCGCCTGTCGGAACTATGAGCCACGGCGGCGGCCCCACTTTCCGCGGCGTGGGCAGCACGACAGTCGACGTATCCGCACACCTCGGCGACGCGACCAATGTGTTTGGCTTTACGTTTTCCTGCCAACGCCCAGGTCGTCCCGTGCATAGGGGGGGCGATCTCATCACGATCATCGGGCCCATGGCCGCGCCCTCCGGGCCTTACACCATCGGCGGCACGGTCAGCGGTCTGACCGGCGCCGGACTGGTGTTGCGCAATAACGGTGGCGATGATGAAGCGGTGGCGGCGAATGCGACCAACTTTACATTTAACACCGCCATTGCCGCCGGCGCCACGTACAACGTCAGCGTGCAGACCCAACCCGCCGGCCAGATATGCACGGTGCAAAGCGCCGCCGGCACGGCGAACGCCAACATCACCGGTGTTGCGGTGACTTGTTCCTCGCCCGGTGGCCTCGCGCTGGTCGCCAACAGCGGCAGCAACACGCTCTCGATCCTGCGCCGGGACGCAACCACCGGAGCGCTGTCACCGCTGGGCAGCGTCGCCACGGGGAATTATCCATTCCGCGTGGTCATATCGCCCAATGGGCTTTATGCGTATGTGACCAATCTGGTGAGCGGAACCATTTCGTCCTACAGCATCAACACCATTGCCGGTGTGCTCACACCGATACCCTTGAGCTCGCCGGGGACGGTCAATCCCTACGGAATTGCCATGGATCCGCTGGGGCGCTTCCTCTGGGTGACCAATTACAGCGCCCATACCGTGTCCGCGTTCGCGATCGGCGCCAACGGCGTGTTGACGGCAAGCGGGTCGCCGGTTGGAACGGGCACACTTCCCTATGCGTTGGCGGCGCATCCGAGCGGCAATTTTGTCTATGTCGCCAATGAGTCTGGGAATTCGATTTCGGCCTACAGCGTCGATCAAGCATCCGGCGCGCTGACCCTGCTCGGCGGCACGATCGTAAATTCCGTCTTCAACCCGCATGGCATCGCTGTCGATCCGAGCGGCCAGTTCGTCTATGTGGCCACAATCAGCGGTCAGGAGGTGGCGGCATTTCGAGTCAATGCCAACGGCAGCCTGACCGTAGTTGACTACATCAACAGCAATGGGTTCGCTAATTCGGTGGTCGTGAATCCCAATGGGCAATACGTCTATGTGGCCAACCAGGGGGGAGGCAGAAATATCTCGGTGTTTTCGATCAACGCCGGTACCGGGGCATTGACGCAGATCGGTTTACCGGTCGCCCTGGCGTCCGATCCCGGCACGCTCACGATCAACGCCGCCGGCAGCGTGCTCTATGTTAGCAACCTGGGCGGCAACAGCGCGTCGGCATTCGCCATAAGCTCGGGTGGCTCGATACTGAGCTCGCTGGGCGCAGCCACGTCCACCGGAAATGCCCCGGAAGGTATCGCCGTGACACCCCCGGGTACCGTGACCATCGGCGGCACGGTCAGCGGTCTGACTGGTGCGGGACTGGTTTTGCGCAATAACGGTGGCGATGATGAAGCGGTGGCGGCGAATGCGACCGGCTTTACGTTCAACACCGCCATTGCCGCAGGTGCGGCCTATGCCGTGACCGTGCAGACCCAGCCGGCCGGCCAGACTTGCACAGTGCAGAACGCTACCGCCACCGCCAATACCAACGTAACGAATGTGGCCGTGAGTTGCCAAGACACATCAGTGCCGGCAGTGACCGGGCCACTGTCATCCATGGGAGGGCACACCTGCGCCATAAAGGACGATCTCACCGTGGCTTGCTGGGGGGATAACAGCAACTATGCGCTCGGTGACGGTACCGCCATTGACCGATCCTTTCCTGTGACCGTTACCGGCCTGGTGGATGTGGTGGAAGTCAGTGTTGGAACCACCCACAGTTGCGCGCGCAAGTCCGATGGCACTGTATGGTGCTGGGGTGCCAATGACTTTGGGCAAATTGGCGTTAGCGGCTCTGGCGCCTTCCCCGCGCCTATGCAGGTGGCCGGTCTTACCGACGTCGCTGCATTGAGCGCAGGGCGTACGCACAACTGTGTTCTGAGAACGAACGGCACCGTGGCGTGCTGGGGGCGAAACCATCTTGGCCAGCTCGGCGACGGCACTCCAGCCGATAGCGACTCACCTGTGGAAGTTGCAGGTCTCTCAGGCGTATCGGTGCTCAATGCGGGGTGGGACCGCACCTGCGCGGTCACGGCGGGCGGGGCTGTGTCCTGTTGGGGAGATATTGTGTACGGATTGAGTCCCTATGTGCCGACTTCGGCTCCGGTGGCGGTATCAGGTTTGACTGACGCGGTCTCGGTGAGCAGTGGAGGAAATTACCATGCCTGCGCGCTAAGAGCGAACAACAGCGTCGCCTGCTGGGGAGACAACGGCGATGGTCAACTCGGTAACGGGAGTAATGCGCCCAGCCTGGTTGCAGTGACTGTTACAGGACTGACAGACGCAGCAGAAGTCAGTACGGCGAGCGGGCATAGCTGTGCCATCAGAACAAATGGCAGCATGGCGTGTTGGGGCGGCAACTCCCGGGGACAACTGGGTGATGACACAACAACCAATAGAAATACGCCGGTAGCAGTGACCGGGCTTACCGGTTCGGCGACGCTCGCCACGGGCGGGGCCTTTACCTGTGTCCTGAAGACCGATGGTTCCGCAGCATGCTGGGGCTATAACCTGGAAGGATATTTGGGTGACGGAAGCACAGTACAAAAACAGAGCCCCAGCCCTGTTGTCGGCGGCGCGATCTTTTGGATGTAGTGGAGAGACACAAATTCTCGCCGCCGATGAAAATCGTTCCAGCTCGGCGTTTTAATCGGTGGGTCTGGTGAGAATGAATTATGGGTCGGAAGTCGGGGTAAAGGGTCAGGATTTCATGGCACTTACCTTAAGCGCCAGCGCGACGTGCACGGATGGTTGCAGCGCGCGCGACATGGCGAGACACTTTCAGCAGGGCATGGTTTTCCGGTCGTCGTTCTATCGCTCGCGGCTCGATAAGTCCTGGCCGAATCGGTAATTGCATCGTGCCGATTGACCCGAGCAGGTGCGCACTCATGATCTGGGCACGCTGGCCGACGGCTCAGCGCAGATGTAGCTGCAACGACAACGACAGTTGCAGTGTGGCCTTGAAGCTCAGGGCGCGTGAGATCACCTTCGCGTCCGCCGCGGCGTGCGCCATGAGGCCACTCACCATGTTGTAGGCCAGCAGGTGAACGGCAATCTCCTTGGCGATGATGGTTGGTGACTTCGCCCGCAAGATATTCATGCCCGTCACCGCCTTGATCGGGCGAAATCGACTTCCACCTGCCAACGCTGTCGGTACAGCCCATCCAGATCGAGTGGCGCCGCGCTGTGCGCATCGGTAAGGGTGGCGTGACCCGGACGCGTCCTGCCACCTCGGTTTGACGCAAGCTCAACTGCTCGGGCATGCGTGCATAGGTCGCCTGATCCATCCAGCCGGGCCGCTGCGGGCGTTGCCGGCTCACCAGTTGGTTGCGATGCCCCGGGCGGTGACCTTGACGAAAGTCGGTGCGGCGGCGGTGACGCTGCCGGGTGAGAATATGTACGCCGTGCTCAGCGAGCATCGCCTCCGTGAAGTAGCTGCAGTCAAAACGATCCACGAAGAGAATGTCGCCCGCACTCAGATGCGGCATCAGGGGACGGAATAGCGCCTGCTCGCTGCTGCCTTTACCCCGACAGCGGGCACTCGCCCAGCGCAGCACCGCCCGGTCGATCACAAGATGAGCGCTACCAGCATCGCCAGCGGGAAGCGGAGTCCAGGCTGTTGACCGTTACGCCGCGCTTTTTGTTGGACCCGCGCACGCTTATACTCGCCCCTGCTCGATGCCATTGCCCCGCTGGATGTCGGTCCGCGCCGGGCTCTTGGAGATAATGCGATTGCAGAATTGACCACGGGAGGCAATAGAAGATGAAGATCGCTGGATCAGTGGCATTGGTAACCGGTTCGAACCGCGGTATTGGACGCGCCTATGTGAACGCGCTTCTCGCCATGGGAGCGAAGAAGGTTTACGCGGCGGCGCGCGATATCAAGGGCGTCGAAGATCTGGTCAAGGCCAGCCCCGGTAAAGTCGAGGCAGTGCAGCTTGACGTGACTCAGGAAACCCAGGTCAAAGCCGCCGCCGCCAAGTGCAGGGACGTGTCCTTGCTTATCAACAATGCCGGTGCCAATGGCGTCAGCGCGGCGCTGGGTGCGCCCACTCCGGACGCGGCGTTTCGCGAGATGAATGTGAATTATTTCGGCGTTTTGCTGGTGACGCGCGCCTTTGCGCCGATTCTCAAAGCCAACGGCGGCGGTGCCCTGGTCAATGTTCTGTCTGTGGTGGCGCGCGAGAACATGCCGATTATCGGGACTTACAGCGCGTCAAAGGCGGCGGCCTGGAGCCTCACTCAGGCAACGCGCTCGGAGCTGGCCGGGCAGGGCACGCTGGTCGTGGGCGTATTCCCCGGCGCGGTGGATACCGACATGGCCAAGGGCTTCGACATGGCAAAAATCGCGCCGGCCGAAGTGGCAGATGCGTCGCTCAAGGCCGTGGAATCCGGCACCGAGGACATCGATGTCGGAGCAACGGCCTCGAACAGCATGTTCGCTGATCCTGTAGAACTCGAAAAGGAATTCATCACTTTCCTCCAGCGGTTTCGCAATCGCTACGCGGATACCGGGGAAGTGCCCACCTCCTTGACCGGCGATCTCGGCAGGCTCGAAACGGAATTCACCGCCTACATCAAACGCATTCGCAATCGCTGATCTAGTTTAGTGCTTCCAACGGAGACGGAAAAAATGAAAATTGCAGGATCTGTGGCGCTGGTAACCGGTTCGAACCGCGGCATTGGACGCGCCTATGTGAAAACGCTTCTCGCCATGGGGGCGAAAAAGGTTTACGCGGCGGCGCGCGATATCAAGGGGGTCGAAGATCTGGTCAAGGCCAATCCCGGCAAGGTCGAGGCGGTCAAGCTCGACGTGACTAGTGAGGGCGACGCCAGAGCCGCGGCGGCGAAATGCAAGGACGTATCGCTGCTCATCAACAACGCGGGAGCCAACGGGATGAGCGGTGCACTCGCGGCAAGCTCGCTTGATGCCGCGCACCGCGAGATGAATGTCAACTACTTTGGCGTTCTGCACATGACTCGCGCCTTCGGCCCGGTGCTCAAAACCAACGGCGGTGGAGCCATCGTCAACGTGCTTTCGCTGGTTTCCCGCGTAAACATGCCGATGCTTGGCACCTATTGCGCATCGAAGGCAGCCGCCTGGAGTCTGACGCAAGCGGCGCGCGGGGAGCTTGCCAAACAGGGAACGCTGGTCGTTGGCATTTTCCCCGGCGCGGTTGATACCGACATGGCGAAGGGCATTGAAATGGCCAAACTCGATCCGAACGATGTTGCTGCGATGGCGCTGAAGGCTGTGGAGTCCGGCACCGAGGATGTGGACGCCGGGGAGATGGCGCAGGGCGTTGCTGCCGGCATGAAGGCCGACCCGAAAAAAATGGAGAAGGACTTCGCGGCTTACTTGCCGGTTTGACACGGCCGGGTCAGGGCTCCCGGACCTGGTCTTGCTGCGTAACAGGCCGGAAAAACACCTGCTTGTTGCGCTCGACGACTTCGTAGTCATTGTTGGGAACGACGATGAACTGCTCGACCCGGCTGCGCACCGAAAGCCCGCGCTCGGAGTAACCGTGCGCGCGTTTCCACAGGTTATCGAGGAACCACTTTTCCAGTCCGGCGTGCTTTAACTCCAACCGCTCCGAACCCAGGAACGCCATTGGAACGATGCGGTGATAGCCGAGCAGCTCGTGGTCGATCTGCAAATACTCGAATCCGATCATGCCTTGTGGCAGGGTCAGCGGCTGATCATCAATGCGGGCAATCGCGCCTTCGCCAACCGGAATGCGTTGTATCACGACTTCCTCGATTGGCCTGGATTCGACTGCGAACAGCAGTGACAGCGCGAGCACGCCGGTAACTGCAAACGCGAACACCGAGTCACGCAGCCGCGCAACCGGGCCGCCTGCCCCGAGATCCAGCACTCGCGCCACCAGCCAGCTGAGGGCGACCCAGCAGGAAGCCGCAATGCCGACGAACAGCTTCTGCAGTGCGCCATCCGGCGTCCAGGCGTCCAGCGAAATGAAAGCGGAGACCGTAAGCGCGAGGAAGATCAGGAGGCCAACGGCATCCCAGGACCATCGCGTCCAGCGCCACCATGCCGGCTGGCGCCGCAAGCGCATGAAATGCCACGCGCGCACGGTGAATGGCAGTTCCAGACTCTTGCGGCAGAATGCGCACTGGGCATCGTGCACCACAGTTTCGCGATGGCAATAGGGACATTCCATCACCACGCTTTCCTGCAGTTTCAGCTGCGCCGAGACCATTTCCATGCGGATGCGCACAATCGGCGCGCCAATGCGATGCACCAGCAAAACCACGCCTGCCCAGTAGACGAGCGTTGCAACGCCCTCCAGCGAAGGGCCGAGAAATTGTTCTATGGCTTGAAACAGACTTCGCAACATGGGGCGGTGCTCCTTGATCTCCGACAAGAACCATTATAGGCAGCGAGTTCGTCAGTACGCACGACGCCAATCGGCGACAGTTGGCGGCGCCGTGGTAATTTAGCGGCCTGCGCCGGTCCCAATACGACAGATCTTCCCAGGAGCACTACATGAATATGCTCGAATCCCTGAAAAACTACTCGACAATCGTCGCTGATACGGGTGATATCGAGGCAATCGCAAGGCTGCGGCCGCGCGACGCAACCACCAATCCGTCGCTGCTGTATCAGTCGGCACCGAATCCGAAATACCGTGCGCTGGTTGAAGACGCGCTGGCTGCCGGCATGCGCGCCAGGGGTGACCGCGCGGCCAGGGCAGGGGCTGCGATGGAAAAGCTCGCGGTGAATTTCGGCTGCGAAATTCTCAAGCACATTGAAGGCCGTGTTTCCACCGAAGTCGATGCAAGGCTGTCGTTCGACACCGATGGAAGCGTGGCCAAGGCGCACCGATTTATCGCGCTTTACGAGCAGGCCGGGGTCGCGCGCGAGCGCGTGTTGATCAAGCTTGCCAGCACCTGGGAAGGCATCCGTGCCGCCGAGAAACTCGAACGCGAAGGCATCCACTGCAACCTCACCTTGCTGTTCAGCTTCGCGCAGGCGCTCGCCTGCGCGGAGGCCGGGGTGACGCTGATTTCGCCTTTCGTGGGCCGCATTTACGACTGGTACAAGAAGGAGCGCAAGGTCGAAGACATCGCGCCCCCCGACGATCCCGGTGTGCAATCCGTAACGCGCATTTACAACTACTACAAGAAGTTTTCTTATCCGACGCAGGTCATGGGAGCCAGTTTCCGCAAAGTCGAACAAATCACCGGTCTGGCCGGTTGCGATTTGCTGACCATCAGCCCGGATCTGCTGGACCAGTTGAAATCCACGCCTGGCGTGCTCGAACGCCGTCTGTCGGTCGATGCCGCAAAAACCAGCGACTCGGAAAGAGTCGCCATCGACGAAGGAATCTTCCGTTGGTTGCACAACGAAGATGCGATGGCGACCGACAAGCTGGCAGACGGTATCCGCAGATTTCATGTCGACGCTCTCAAGCTTGAGGAGTACGTGCTGGCGCTGGTGACGAGCGGCAAGGCCGCCTGAGGCTTGCGCATGCGCGCAATTGAGTGCGAATGCCAGCCAAGCGGGAGATTAGCCAGTCCCGGCCCCCACCTGCCTGCGCCAGCATTGAGGTTGTCGCGGCCGATGATCGCGACCATGCTGCTGAGCGTCGTGATCGGTTTGCCGGTCGACAAATTCGCCGGTGTTCCAGGGCAAATTGCCGTCAGTCTGTGGACCTGGGCCGTGTTTCTGATGCTGCTCACACGAGTTGACCAGCGACTCCGATTGCCCTTGATGCTTTGCCTGGTGATATCCACGCTCGGGGAGGCCTGTCTTTCCCTGCTCTGGGGTCTGTACACCTACTGGCTGCATAACATCCCGTTGTTCGTGCCGCCGGGACACGTCTTGTTATTCTCGCTGGGCCTTGCCGTCGCGCCACGTTTGCCCCTCTGGGCTGTCCATGCGGTGTGCGGCAGTGCCGCCGGTTACGGGGTTGCCGCCTTTGTCGCATCCACCGACACCATCAGTGCCGCACTGGCGTTGCTCTTCCTGTCATGCATGGCACTGGGCGGCAACCGGCGGCTGTACGCGACCATGTTCCTGATTGCGTTGTTGATGGAGTTGTACGGAACCTGGATCGGCAATTGGGCCTGGTTGCCCGAAGTGCCCGGCCTGCCGTTGACCAGCGCCAATCCGCCGCTTTGTGTTGGCGGTTTCTATTGCGTTCTGGATTTGCTGGTGACGCAGGCGAACCGCTATTTGAACCCTCGGCGGCGGTCGCTGCAGCCAGAGCCCAATGCAGGAACCACCCCCTGAGTCTGCACCGAAAATAGGGCTGCGTTTGCGCAGATGCGCTTGGCCGCGGTGGCTATTTGCAGACAGCTTCGGGCAGCGCGCTGCCGAAATGACATTTTGAAATCGCGACGCACGGCTCCAGTGCGTTGGGCGATTGGCCGGCACCACTTCGAGACCGATTTTCCCGCCGCCATGTGGACAACGCGCCGTATTGTCCCGGTTTGCGCTGGCGAACCCTGAAAATCTGACGTGGCATGCAAAGTGCTCGCCATCTCAACGCTTGCGGGATCATACTTACGGAAAAAGTGAAAGGTAGCGCGGCAAGCGCGCATGAAGGCTGGACACCGCGTCGAAGCACGCCGACACGAAATGAATAAGGACTCACCACGGTCCGTGCATGGACCTTGCAGCTTCGCGCCCGGGATGGATGAGAGTTCGCCGTATTGTTTTGTTCTGGCGGACGCTCGATTCCGGATTGACCAGTAATGATGTTCGTTCGGATTATTCTCATAATCGTAATCCATACAAGGAGGTTCTGAAGCCATGCCAACGCTCAGCATCAATGGACAAAGTTATTTCACCGATTCGCCTCCGGATACCCCGCTGCTGTGGGTGATTCGCGAGGACCTACGACTCACCGGCACCAAATTCGGTTGCGGCGCGGGTCTATGCGGCTCCTGCACCGTGCATCTGGACGGCCAGCCGGTGCGTTCCTGCATGGTCAAACTGGCTGACGCCGAAGGCGCCGTCATCACCACGATTGAGGGTTTGCATCCGTCGGATGCGCATCCGGTGCAGCAGGCCTGGATCGAAGCGCAGGTGCCGCAGTGCGGCTACTGCCAGTCTGGACAAATCATGCAGGCCGCTGCGCTGCTGGCCGTCAATTCCAGTCCCAGCGAAGAGGAAATCGTGGCGCACATGAACGGCAACCTGTGCCGTTGCGCCACCTACTCAAGCATCGTCGGGGCTGTTCAGCGGGCCGCGCAATTGAAGAAGGAGGGCGCGCATCATGGCTAGCCTAAATGAAGTAAAAACGACGGAGCATGGCGTTACCCGGCGCGAGTTCCTGGTGCGATCCACGCTTATCGCCGGCAGCGGTTTCTTAAGCATAGGCCTGCCCGGACTGGTTGCCAGCGGCAACGCGGCTGCTGCCGCGGCCACACCCGGCTTTACGCCTGCGATCTGGTTCACCATCACACCGGATGGCATCACCACCATGCACATCGTCAAGACCGAGATGGGCCAGCATATCGGCACCGCTCTGGCGCAGGTGATTGCCGAGGAACTGGAGGTGCGCTGGGAAGACGTGCGCCTGGATACGCCGCTGGAAAGCGTGGAGAATTTCGGCATCTACGGGCTCGCCTACACCGTCAACAGCGGCAGCGTGACCACCGAATTCGACCGCATCGCTCGTGCGGGCGCGGCCGGACGCATAGTGTTGGTGGAAGCCGGCGCGAAACTGCTCAATGCCAGATTCTCCGACTGCCGTGCCGGCGCGGGCCGGGTCATCGACAAGGCATCCGGCCGTTCGATCGGCTACGGCGAAATCCTGCAGAAGGTGAAAATTGACAGAAAGTTTGCCTACCCGGACGATTTGAAAAGCATCACGCTCAAACATCCGGACAAGTACGAGATCATCGGAAAGTCGCTGCCCGCGCTTGACATCCCGGCCAAGACCAACGGCCAGGCCAAGTACGGCAT
>JANNTE010000387.1:0-3167 GCA_031403365.1 Betaproteobacteria bacterium | reverse complement strand
GACAAGTACATCGGCGACATGATCATGGCCGTGTTCGGGTCGGTGCAGCGATCTACCGACGACGTCGACAACGCGGTGCTGGTAGGCAACAAAATGATGGTCGCGCTGCGCAAGCTGAACGCACGCCGTCATGCCAAGGGTGGCGAGCCGATACGCATCGGCATCGGCATCAGCACCGGCCAGGTCGTGGCAGGCAATATCGGTTCGCTCAAGCGTCTCGAGTACACCGTGATTGGAGATCGGGTCAACCTCGCCGAACGGCTTGAAAGCGCCAACAAGTATTACGGCACCTCCATTCTTGTTTGCAACCACACATACGCCCGACTCAGGGACAAGACCCTGGTTCGTGAAATCGACCTCATTCGAATGCGCGGCATGGCGATACCGGTCGCGATACATGAGGTGCTGACCCACCATACCGAAGAAACTTTCCCCAACCTGCAGCGGTCCCTGGAGGCATTCAGCGATGGACTGCGGCGCTACCGCCGCCGCGAATGGGCCAACGCCCAGCGCAGTTTCCGCGACGCGCAGGCGGCCAATCCGCGTGACGGTCCGGCCAGTGTCTATATCGAGCGTTGCGACGCCTATCTCAAGAGGCCGCCTGGCGCCGACTGGGATGGTGTGTTGACGATGCATGGCCAGTAGCTCGGATCGCCTCTGGCAAGAGGTGGACAAAGAGCGAAGTGCGATACCGCGTGCCAGCCGCGCCGATCGTCGGGTCAGGCTGCGGCACTGCCGCGCATTGATCGCTACCGGCGCTTAATCTATAATCGCCGGCCAAATGAAAGCGGGGGAGGTGCGCGCCTCTCCCGCTTTCCATGTACAGGCCCGAATCGACACAGCTCTGATTCGGACCCGTTTTGAAACACCTTCCCGGGAGCCCGTCTTGCCTGCCCTCGATCGTCAACCCGCCATTCTTGCGCTTGCTGATGGCACGGTGTTTCGCGGAGTCTCGATCGGCGCGCAGACCCATGCGTCCGGAGAGGTGGTATTCAACACTGCCATGACCGGTTATCAGGAAATTCTGACCGACCCTTCGTATTGCCGCCAGATCGTCACGCTCACCTATCCTCATATCGGCAATGTGGGTGTGAATCCAGAAGACGCCGAGTCGCATGAGGTGTTCGCCGCCGGACTGGTGATTCGTGATCTGCCTATTCGGGCGAGCAATTTCCGCATGACCCAGGGACTGCCCGAGTATCTGCGCGAGCACAATATCCCGTCGATTGCCGGTATCGATACGCGCAGACTGACACGCATTTTGCGCGACAAGGGAGCGCAAAGCGGCTGCCTGATGGGTGGACGCGTAGACGAGGCCTTTGCGCTCGAGCAAGCGCGCGCATTTCCCGGCCTGGCCGGCATGGACCTCGCGAAAGTCGTAAGTTGCGACAAACCTTATCCGTGGAATCAATCCGAATGGGCGCTCGGTCAGGGCTTCGCGCCGGCGCCTGCGCCGAAACATCACGTTGTCGCCTACGACTACGGCGTAAAGCACAATATCCTGCGCATGCTCGCGAGTCGCGCCTGCAGAATCACGGTCGTGCCGGCGCAGACTTCGGCAAGCGAAGTACTGGCGCTGAAACCCGACGGGGTGTTTCTGTCGAACGGCCCTGGTGACCCGGAGCCTTGCGATTATGCAATTCGCGCGATCAAAACCGTTCTGGATGCCAATGTGCCGACGTTTGGAATCTGCCTCGGTCACCAGTTGCTTGGTCTTGCGAGCGGCGGCAGGACGCTGAAGATGAAATTTGGGCATCACGGGGCCAATCATCCGGTGCAGGACCTTGACACCGGCCGGGTCATGATCACCAGCCAGAACCATGGATTCGCGGTGGATGCCTCGACACTCCCGGCGAGCGTGCGAGTCACGCATGTCTCGCTATTCGATGGCAGTCTGCAGGGCTTTGCCCGCACCGACAAGCCGGCATTTTGTTTCCAGGGCCATCCGGAGGCAAGCCCCGGCCCGCATGATGTCGATTACCTGTTCGACAGGTTCATCAAATCGATGGAGCAATCGCATCGCTAGCGCCCGCCCGACGAATCATGCCTAAACGAACTGATCTCAAAAGCATTCTGATCATCGGCGCCGGTCCGATCGTCATCGGTCAGGCCTGCGAATTCGATTACTCCGGAGCGCAGGCGTGCAAGGCATTGCGCGAAGAAGGGTTCCGCGTGATTCTGGTGAATTCGAATCCGGCCACAATCATGACGGACCCGGAAATGGCGGATGTCACCTACATCGAGCCGATAAACTGGCAGATGGTGGAAAAAATAATCGCGGTGCAGCGGCCGGATGCCTTGTTGCCGACCATGGGCGGGCAGACCGCGCTCAACTGCGCCCTGGATCTGGCCAGGCACGGCGTACTGGAAAAATACCAGGTGGAATTGATCGGCGCTTCCCGGGATGCCATCGACAAGGCCGAAGACCGCGCAAAATTCAAGATCGCGATGACCGGAATCGGACTTGAAAGTCCACGCTCGGGCATCGCGCACAGTCTTGAAGAGGCATTTCAGGTGCAGGCGACGGTCGGCTTCCCGACTATCATCCGGCCGTCGTTCACCATGGGCGGCAGCGGCGGCGGGATTGCTTACAACAAGGAGGAATTCGTTGCCATCTGCGAGCGTGGCCTGGAAGCTTCGCCGACGCATGAACTGCTCATCGAAGAGTCGATGATCGGCTGGAAAGAGTTCGAGATGGAGGTGGTGCGCGACCACAAGGACAATTGCATTATCGTTTGTTCGATCGAGAATCTGGACCCGATGGGCATCCACACCGGAGATTCGATCACTGTTGCTCCGGCGCAGACGCTGACCGACAAGGAATATCAGATCATGCGCGATGCTTCGATCGCCTGCCTGCGCGAGATCGGCGTCGATACCGGTGGTTCCAACGTGCAGTTCGGCATTAATCCACAGGACGGGCGCATGGTCATCATCGAGATGAATCCACGCGTATCGCGTTCGTCCGCGCTGGCTTCGAAGGCCACCGGCTTTCCAATCGCGAAAGTTGCGGCCAAGCTCGCGGTAGGCTTTACTCTCGATGAGCTCAGAAATGACATCACCGGCGGTGCCACTCCCGCCTCTTTCGAGCCGACCATCGACTATGTCGTAACCAAGATACCGCGGTTTACGTTCGAGAAGTTTCCGCAGGCCGATGCACACCTGAC